>JAGZUI010000010.1:0-54634 GCA_018380095.1 Atopobium sp.
AATGAACTCAATTTAAGGCCACGTAAGCGCCTGGGTTGGAAGTGCCCTTGGGAAGTCTACCATCACCAAACGTTGCACTTGCTTTGAGAATTCAAGCCTAAAAATGTAAAAGAAACTGTGGATTTGCCTGATTTCGTTAACGAATCTGTATTCAAAATACAGATTCTTTGCACTTTTTAGGCGCGCATGCTGTTATGGCGCGCCTGGCGAGAAACCCGTGCACTCGCCGCCGGCGCTTCGCGCACTGACCTGCGAGTTTGCCCGCACACGACACTGTTACCACACAAAAAACCGGTGCCCACCTGCGTGAACACCGGTCTAACCTGCATGTTATGTGGAGCTCGGAGCTCGCGCGCTCTTCACCTGCATGTTATGTGGAGCTCGGACCCCCGCGGAGCCGCGCGGCCGCTACCTGCATTTACGCGAAGCGCTCGACGCCGTCCTTGGAGACGCGTGCAAAGAACAGCGGTTCCAGCTCAGGAACGTTCTCGCCAAAGACCAGAGCCTCACGGAAGATGCGCTCGCCCTCATCAAGACGGCTTTCATCGCAGGTCAGAAGCGTTGCAATAACATCGCCCTTCTCGACATAATCGCCGGTCTTGCGCTCAAGGATAATACCAGCAGCTGGGTCAATTGGATCGCCCTTCTTCTCGCGGCCAGCGCCCAGAGCAACGGAGGAAATGCCCACCAGCTCAGCGTTCATGGATGTGATATATCCGCTGGTCTCGGCCACAATGTCGCGACGGAATGGCGCGGCCTCAAACTTGGTGGTGTCAAAGATGACCTCGTCGGTGCCACCCTGAGCCTTGACCATCTGTGCCAGCTTAGCCAGGCCCTCGCCGTTTGCAATCTGCTGACGAGCCAGCTTGCGGCAGTCCTCAACACTTCCCTTACCTGCGAGGTTAAGCATGTTTGCAGCAAGTTCAACGCAGACATCGGTCAGATCCTCAGGACCCTCACCCTTAAGCGTGGCCACTGCCTCGATGACCTCGAGGGAGTTGCCTACGTTTTTGCCAAGAGGACGGTCCATGCCAGTAATCAGGGCTGCAGTGGTACGGCCGACGTGCTCGCCGATGGAAACCATGGCATCTGCCAGCTCAATTGCAGAATCAACGTCCTTCATAAAGGCGCCGGAACCGCACTTGACGTCCAACAAAATGCAGTCGGAGCCGGAAGCGATCTTCTTGCTCATGATGCTCGATGCAATCAGAGGCACCGAGTCAACCGTTGCGGTAACGTCGCGAAGCGCGTAAAGCTTTTTGTCGGCTGGAACAAGATTGCCCGTCTGACCTGCAACAGCAACGCCAATCTCGGAGACCTGCTTGAAGAAGTCTGGCTCGGAAATCTCAATGGAAAGTCCTGGGATTGCCTCAAGTTTGTCCAGCGTACCGCCCGTGTGACCCAGGCCGCGGCCGCTCATCTTGGCAACCTTGACGCCCAGAGATGCAACAAGCGGGCCAACTACCAGCGTGGTTTTATCGCCAACGCCGCCGGTAGAGTGCTTATCAACCTTGATACCAGGGATTGCCGAGAGGTCCATCATGTCGCCGGACTCGGCCATTGCCATGGTCAGGTGAGCCGTCTCGTGCGCGGTCATGCCCTTATAGAAAATGGCCATCGCCAGCGCGGAGGCCTGATAATCGGGAATATCCCCAGCTACATAGCCCGAGACAAAGTAATCAATCTCGGCGTCGGTAAGCTCGCCGCCGTCGCGCTTCTTTTCAATCACGTCGTACATGCGCATAGTTGAACCTCTTTTCGCTGTTCGCGTTCGTTGCTGTTCGCGTTCGTTGCCGTTCGCGGCGCCGTCAGGCGCGTTCGTTGCTGTTCGCGGCGCCGTCAGGCGCGTTCGTTGCCGTTCGCGTTAACTCTCTAGTAAAAGAGCCGGTAGCGAGAAACTCTACCGGCTCGCAATTTCATGCAACCTACCAGGTTATCTGCACCCGAAAGCGCAGGCTGCTTGACACCGCAGCTTACTGGTTACTCTTGCCGTGCTCGCTGCACCCGCAGCCACAACCGTGCTCGTGGCCACCGTCGGCATCCTTCACGGCGTCGTCACCCGATGCACCTGCAGGACTGGACCCACCCAGATCCTCGGGACCAAATCCCATAGGCAAAATGTCCTGGAGCAGATACTCGCAAGGAGCTGCATCTGCCTTGCCCAGCACAATACGGAACGTTGCAGGATCGCACCACTCGCGAATAACCTGCCTGCATACGCCGCAAGGAGTGCACCAAGCTGTAGGAGCTTCTCCCTCAGGACCGCCCACAACCGCAATGGCCACAAAATCCCTGCGACCCTCAAACACCGCGCGGAAAAACGCCGTGCGTTCAGCGCAGTTGGAAGGCGTATACGCAGCGTTTTCTAGGTTGGCGCCGCCGTATACCATGCCGTCGGAGCACAAAAGCGCAGCTCCAACAGCATAGTGAGAGTACGGTACATAGGCGTGGTTGCGCGCCTCAATAGCAAGCTGAACAAGAGCCTCGTTAGAAACGTGGCAAGAACCCTCTACCTCTGCCATTATGCACGACTTCCCTTGATGTATGGCACACCGTCTGCCTTAGGCGCAACGGACTTACCAACAAAGAGGACCAGCGTAATGATGGTAATGAAGTATGGAAGCATTGCAATAATCTGACTTGGGATTGGAGTTGCGCCGCCGCCAAGAAGAATTGCAAGTGCCTGAGTAAAGCCAAAGAGCAGGCAAGCTGCATAGGTGTTCAGAGGCTTCCACTTACCAAAGATAACCGCAGCCAGTGCAATAAAGCCCTGACCAGAAATAGCGGTCTGAGTGAACTGAGAAATAATTGCCAGCGTTACAGAAGCGCCACCAAATCCTGCAAGAACACCAGAAACAATAACGCAGAGGTAGCGAGTCTTACGAACGCTAATGCCCAGCGTCTCGGATGCGTGTGGATGCTCGCCAACGGAGCGAATACGCAGGCCCCACTTGGTACGGTAAAGCACAAACCAGACGAGAAGGGCGGTTAAAAGTGCAAGTACCACGGTAATGTCTACGTTCAAGCTGGAATAAGGTGTGTCGTTAAAGGCACCCTCGCCAAAAAGCTTTGGAAGCTTGTTGACTGCTGGAGACATTGCAGCGCCATCAAACAAAAGACGGCAGGCAAACAGAGCAATGCCAGGTGCCAGCAGGTTAATTGCAACACCAGAAACTGTCTGGTCAGCGTTAAACGTAATGGATGCCATGGCGTGCAGAAGCGCAATAAGGCCGCCTGCAATACCTGCACAAAGGAAGCCAATCCAAGGGTTTCCGGTGAGGTAGCTGCCTGCAACACCCGCAAAGGCGCCAACGCCCATCATGCCCTCAATACCAATGTTGACAACACCGGAGCGCTCGGAGACGACGCCGCCCAGAGCACCAAAAATAAGAGGTGTCGAGTACATGAGGGTAACGGAAACAAGAAGAATCAGGTTAGTGAGCATTGTTTGCCTCCTCCTGAGATGGGTCGGACGCATCACTCACTTGAGCAGCAAGCTTTGCCTCTTCTTCCTTAGCCTTCTGGGCACGCTTGTGATCAAGACGGTCGGCAAGCATTGGAATAACGCCGCCCAGAGCCATGAAGAACACGATGGTACCAATAACAATGTTGATGATCTCGGAAGGTGCACCAACAACCTGCTGAACAGTCTGGCCACCATACAGAAGACCAGCAAACAGGAAGGATGCAGGAATACATGCCACAGGATTGCAGTTGGCGATAAACGCAACGGACAGACCGTTAAAGCCGTTGTTCTCAAATGCTGCCAGCGTTGCAATACTGTGAGGAGCAATGCCGGTGATAGTCAGAGCGCCTGCAAGTCCACAGAGTGCACCAGAAATAGCCATGCAAAGTGTGAGGTTCTTCTTAACGTTGATGCCAGTAAACTGTGCAGCATCGCGGTTAAAACCAACAGCGCGCATCTCATAACCAACCTTGGTGCGCATAAGCAGCCAACCGATGAAGATAGCTGCGAAAATAGCAACAAAAATACCAATGTTTACGTCGGTACGCATAATAGCGTCACCAATAATTGGAATATTGCGAATTGCCTCAGCACCGTCCTCGGAATTCTTCATGCCATAGAACAGGGTGGTATAGCCGGACTCGTTAATGGAATATGAAGATGTTGAGTTTGGCTGGTGGAACTGTGGAAGAGAAACCACAAAGTTGCAGAGGTAAAGGCTGATCCAGTTAAACATAATGCTGGTAATAACCTCGTTGATGCCAAACTGAGCCTTAAGCCATCCAATAATGGCACCAATACCTGCGCCGCCTGCGGTACCAACCAAAACAACTACAGGAATCTGCAGCACAGGAGGAAGATCAAGACTGTAGCCAACAATAACGGCGAGGATAGTACCTACAATGTACTGACCCTCAGCGCCAATGTTAAAGAGGCCAACGCGGAATGCAAAAGCAACAGCAATACCCGTAAAGAGCAAAGGTGTTGCCTTAATAATGACGTTAGAAATGTATTTTGGCTTACCTACCATGCCGCCAATAAGAGCTTCAAACGAGCTGATAGGGTCATAACCTGCAACAACCAAAATAATAGAAGCAACCAACAGGCCAACAAAAATAGCAACAATTGCTGACGTAATGGGCTTTCTCATTATCTTTGTAAGCGTACTCACTCGGCGTCACCTCCTGCCATCAGCAGGCCAGCCTGCTCTTCAGTGATAGCACCTTGGTCAAACTCGCCAACATTCTTGCCGGCGTAAATAATTGCCATCTTATCGGCAACGTCCATAATCTCGTCCAGCTCAAAGGAAATCAGCAGAATTGCTGCTCCACGGTCCCTCTCGCGAATAAGCGCCTTGTGAACAAACTCAATAGCACCAACGTCAAGACCGCGAGTTGGCTGGATGGCAATGAGGACGTCTGGGTTGGAAGAAACCTCACGGGCAATAATAACCTTCTGCTGGTTACCACCGGAAAGTCCCGCAGCCTGATGATCTGCACATTCTGCAGGACGAATATCAAACTCGTCAATAAGCTTCTGAGTGAATTCTTTGATCTTTGCCAAGTCAAGTGCAATGCCCTTACCAAAGGTCTCCTCGTTGTGGCGCTCAAGCACCATGTTCTCGGCAACCGTAAAGGGCAGAACCAGACCCCAACGGTGACGGTCTGAAGGAATAGTGGCAACTGCGTGGTCAATAACCGTCTTTGGGGTTGTGCCCTGAATCTCTTCACCCTTGACAGCAATGGTGCCCGACTCAGGTTTGACCAGTGCGTTTATGGCATCGGCAAGTTCTTTCTGACCGTTGCCGTCAATACCTGCAAGACCAACAATCTCACCGGCACGAATATCCAAATTAAAGCCGTTTACCTGCTCAATGCCGCGCTCGTCCTTGACGTGGAGGTCCTTAATAGAGAGAACAACCTTCCCAGGAGTTGCTGGCTTCTTTTCTACATGCAGGTTAACGTTTCTACCCACCATAAGTGTTGCAAGCTCGGTCTCGGATGTCTTGGAGACATCAACGGTGCTCATGTACTTGCCGCGACGAATAATGGTGCACTCGTCAGCAGAAGACATAATCTCTTTAAGCTTGTGAGTAATAACAATGATGGTTTTACCTTTGCTTACCAGGTCATGCATGATCTGAATAAGCTTCTCAATTTCCTGCGGCGTAAGAACTGCCGTAGGCTCATCAAGAATCAGCGTATCTGCGCCGCGATACAGGGCCTTCAAAATCTCAACACGCTGCTGCATACCAACAGAAATGTCTTCAATCTTGGCGTCAGGGTCTACGTCAAAGCCGTATTCCTCAACAATCTCCAGGACCTTCTCGCGAGCTCGCTTTGGATCAAGGACGCCACCAGCCTTGGTGACCTCGTTGCCCAAAACAATATTTTCTGTAACAGTAAAGTTCTCGACCAGCATAAAGTGCTGGTGAACCATACCAATACCGTGAGCGATAGCATCGGTTGGGCCAGATATGGATACACGCTCTCCGTTGAGGTAAACCTCGCCCTCATCAGCAGAATACAGGCCATACAGTACGTTCATAAGCGTACTTTTACCTGCGCCGTTCTCTCCTAAAATGGCGTGGACAGTTTGCTTGCGCACGTTAAGGTCTACGGCGTCAAGAGCTTTAAAAGATCCAAAAACTTTGGTAATGCCATGCATCTGAACAGCGTAATCCGAACTGACTTCCACGAGCCACCTCCTTTACACACTTGCGAGAGGTGAGGAGTGCCAAAGAGCACCCCTCACCAGCAAATCCAAACTCATCAACCTTTTGGGCCTGTCAGAGGTCAAAAACCATCTGGCGAGAAACCCTAAGGCTTAAAAACTAAGTCAGAGCTTAGCTCAAAGACTTAACAAACTTGTCCAGGTCGTCCTTGCTTGCAGGAGGAACAACGGAGCCAGCCTTGATCTTGTCGAGAAGGTCAGTAGCTGCCTTGTAGGTGTCCTCACCCATGAGGTGGTGATCCTCAGCAATTCCGACAGCGTCCTCGGAAGCGCCCAGGGAAACAGTAGTGCCGCCCTTCTGGCCGTCCTTCAGGATCTTCTCGGAAATCTCAACGATAGCAACGTTAACGCGCTTAAGAGCGGAGGTCAGGACGTTCTCTGGAGCAAGATATGCCTGGTCACGGTCAACGCCGATAGCAAGCTTATTTGCGTCCTTAGCTGCCTCAATAACGCCGGTTCCTACGCCGCCTGCAGCGTGGAAGACAACGTCGCAACCATCGGAGTACATGGAGTTAGCAATAGCCTTACCCTTTGCTGCGTCAGAGAAGGACTCTGCGTACTGTGCAGAAACCTCAACGTTGGTGCCCTTTTCCTTGTTTGCATAAGCAACGCCACCGCGGTAACCATACTCAAACTGGTCGATAAGTGCGGAAGAAATGCCGCCAACAAAGCCAACCTTGCCAGTCTTTGTGGTGCGAGCAGCAATGTAGCCAACAACAAAGGAAGGCTCCTGAGCACGGAACATTACGCCGGTGAAGTTGGCAACCTGAGCCTCATTGCCGTTGTCAATGATGGCAAACTGGGTGTTTGGATTGTCCTTAGCAGCCTTAAGGGTTGCGTCTGCCATAGCAAAGCCAACGCCCCAAACAAGATCGGACTCTGCGTCAACAGCCTTATCAAGGTTGGTTGCGTAATCGGAATCCTGCTTGGACTCAAGGTAGCTGACATCCCAGCCGTTCTTGTCCTTGAGCTCGGTCATGCCCTCCCAAGCGGACTGGTTAAAGGACTGGTCGTTAACACCACCAGTATCGGTAACCATGGTGAGCTTCTTTTTCTTCTCACCTGATGCCTTCTGGCCGCCGTCGTCCTTCTTAGGGTTGTTGCAGCCTGCAAGACCTGCAAGTGCTGCAAATGCGCCAGCGCCGGTTGCGCCAGTCACAAAACTACGACGAGAAACGTTCTTGTTCATTCCGTGCTCTCCTTACCTCATGTGGCGGGAACATCCAGCTTTAGTGCTGGATCTTTATGAGAAGTTGACCAAACTCCCCTAACTTAAGCGGAAAATCCGCATGGTTCCAAAACAAACAGCAATGGCAAACTGCCTATCTGCGATGCTTTACACAACAAGTGCCTTAAGCAACAACAGAAAGAGCAACCTCCATCATCTGCGTGAAACTAGTCTGACGCTCTTCAGCAGTAAGTGCTTCTCCTGTAAGAGGCAAATCAGAGATAGTTAGCAGCGTAAGCGCATGCTTATGAGCGTGCATGGCGTTGAGATACAGGGCTGCCGACTCCATCTCAACGGCAAGAACATCCATGCTTGCCCATTTGGTAAGCGAGTTGTCTACGGTATAGAACACGTCGCTTGCCAGAATATTACCAACGCGAACGGGATAACCCAGCTTTTCTGCACCAGCAATAGCCTTGCTCAACAGGCCAAAGTCTGCGGTAGGTGCAATGGTTCCAGGCATTCCGTACTGTGATAGATAATTAGAATCAGTGCTGGAAGACATGCCAATAACAATGTCTCTAAGCTTTACCTCAGGAGCAAGGCCGCCAGCGCTACCAATGCGGAGAATGTTGTCAACTCCGTAGAAATTAAAGAGCTCGTAAGAATAAATACCAATGGAAGGCATACCCATACCAGAACCCATAACGGAGACTGGCTGTCCCTTGTAGGTGCCGGTATAACCAAACATGTTGCGAACGGTGTTGAACTGCTCAACGTTCTCCAGATACGTGTCTGCAAGAAGCTTTGCGCGCAGAGGATCGCCTGGCATGAGGACAGTCTTAGCAATCTGGCCTTCAACAGCAGCGTTATGGGGAGTTGGGGTAGTGGCCATTAGTTCTCCTTAAGAATCTCTGACAGGTGAGAAGTTCCAACACCAAGTTGCTCAACGCCAAAATAATCAAGGATTGTCTCGGCCATATCGGCAAATGTGGCGGTTGTACCAAGGTTGGTGTTTGGCTTGACCTTTGGACCCGTGATAAGCAGTGGCACGTACTCACGAGAGTGATCAGTAGATGGTGTTACCGGGTCACAGCCATGATCTGCGGTAATAATGAACAGGTCATCCTCACGAAGGCCCTCAATAATTTGAGGAATGCGCTCATCAAAGTAAGAAAGAGCGTTGGAGTATCCCACAGGATCGTTGCGATGACCGTAAATCATATCGGTATCAACAAGGTTGGTGAAGCACAGACCGTTGAAGTCTTTGCTGGTAGCCTCAATAGTCTTCTGAATTCCGTCTGCATTGCAGGTAGTAAACTCAAACTCTGTCATGCCACGGTGAGCAAAGATGTCATAAATCTTGCCAATGGAAAGAACATCAAAGCCGTTCTCTTTAAGGCGATCAAGCATAGTTGGACCTGTTGGCTCAAGCGAGAAGTCATGACGGCGAGAAGTGCGCTGATATGGCCACTCTCCCTCAAAAGGACGAGCAATAACGCGAGCAACACCGTGCTCACCCTGCAAAATCTCGCGCGCAATGCGGCAATATTCATAGAGTTTCTCGGGACTTACCACGTCCTCATGAGCAGCAATCTGGAAAACAGAATCTGCTGAGGTATAGACAATCAGAGCACCAGTCTCTACGTGCTCTTTACCAAAGTCTCTAATAACATCGGTTCCGGAGTAAGGCTTGTTGCAGAGAACCTTACGACCCGTCTTCTGCTCAAACTCCTCAATGACCTCCTGTGGAAAACCATCAGGATAGGTTGGGAACTTCTTTGGAGAAATGACGCCCGCCATCTCCCAGTGACCAACCGTAGTGTCTTTACCAGCGGATTTCTCCTGCATACGAGCGTATGCACCCTCGGGAGACTCAATTGGCTTCAAATCAACGTCATACACGGTATCAAGCGCGCCATCAATATTAAGAAGGCCCAGCTTTGTCATATTTGGGATATTAAGAACACCACTTGTTGCGCATGCACAAAGGGTATTGCTACCCTCGTCTCCGTACGCCGCCGCATCAGGCTCTTCGCCGATGCCAAAACTATCAAGAACAACTACAAAAACACGTTTAGGCATGCTACCTCCTAAAACGCCCGAAACAAGCATTTGCGCACGATACATGCGCGAACTAACTTATGTGGACGAGTCATTACTATTCATTAAATATATTATTACAGTTGCATAACGCCGACGCCCAATTTAGAGAGATTTTCACGATACAACCGTTTGCAGATACTAAAATTCTGTAAACGGTACGCAGCAAATGCTTAGAAAAATTAAGCAGGTAAAACCAATGTGGCGAGAAAATCGTTGAGCTCACCAGGGAAAAATTTAATGAATTCATTCTTTACAGACTCTAGCTGCTGTCTTATCGTTGTCCAAAGCAAGATTTAAGCACTAGCTTAAATAAGATAAGCACCTGTTTAGAAGTTTTATATAAGCACCTGTTTAGTCGGATTCTATTTTTGCTGCTAGGAGGCCTGATGCTCACCAATCGAGAACAGATGATTTTCAACTGGATTAAAGAGCAGCCTTCCATTACTCAGAAGGAAATTGCAGAGCGTGCAGGTATCTCGCGTTCTTCTGTTTCGGTTCACATCTCCAATCTTACTGCAAAGGGCGCAATTTTGGGCCGCCGCTACATCTTGAGCGAGCGTCCCTACTTTATTGTGATTGGCGCTGCCAACATGGATATTGCTGGCCGCCCAGACACTTCCCTTGTGGCGGGAGATTCAAACCCTGGCAAGGTCACCATGTCTTTTGGTGGCGTTGGCAGAAATGTTGCCCACAACCTGGCCCTTCTCGACAGCGACGTTCGTCTTCTCACCGCTTTTGGCGAGGACTATCGTGCGCGCGAGCTCAAAGAGGGCTGCCTGGACTGCGGTATTGACATCGATGCTTCTATTACCGTGCCGGGCGCTTCCACATCCACCTACCTCTTCATTATGGATGAGCACGGTGAGATGCAGGAAGCCATCAATGACATGCAGATTTACGAGTATGTCACCCCTGAGCGCATCGAGGAGCGCCTGGATGTTATCCAGCACGCAGCAGCTTGCGTGATTGATACCAACCTGCCTCAGCAGACCATCGAGTTCATTGCCAAGAACGTGACCTGCCCCATCTTCTGCGATCCCGTTTCTTCCATCAAGGCACAGAAGCTCAAGAAGGTTCTGGGCAAGATTCACACGCTCAAGCCAAATCGCCTTGAGGCCGAGATGCTCTCGGGCATCAAGATCACTGACGATACCTCCCTTGAAGAAGCTGCTCAGGCACTGCTTGCAACAGGGCTGAAGCGCGTGTTTATCTCCCTTGGCGAGAAGGGCCTTCTTTGCGCTGATCACGAGAAGACCGTCCGCTTGCCACTGCTTCCTGCAAAGCTGGTCAACATGACAGGCGCAGGAGATGCCATGATGGCGGGAGTTACCTGGGCGTACACTCAGGGCATGACGCTTGAGCAAACCGGCCTGGTAGGCATGGCTGCTTCCAGCATGGCCATTGAGGGTGAAGACACCATCAACGGTGAGCTCAACGTTGATGAGGTTATCAAGCGCGCAGGTATTTAGCGCGTCTGCGCGGCACAGCGCATCTGCACGGCACAGCGCGTCTGCGCAGCACTACTTTCGGTTCCATTAGTCGTTTACGATTGGAGTATATATGTCTAACCTGAAGGATTTTCTCGTTGTATCTAACGAGGTCAAAGAGGCTCTTGAGCAGAACAAGCCTGTTGTAGCTCTGGAGTCCACCATCATTTCTCACGGTATGCCTTACCCACAGAACGTCGAGACCGCTCTAAAGGTTGAGCAGATTATCCGTGACAACGGTGCAATTCCTGCAACTATCGCAATTATTAACGGCCAGATGCGTGCCGGTCTTTCCGCTGACGAGATTGACTACCTGGGCAAGAAGGGTCGCGAGGTTGCTAAGGTTAGCCGCCGCGACCTTCCTGTTATCATCGCTGAGAAGAAGGACGGCGCAACTACCGTCACTACTACCATGATGATTGCTCACATGGCAGGCATCGACGTCTTTGCAACAGGCGGCATTGGTGGCGTTCATCGTGGCGCTGAGACCACCATGGACATCTCCGCTGACCTAGAGGAGCTTGCACAGACTCCTGTTATGGTCATTTGCGCTGGTGCAAAGTCCATTCTTGACCTTGGCCTTACCCTTGAGTACCTGGAGACTAAGGGCGTTCCTGTACTTGGTTACCAGACCGAGGAGCTTCCTGCTTTCTATACTCGTAAGAGCGGCTTTAGCGTTGACTACCGCGTTGACTCCCCTGCTGAGCTGGCAGAGATCTTTACTACCCAGCAGCAGATTGGCATGAACAGCGGCCTTCTGGTTACCAACCCAATTCCTGAGCAGTATGCAATGGATAAGGACACCATCGACGCAGCTATCGAGAAGGCCCTTGCAGAGGCAGAGGCAAACGGTATCCACGGCAAGGAGTCCACACCATTCTTGCTGGCAAAGGTTGCTGAGATTACCGGCAACAACTCCCTTGAGTCCAACATTCAGCTGGTCTTCAACAACGTTGCTCTTGGCGCAAAGGTTGCTGCAGAGGTCTGCAACCGCAAATAAGTGCACGCACGTGCTCAAACGTGCAAGCGCACAAAGTACACGTGCAAGTTCCGCGTTAGCATCGCATTTCTTTTGGCCCCTACGTCGTTTGACGTGGGGGCTTTTTCTGTCTTGCAGCAGCTTTGGTAGGTTTTGCTAAAGAATTGACATGTTCCTAATCAAGATAGCCAGGCAGCTAGGTGGTTGCACCGCTTGATATACATTTCTATGCATAAACTTCATCTAATATGCTTAAACATGAATAGACTTATAAAAGAAATTTAACTATAGGTAAATTCCGCACCTAAGGAACACACTTAAGTCAGATATTCTGCTCAATTGCGGGCATATTACACACCTAATAAAGATAATCCGCATGATTGAGGTATTTTCAGCGTCATGTATACGTCTTTTTAACAGATTATCCGACTTAGGTGTGTTTTGAACTGCCTCCTATTTCTGGTGTCCAAGAAATGGGAGGCAGTTCATTTGACGTGGGGGCTTTTTATGTCTTGCGGCAGCTTGATCTTAGGTTGACCGCTGGTTGGCCGTAGGTTGGCCGCAACCTAATCGCAGCCCGATACCGTTCAAGAAAATTGTCTCAAAAAGTGGACAAAAGTCCTTATTTTTATTTTAGGGAGCAGGTACAATTACTCAAACTTAAGCCAAAACTGTCCTGTAATGAGGACTTACGAAGCAAGAACAGCGAGGTCTCGTGTGAACGTTCTAACCTACCTTGACAGTCTTGACTCCGACGTTCGCAAGAAGATCATCAAATGGGCTTCTCGCGTTCCCGCTAATCGTCTTTCTCATTGTAGGCAGATTCGTCTTAATTCCGGACAGACCCTTGTCCACATGCTGGACCGCGTTGATAACGTGTACATTCTGTGCCGCGGTACCGTGCGCACCACATCGCATAATTCCGCAGGTAGCACGTATGTTATTGACGAGTATCGTGCGCCCGTTGCTTTTGGCGAGATGGAAGTTATTAGCGAGAGCCCGTTTTACCTGGGCTCGCTCACCGCAACTTCAGGCTGCGAGTTTATTTCGGTTCCACGCGAGGACTACCTGCAGTGGATTCGTTCGGACCCTGAGGCACTTCTCACCCGCTCGCGCTGGATTATCAAGAATCTGACGCGTCAGTCTGGTTACGAGCGCAGCCTGCTGACCTGGAGCGGAACCAAGCGCCTGATGTACATGCTGAGCGAGCTGACGCGCGATCAGATTCACCGCGGCGTTGTTGAGTGGCCGTTTACGGTGCGTCTGACCAGGCAAGAGTTGGCAGACAAGATTGGTACCAGCACAAAAACTGTTGCCCGCGGCATCGACGAGCTTAAGGAGAGGGGCATGGTTTCTGTTCAGCACGGCAAGATTGTCATTACCGAGAGGCAGTTCCAGCGCCTCGACGATGCAATGAAACACGAGGGAGAATCCCACCTTCTGGACTAACCTCTGTACCTGGCACAACGCTTGGGCAAGACCGTTCTTCTCGCCCCAGGCAGCGCGCCGCGCAATGCGGTGCACCATAACTTGGAACGACCGACGTACCCGTCGCAATCACAAACCTGTTTTTACAGGATAAACGTAAGGAGCACTAATGAGCGAGTTCATGGACATCATCACTTCCGACAACCTCTCGTACAAGCAGAAGGTTCTGCACCTGGCTCAGGCTGCCGAGAACTCCGAACACCCTATCAAGACCACCGCTGAGTTTGACCGTCTTTTTGCAGCTCACGCGCTTGACGATATGTGTGAGGGCAACGCTCCTTACCGTCCTCGTTACATCTGCCCTGACTACCAGGTATTTGCTCAGAACGGTTCCGAGTTTTTGCGCTTTGACAAGCCAGAGACCCTTGATGACCTGCTCTGGGGCCTTGCCGCTCTCTACGACAACGTTCCTTCTGTCACCAGCCGCCCTGTATACGTTGGCCAGTTGGACAAGATTATCGATCCGTTCCTGGAGGGTATGACTGACGCTGAGATTAAGCCTCGTCTGCGCCGCTTCCTGAACCACATCGACCGCACCGTTGCAAGTGGTTATTGCCACGCAAACATTGGTCCAGAGGACACTCGCGCAGGTAGACTGCTGCTTGAGGTTGACCGCGAGCTCATGAACGCCGTTCCAAACTTCACTCTCAAGTACGATCCAGAGATTACGTCCGACGAGTTCATGCGCCTGGCAGTCAAGACCACCATGGTCTGCTCCAACCCTGCTTTTGCTAACCACCGCATCCACAAAGAGACCTACCCTGGCGAGTACACCGTCGTAAGCTGCTACAACGTTCTTCCTATGGGCGGCGGCGCTTACACCTTGAGCCGCGTGCTTCTCCCTGGCCTCGCAAAGCTTGCAACCAACGTTGACGACTTCATGAACAACCTGCTGCCAACCGCAACTGGCGAGGTTCTGAACTTCATGAACGAGCGCGTCCGCTTTATGGTTGAGGATTCCAACTTCTTTGAGACCAGCTTCCTGGCTCAGGAAGGCCTCATTTCTCGCGAGCGCTTCTGCGGAATGTTTGGCGTTGCCGGCATGAGCGAGTGCGTCGCTGAGCTGCTGCATCTTGACAGCAGCCGCACTTACGGCAAGGACGACGAGGCCAACGAGCTGGCCGATCAGATCATGGTCAAGATTGCCGACCAGGTCAACAGCTTTGATGCCGTCTACTCCGAGGTCTTTGGCGGCCGCTTCACCCTGCACGCACAGGCTGGCTTCTCCGACCAGCAGGGCGTTACCCCAGGTGTCCGCATCAAGGTTGGCGACGAGCCTGCAAATCTCTACGACCACATTCGCCACAGCGCTCGCATGCACCGCTTCTTCAACAGTGGCGTCTCCGACATCTTCCCAGCTGAGC
The DNA here is from genome assembly GCA_018380095.1 of Atopobium sp. Classification (GTDB taxonomy): domain Bacteria; phylum Actinomycetota; class Coriobacteriia; order Coriobacteriales; family Atopobiaceae; genus Lancefieldella. The sequence continues at coordinate 14,792 of JAGZUI010000010.1, forward strand.
CAACCGCTGAGCGCAACCCAGACGCTGTCGTTGACGTGGTCAAGGCCGCTTTCTCCATCGACGACAAGTACCTCTCGTTCTACAGCTCCGAGGGTGACCTGGTCCGCATCACCGGCTTCCTGGCTAAGCGCTCTGAGATGAAGAAGTTCCAGTCCGGCGACGTTGTTCTTCAGGACACCGCTCACGACGGCCTGGGCAACTTCACCGCCAACCACCTTGGCGAGCGTAAGGTTCGCATGAGCGACTAGCGAGAAGAGCTGCGCAATCGTGACCTGTACTGCAACAGAAACAACTTTGGGAGCAACGCATCCAACCGGATGTGTTGCTCCTGTCAACAAGATCATTCCCTTCTCGCTGGTAGATGGACCAGGAAGCCGAACTGCCGTCTTCCTGCAGGGCTGCAACATTCGCTGCGCCTACTGTCATAACCCCGAGACCCAGGTGGAATGCATCTCCTGCCAGGCATGCGTCAAGCCATGCCCAGCTCACGCCCTGTCCGTGGCTGACGGCAAGGTTGTGTGGGACAACTCCATTTGCATCAACTGCGACAACTGCATCAAGGTGTGTCAGCACAAATCCACGCCAAAGATTGAGCTGCTCAGCGCACGCGAGGTGGCCGACCGCTGCATTTCCAACATGCCGTTCATCCGCGGAATCACCACCTCAGGCGGCGAATGCATGCTCCGTCCCGACTTCCTCTACGAGCTTTTCACCTACTGCAACGCAGCTGGTCTGAACTGCCTCATCGACTCAAACGGCACCATCGACTTCACCGAGTATCGCGACCTGCTGGCCCTCTCGAGCGGCGTCATGCTTGACGTTAAGGCTTGGGATGATCAGTGGTTTGAGCACCTGACCGGCGAAAATGGCGTCACAGTCCGCAAAAACCTTGCGTTTTTGGCCGAGCAAAACAAGCTGGAAGAGGTCCGCGTCATCGTGACCGAAGGCTGGAACGACGCCGAAGCCGCAGTTGACGGCATTGCCTCAACACTTGGCGAGAAGGTTGGTCAGACGCGCATTCGACTCATGAAGTTCAGGCACTTTGGCGTCCGCGGTCCGATGGAGAACTCCCCTTCTCCAAGCGATGAGCGCATGCAGGCTATTGAGCTGCAAGCCCGTAGTCTGGGCTTTGGCGAGGTTGTCGTCAGCTAGAGCTGCCACGGCGGGTGCGCGATGCCAGCCGCGGCAGACGAGGCGTGAACCGCGATACCAGCAGCGCACGGCATCCGGGTGGTGCAAGCCGCAGCTCGCACGGGTTTCTCGCCAGCTTTTGTGCCCTTTTCACTGCAACTAAGAACGACCCCGCAGCACATGCTACGAGGTCGTCTTCATTTACCCATCCGTGAAGTGTTGGTCCGGAAAACTCCTGATCAGCGAGCTACTCGGTGACAATAGCGATTCCGCTGGAGCAGCCCAGGCGATCAGCGCCCGCTGCGACCATTGCCTCAGCGTCAGCCTTATTGTGGATGCCGCCAGCAGCCTTAACCTTGCAAGTGTCACCGACAGTCTGCTTCATCAGAGCGACATCATGAACAGTTGCGCCGCCGGTGCTGAAGCCGGTGCTTGTCTTGACGAACGCAGCCCCAGCAGCCATGCAATCCTTGCAAGCACGAACGATCTGCTCGTCATCAAGCAGGCAGCACTCCAGGATTACCTTTACTGGCACGGTGCCAGCGGCCTCAACGACAGCCTTGATATCAGCGATAACGTAGTCGTCGTCGCCAGCGACCAGGTGGCCACCGTTGATGACCATATCAATCTCGGTTGTGCCGTCGGCGACGCTCTGCTTGGCCTCGGCGACCTTAGCTGCAGTTGAAGCGGCGCCCAGAGGGAAACCGATGCAGGAAGTGATACCAACTCCTGAGTCCTCGAGCTCGGCATGAGCCAGAGAAACCCAGCAAGAATTGATGGCGACAGTTGCAAACTTGTACTGCTTTGCCTCGGCGCAAAGTTTCTTGATGTCTTCAGCGGTTGCGTTTTGCTTCAAATTTGTATGGTCGATAAGGCCGTTAACTTCCACGATTTTCTCCTTCTGGCTGTGCGATTATGAGCGGTTTGTGCCCCTCTATTGTACGGCAAGCGGCGCAGAAAAGACGTGGCAGCTGGTTTTGCTATCTGGTTTTGAACGGGCGTTCATCTAAGTTCAGGCAAATTATTATTCGGCTCAAGCGGAACTTTACCTAGCTTTGAACAGTCGTGTCCATAATGCCCGCTGTCTCTCTTCAAGATCTGACATAGTCGTGTCACGTGCAGTTATTCCGGTAGACTCGCGAATCTGGCGGACCAAGCCCTGAACGCTTTCAAAGCTTTTAAGCATCTCGCCAGATACCGAAAAATGCGGACACTGAACGCCTGTTACCAGCTCGTTTTCCCTGTCCAGGTCTCGCGTGATTTTTTGGCCGCCAGAGTGTGTAGTTGCCGGATCGTAGTCTAGCAGTACCATAGCCCGCTTCTGCCTCTTGTCCTTGAGCTGAATGGTTAGGTCTGGAATTCGAGTGATTTTCTCGCCATATCGATTTTCCAGCTCAATAGGCTTGTTGAGCTCGACAGTTCCTAGATTAAACCCGCCAAGGTTATACGGAAGGCAGAGAAGCAACGAAAGCGAAGCTTCTCGGGGCGACCGGGCTTTCTCTACGATGTGTTGAAGCGCTCGTTTAGCTGGAATGATGCCACGCTTTCTTCCTTGTGTGGCAAGAAACTTTGCAATTGCAGCGCGATTTGTCAGAGGGCCATTTTGGCGTTGCGAAACTCCACCGTGACCATTTTGGTTCAAAAAATAATTAGAGCATAGTGCGCTGCCTGCAAGAATTGTGCCAATGAAATCAAGCTTTGAAGCAACTTGCAAGTAAGTGAATTCTGGAGATGTCACAAATCCTTTTAAGTCAGCACCTATTGGCAGGAGCATTGATGGCAAAACTTTTGAATTACAGATGTGAAGAGCAACATTTGCTCTTGTAGACGCAGAATTCACATCACGAATTAGCAGGTCAACCTTACTATTAGACTCCCGATGGGGTCGCACGCCTTGTATCTCCGGCAGAAGCCCATAGTAGACGGCAAGCTCTCGTTCCATGGCCGCTCCAGGTGTAGACTCGGGAACAAGTGGCGCTCTGACCATAGCATTTGCTGCCGACGATGAATCAAATGGCCTAGAGGAACTCATTAATAAATTAAACGCTGAAAAGTACGAAAGACAGTAATCCATAGCACTCCTTCGCGAAAAAGTATGAATTCCATACCCGGAAATGGCGCAAGTAATCTGACCGATTTGAAATCACACAGGAAATCTGTGCAAGATTTGTCGTTTGGCACCCTGCGGGAGTTCATCATGTAACTTCTCTGGCTTGGTTTCAAAATTCTGAATAATTCTGCAATTAAATTCATTTCCATGAATACGTAATTTTCAGGCTCAAAATTATGTGCCGAAAAAGGTAAAAAACGCGTTTAGTTGGAAATGAAAATTGAAAATTAGACGTTTTATCTCCAACTAAGACGATTTTTTACCGCCTCAAAAACTTTTATCTGGGAAAACGTTGTATGCAGAAAAATGAAATCTCCAACTAAACGCATTTTTTACCACTTGGAGGTGACTCGAGTAACTTTCGACACCGAAATGCCCATCCGCACACGCCTGCGCACGTTACCAGCACGTCGCAGCGCCTACGCTCGCGCCGGTGCGCACAAAAAAGCCTGGTAGCGAAACGCTACCAGGCTTTTAGCGAAGCTAAGTGTCTAAGCTAGATCTTAGAACTCGACAGGAAGGTCGAAGTAGACGCACTTAAGCAGCTGCTCCATCTCCTCCTGGGTAGGCTTGCGTGGGTTGGAAAGGGTGCAAGCGTCCTCGATAGCAAGGCGAGCAACCTCTGGAGCCTTCTCGAAGAACTCCTTCTCGTCGATGATGGAGGTCTCGGACTTGGTTCCGCCCTCACCGTAGTTCTTGATGCCCTGTGGGATGTTAAGAGCGTCGTTGATGTCGCGAATCTTCTGAACAAGTGCCTCTACCAGCTCGTCCTCGGTGTTGCCCTCGAGGTGCAGGATCTCCTTAGCAATGAATGCATAGCGAGCCTTTGCGCGCTCATCGCGAGCGTTGAACTGGATGACTTTGCCCAGGTACATAGCGTTTGCGCAACCGTGGATGATGTGACCACCGGAGAATGCAGCGCCGGTCTTGTGAGCCATGGAGTGAACAATTCCCAGAAGGCCAGAGGAGAATGCGATACCAGCGAGGCACTGTGCGTCATGCATGTGCTGACGTCCCTCTTTGTCGCCTGCGTAGGACTTTGGCAGCCACTCGACAATCTCGCGGATTGCGTGGAGAGCGTCGCCGTCAGTGTACATGGAAGCAACGGTAGAAACGTATGCCTCGATAGCATGGGTCAGTGCGTCCATACCAGTGTGAGCAACAAGCTTAACAGGCATGCCGTAAGTGAGCTCAGGGTCAACAATTGCGACGTCAGGAGTGATCTGGAAGTCAGCGATTGGGTACTTAACGCCCTTCTGGTAATCGGTAATGATGGAGAATGCGGTTACCTCAGTTGCGGTACCGGAAGTAGAAGAAATTGCGCAGAAGTGAGCCTTGGTGCGGAGCTCAGGAAGACCAAAGACCTTGCACATGTCCTCAAAAGTTGTCTCTGGGTACTCGTACTTGATCCACATAGCCTTAGCTGCGTCGATTGGGGAGCCGCCGCCGATAGCAATGATCCAGTCTGGCTGGAACTCGCTCATCTTAGCAGCGCCGCTCATAACAGTCTCAACGGAAGGATCGGACTCGACGCCCTCAATGTGAGCAACCTCAAAACCTGCGGACTTGAGGTCATTCTCGATGTCATCAAGGAAGCCGCCGCGACGCATGGAGCTGCCGCCGGAAACGATAACTGCCCTCTTACCCTTGAGGTTCTTAACCTCGTGACGAGCGCCCTCGCCAAAATACAGATCGCGTGGATTAGTAAAACGTCCCATAAACCTCTCCTTAACTATGTGCCGCTTCCCTAAGCGGCTAGCGAAGCCATTCTTCGCAATTACTTCTTCTCAACATTTCTATTCTATATCTTTTGGGACATCTGTACCAAAATGAATGTGTCATTTTATGCAATATCATTGAAAATTTATGCAGTCCTCTGACAAGATACTGACGCTCATCTGGCGAGAAACCCGTCCACTCCAAACGTTTCCGTCTGCCGTTCACAATCTTCTTACAACGCTCGCGGAGTTGCGCTGCACACCTCAATAACCTGCGATATTATTACGTAAGAGAGAAAGGAATCCAGTGGCGTTTGACCCGGTAAAAGAAGACTACCAGCGGCTTATCCTCCGCTTTGCTCGCACGCAAGTCGGCGACGAGGACAGCATTGCTACGCTGATGAAGGACTTCAACTGGCGATTCTCCAACGACCGCAATTCCCTCCCTCAAACCGACGAAGACCGCGCGTTCAATCTAGTTGCGCAAGCGGCCGAGATTGTTGATTACCGCCTGCCGTTTGTCGAAGAATCTCAGGCGCAGGCCCTTATCGACCAGGGAAAACGCCTCCTCAATCAGGCCATTCAGCTGGACCCCAATTGTTTTGATGCCCAGCGCATGCTCCGCGCCTCAAATAGCAGGCTTTTTGACGCCTACTACCAGTTCCTTGTGGAGAAGCTCCCCCAGGTTGAGGCCGCGTGCAACCAGAAGGCGCAAGAGTCCTCGCAGGGGCTTCCCGCCGAGCAGGCAGAACTTGCCCAGCGCCTGGCCATCAACCCCTATAAGCGCTGGTTAGCCACGCTTTCTTCTCGCGCGCTTATCTGCGGCCGTAACAAAGACGCCATTGCATATGGCGAGAAACTCCTGGAGCTTGACGCTGCGGACGCAGCCGATGCTCGTTTTACGCTTGCACTCGCATACGCAAAGCTTGAGGACGAAGATGCCCTCGACAATCTTATGGATCAGTACCGCAAGCTTGATCCGCCTCGTGGGGCAGATGACCCGTGGATTTTGCTGGCTCGTTTGGCCATACACTTCAAGAAGCGTGAGCTGGTTGAGGCGGAACACTACCTTGACCTGCTGATTGAGCGCTATCCTGAGGCAACGCTTTGTTGCTTCGTGCAGAAGGATTTGCCCGAGGGAGAATTCTCTCGTCTCAACGTGCTTCCCTACTCCGAGGACGAGCTCATCATTGCCATCGCAGAGGCCACCGTGCTGCTGCAAGAAGGAAATGACCTGATAGGACGCGGTGTTCTTGGCCGTTGGCTTGCAGACCAAGTTAGGGCAAGAGACCCTAAGACCGTTGAGCTGGCAGAAAAAGAGCTGCAGATGCAGGCAAATACCTTGTTCGCTTCTGCCGATTCGTTCCCTGGTGAATCCAGCGGCAGCGTGCCCGACGGCCCAGCTGACCCCGGCTTCCCCGGAGGTCCCGCTGGCCCGCGGCCAAGCGGACCTCGTATCGACGGGCCAAATAATCCACACTCGGGTGGTGATGCAGAGTGATTAAGCATTCCGCTAATGATATGGTCAGTGAGCAGGTAGACCGCCTGGTAACCAAGCATGCGCAAAAGAAAAACATCGTATCTGAAGCTGCTCTCTACGAGTTGAAGCTTGCAGTGGAAGCTTCGCCTGAAGACTTTATTTCTGACGAAGAAGAAAAGGCTTTTGCTCAATACGTCAATGTCATTGGCAAGTATCAGGCTGGAATTACTAAAGAAATTGATTCCGATGCCGACTTCTTTGCAAGTCGGATGGATCTGCTTAACTTCTTGCATAATCAGATGACAAATATTATTGAAAACCCAGCTCTTGCCAACACAAGCATTAACCTTGAAGCACAGCGAATTCTTGCGCAGATCTCCAACAATCATCCTGCGGCGATCCTCAACGACCTACTTGACCTGCAAAAAGAATTTGACCCTATCTTTAGACCAAAACTAGAGCAAGCAAAGCAAGCTCACGGCGACGCTTGGAACTGCGCTGAAGCTCGCCCGCTCTTGCGCCTCTACGCGCAGATTGCCCAGGTCGCAACCGATTGTGCCTGCTTCAAGCTCTCCAAAAAAGCCTGTGAAGATCTCTTGTTTTTCTCGCCAACAGATTTGCTGGGTGCACGTTTTACCTTGGCATATGTTCTTGCTCGCCTGGAAGATGAGGAAGGGCTCCACAAGCTTGACGAGAGTTGCGGGTATCAGTCAAATGCCTGGATGCGTCTGGCGTTTACGCTGCTGTTCTTCAAGTTGAATCGCATGCCCGCGGCAAAGCGCGCGCTCAAAGGCTTTGTTAACCTCGGCGAGGGAGCGGCATATGCGCTGCTCAGGCCATCTTTTGTTGATCTCTACATTCCGTGCAGGATCAATTTCACACCTGACACGTTTGCCGAAAACGTTATCGCAGTTCACGAAGCTGAGGCGATTATCGCCGACGTACCGGAATTTATTTCGTGGGCAGAGTCGGTGCCCGGCGTGACTCAGAGCGCTCGCGACTACGCGTTTAAGGCCGGGCTGGACTGGTGGGAAAACGAAGAATAGATGTAAGCTCAAAATCAGCTCGTTTAGCACTAGAAATCTGCAGCATCTTTGCTATACTTTTTCTTCGCGTCCCCATCGTCTAACGGTTAGGACATCGCCCTTTCAAGGCGGCAATACGGGTTCGATTCCCGTTGGGGGCACCATAGAACGCAAAACCCAAGGCAGCAAACGCTCCCTTGGGTTTTTATTTTGTTGGACCTCTATTTAACAGCTGGCGAGAATAACCTCTTGTAGACCCTCAACCGATAGTCCAGCGCGCGCAAGAATATTGTGGTGAACGTCTGCTTCGAGGTATGTATCTGGCATGCCTAAACGTATTACCTGCGGACATGGGCCTGATGCGCTGAGCTGCTCGACAACTGCGCTGCCAAACCCACCCAAAACGCTGTGCTCCTCGACGGTAATAATTACGTCAGAATGCTGACAAATTTCCGTCAAAGAAGCGTCAAGCGGCTTGATGATCGATACTCCGTAGACCTCGATGTTCGTCTGAGCAACGGCGGCTTGCTCAGCTGCCAACTGCTCTGCAGCTCTCTGAGCAGCCTCGATGACTCGGCTGGTTATCGCACCCGTTGCAAGTACGGTCATGCGCTTCGGCTGAGTGACGGCTGTGGCTTCGGTAACTGCAGCTTCGGCGACCGCCACGCCGTCTACGCCTGCCATGTCCGCCGCGCAAGCCGACTCAAAGAGTTTCTCGACACCGGACGCATCAAAAACGTAACCATCTGGATGCAGATTGACGCCATCGCATGAGGTCATACGCACGTAAGCTGGTCGTGGATGCCTTGCAAGCTCCATGAGCGTGGCTGCAAGCTGGACGTTATCGACCGGGCTGAACACGGAAAGCCCCGGGATGGTCCTGGTGACTGCAATGTCCTCCACAGCCATGTGAGAGGGTCCTGTAGCTGCGGATTCGCAACCAGCGGCAACACCTACCAGCACCACGGGCGACTTCATCATGCCAAGGTTGACGCGAATCTGATCGAGCGTTCGTGAGGTCACAAACGTGGCGTAGCACGGCGCAAAGACGTGAAAACCTTCATTTGCACAGGCAGACGCCACTTCAATAAGGTTCTGCTCTGCAATTCCGCACTGGATGTAGCCGTCTGGTCTAAGCTCACGGAACCGGTCCAAGTTCAAACGACGACCATAGTCGGCAACAGCAACGGTTAGCAGCTCGTCATCTTTAGCGAGCTTACCCATTACCCAACCAAATACCTCTTTTGTATTCATACCTGCAAGCATCTGCGACTCTTCAGCCGAAATGCACGCTGGCTGCAAAGATGTGCCTAGCATGAGCATGCCTCCTCTGCAACTTTCAGATCAGACAATGCCTGTTCATAGAGGTCGTCCGTCACGCACGCGTCATGGAATGAGACGTTATTCTCGGCAAATGAGAGTCCCTTACCCTTGATAGTGTGCGCAATAATCGCGCGAGGCCTGGAAGTTTGCTGCTTTAATGCGTCGTACAGTGCAAGCACATCATGTCCATCTACCTCGGCAGACTCAAAACCAAACGCATCAAACTTTCTTGCGATTGAGCCGGTGTCCAAAATGGATGCGCAAGGGCCGTCCAGTTGCATGCGATTCTGGTCAACAATGACCGTGACGTTGGAAAGCTGATTGTGGCCGATAAACGCGGCGCTCTCCCAAATGGAGCCCTCGTCACACTCGCCGTCACCCAAAATACAAAAAACGCGAGAAGGGAGATCTTTTCTACGAAGGCTTAACCCCAGGCCAGCGGCATAGCCCAAGCCCATGCCAAGGCTGCCACCAGAAATTTCAAAGCCACGCTGAGGGTCTCGCAGTGGATGCTTAAAGAGGACAGCGTCGGGTCCAAAAACTCCGCGATCGATGTCTTCTTGAGAGATCATTCCTGCACGTAGAAGAGCTGGGAACAGCGCCAGCGATGTGTGAGCCTTAGAGAGAATCAAGCGGTCTCTGAGTTCCCACTCGCAATCCCTGTGGCCTACCTGCATAACCTTGTTCAAAAGCACGGAGACTATGTCTGCTACAGAACACGCGCCGCCAATGTGAAATGGCGTTGAGCTGTAGCGATGTGCCAGCTCGATAATGCCTCGACGCACTGCCAGCGCCTCGTGGTGCAAATCAAGTTCAAGCTGTTTTCGCTGATCAGAGTCTATTTCTGCAGAAGTCAGCGATGCACCCACGTGCTCTGACTGACGAACAGAAGAGATGTCCAGAGGCCCAATAGAGCCATCTACCTGCTCAGATACGCCAACAACACTCTGATGCGGGGCAAGCCAAGTCTGGCTCCACTCAATGCAATTGCCGTCGGACAGCTCGATTACCTGCTCAAGTACAAGCAAAGCCTCATTTGGAGAACACTGCAGGTAGTCGGCATGGTCTTTACCTGCAATTTGCGACTGATAGCGCATGCGAGAGCGCGCAATCTCTTTTTGAGAAGTTCTTTCAACCGCGTCAAAGAGCGACTCATTCTCAAAGTCTGCCTCTTCAAGCTGAGGACAAACAAGCAGGTTAGACCACGATTCCTGGCACACCACAGGTCTATCCGAGACGCTCCTGACACGGCGCAAAAAGAGTACATCAGAGCCGATGGGAATCTCTAGGTGCTCGGCAACAGCTTGATCTGCAGGAACTACCTGCTTAAATAGGACTTCGGTTCGATACTCAAAGCCGCCATCTCTGAGTGCGGCTGCAAATGAAAGTACGGTATTTCCTGCCGCATGACGAACGGTGTTAGAGATAACCTGTGTTGCTCGACCCTTTTGAGTAAGCAGCAAACCCTCTTTGACCAGGGATTGAATAGCTTTTCTGATGGTTCCTCGGCTGACGCCATACTGCGCCATAAATTCGGCCTCAGACGGAATGTACGTTCCCGCCTTCCAGTCTTCTGACAGAATTTTGACGCGCATCAAATCTGACAACTGAACATGAAGAGGTGTAGCGGACGACGAATTGAGTCCTCCTCTGACCTGGGGAGATAGTGACTCTGCAGCTGCGCCCTCAGAAACTAAAACCGGAAAAACTCCTGTCTCAAATGACATAGGTCCTCCGAAATGAGTAAGAAATTAGTCATGCATACGTTAGGTACAAGACAAGTAGTATACAAGTTTCTGAAGGAGAACAGAATAGGAGTTATCTGACTTTTTATCTGTTATAACACCTCTTGAATTTGAGAGTTCTATTTGCTGATCAATAGAAAGAAAAGGCTTTTTCATAGCTTCTTCTTATGAAAAAAGCGGTTACACGATGGCAGCCGCTTTTTGGTCTCGGTTCCGTAGAATGTCAGCGAGACGTATCATTGCCAATAATCCTAACATTGCACAGACCTCTGTAAAGCGAATTATCAAAACTCAACAACGCGCTCTTTGTTCTAAATTATGTCCCACTTTTGTCCCATGAGCTTAATGTCGAGTTAAGTTTTACCAGGTCAAGAGCTATATACTCTTCACGCTCAAAAACGCCTAATACTTAAATATTTTCTGAAAAATCGCAGCTAAAAGGCTATTTATTCTGTAATAAAAGTGGTAGGGGCGGCGGGACTCGAACCCGCAAGACCGAAGTCGAGGGATTTTAAGTCCCCTGCGTCTGCCAATTCCGCCACGCCCCCGGATATGTCTAGCTATTATGCCACTACTTTTGATTCAGCGGGCGCAAAATTGGCTTCCAAATCACAGGCGACTGCTTCCCTTGGTAGACGGCGGCAGCAGTTATCATCAGGCCAAAGAGCAGGTCACTCTCGCTTACTACCAGGTGTTTAAAGCCCGAATTCTTCATCAATTCTGCAAGCAAAATAGTTCCTGCAAGCATAACAGGAGCACGTTTTACCTGCAATCCTGTTATGTCTTCTCGCTCCTTTAACGTTTTGCTGGCGAGAAGCCCTTCTATCTGCAACACCTCATCAAGCGAGATGTGGTTGAGGTGCACCTTTGCGGGATCGTACGGATCAAGGCGGTCCCTAACGGCAATGAGGCTGGTTGCGGTTCCGCCGACGCCCACTAAAAGTTCAGGCGCTGCACACTGCTGTTGAGCTCGTCCAATAGCCTCAGACATCATCTGAGCTGCCATTGTATGTGCTCCATCAATGTCCTCGGCCGAAGGATGATCAGATGACAAGTTAAAGCGCTCGGTCAGACGTCTGCAACCAAGGTCAACGGATTCGACAAAATTGATGTCGAGCTGCTGTCCCTCAAGCTGCTGACCTGCACCTTGGGCTGCAGGCTGGCCTGCCAGCGTGCCAACGACCAGCTCAGTTGAGCCTCCACCGCTGTCGGCAACAAGAATGCGATGATTCTCAAAATCGTGAGAGACACCCAGAAATGTGAGCGCACCTTCAATTTCACCTGGAATAATCATGGGCTCAAGTCCCAGCGAGGCTAGACCCATTCCCAGGTCAGGAGCATTTTCTGCATCGCGAGCAGCGCTTGTGAGCGTACAAACAACCGCCTCGGCGCCCTCTTTTCTCGCATGGTCAACGTAGGAAGATACGCAACCAACGCAACGATGAATTGCCTCAGGTAGCAGGCGTTTTGTCGTATCAACACCCTCGCCCAAGTTGACAATCTCGGTGTATTTGGCCATGCGAATGACGCGACCGTCCTCTACCTGCGCAAGCGCAAGTCGAGCAGTTACGGTTCCAATATCAATTGCAGCTAGAAGCATTAGTGTGTGCTCCCACTATCAGACTTTGAATTGTCGGCGCCGGACCCCTTAGAAGATCCGCCTTCTCCGGAGTTCTTCTGCTCGTGAGACTCTTCAGGAGCTGGCGCAGAGGTAGAATCGTCAGAGTTTGCGCTCTTAGGAGCCTCAGTATTGCCGGAATCGCCTGGTGTAAATCCAAAAACAAAGTCTCCCACCTTGATGTACCAAGGATAATCAGGATGCTGAACGGTATTCTCGTCCTTCTTTTTATCAAGGCCCTCTACCCGCGCAGATTCCTCGCCGCCAGAAACCAAGCCCTGCTTATGGGCCTCATCTATGATGCCCTCTTTTGTCTGCAGACCCTGAACCTCGGACTCAAGTCGTTTTTGATCTTCCTCGAGCTTCTGCTGATTTAGCAGCAACTCATCATGCTCGCGAACAGCGTGGTAGTAGCCACGAATTGGCGGATACAAGCCCACAAGCAGGAAGATTACAACGCCGAGAATAACGACAAGCTTGGTATGATTGCGCGCGAAATCAAGTGCGTTGTCTTTAAGCTCTACCAGAGAAGCTACGCTGAACTGCGGTTTATTGGTTCTTTCAGTCTTCTGAACGCGCTCGGACTTCTGACCGCGCTCGGACTTTTGACCGTACTCGGACCTCTGAGTCCTATCAATCCTCTTGACTTGAACGGTTCTTTTAGACTTAATGTCCTTGGAACTCTTCTGGGAAGATGCTTGTTTTGATGACGCCGCGCCCTCTGACGACGCTGTATCTTTTGGAGTCACCGCAGCTTTCTTTGCCACGGCCGACTTCTGATCAGATTGAGATTTCTCAGTTACCTGGGGTTTCTCGGCTTTTTTAGTTGAAAATATTTTGAGAGCACCAGAGGTATGCTCCGCGGTAGTCTCTTTAAGAGGCTCAACGGAACGCTTGGTGGGCGTTGTTTTTCTTTTTGTACCACTCTTTTTAGTGGTGTCTTGACTCATCACGGATCTCATTTCTGGTTTGTTTGGTGATGCGTCGCAACAAATTGCAACATCTTTATTATGGCAGAGGCAGCGCCGATAGCCCTGCCTCAGTTTGGAATTTCATCGTTTCAGCGAATAGAAGTTATCCGCTTTGTGACAACTCGCGTGCCCTGCATTGTGGTTGGTGCAGCTCATTGGTGCAGCTCATTTGCTCAGCTCATCTACTCATCAAGATGACGTTTTGCCTCTTGCCACAAATCTTCTTGTAGCTCGGGTTTCTCGTCAAGCGAGAAGCCCCTCTCAGCAGCAGCTTTCTCCATGTACGACCAGCGAGCGCGGAACTTCCTGCAGGCGCTCATCAGCGCTTCTTCTGCATCAACGCCTTCCCAGCGAGCAACGTTTATCAGCGCAAACAAGATGTCGCCAAACTCGTCCGTTTTCTGCTGCGTACCTGAGCCTTCAGCGTCAAACTCCGCGCGCTCCTCGGCAACCTTGTCCCACACGTCACTAACTGACGCCCACTCAAAACCCATCTTTGCAGCGCGCTTTGAGATCTTCTGAGCCTGCATGAGCGCAGGTAGAGACTGTGGAACCGAGTCGAGAAGACCCTCGGTGTGCACGGTATCTTCCGCACTGGCGCGCTCCTCAGCCTTGACGCTCTCCCACACGTCCAAGACGGCCGCGGCCGACGATGTAGAGCCCGCTTCTGGCCCAAATACGTGCGGATGTCTGCGTACCAGCTTCTGGTTGAGCGCTCGGCACACGTCGTCGATGTCGAATCCCGCTGCGCCAGCACCCGCTGCGCAGTCGTGTGCGCCGCCCTTCTCGGCACCGCCCGCACTGCTGTCCGCCTCAATCTGCGAGTGAAGAACTACCTGTTCAAGCACATCGCCAAGCTCTTCCTCAAGGTGTTCGGGAGAGCCCTCAGCAATAGCCTCAACCGCCTCGTAGGCCTCTTCAATCATGTTCTTCGAGATGGACTGATGCGTCTGCTCCTTATCCCAAGGGCAGCCATCCTCCTGGCGAAGGCGCCAGATGGTTCTGACCAGGCGGTCAAACTCCGGATGCGTCTGAGGTGCGCCTGGACGAGCCATTGTTTCTTCATCAACTGCGGCTGCTAGCTGGGCGATCTTCTCGTCAGATGTCATGTAATTTATTGCTCCTCGGGATACAGGAAATTCCAGTCATTGCGCAGGCCGGTCATAAGCTCCATAACGTCCTTTGAGACCTCAAGCTGCGCCTGAGCAGAAGCGTCTCCTGCAACAGCGGCCTCCAGATCTGCCAACACGTATGCCAGAGCATCAGCGGTGCGTCCTACCTGAACTTTCTCCTGCTTGCCGTCGTCAGTCCACGTGATAGTGGCAACGTCCGCGCGTGGGTACTCCATAATCTCAATGAAGGCCTTATCAGCGGAAATCATGGCACGTTTTGGCTGCTTGGAATGAAGCGTCAGCGCCAGAACAACCATCTGACCCTCGGCGTTTCTGAGCAAAATGCCGTCCGTCTGGTCAACGCCGGTAGGCGCCGGATTCATCATAGAAAGCACGTCATGAGGCTGGCTCTTTAGGAAAAGACGAGCAAGCGTCAGCGAATACACGCCAATGTCCAGAAGGGCGCCGCCGGCAAGCTTAGGATTGAAGAAACGATTCTCCATGTCAAACTCTTTGTAGCTACCAAAATTTTCCTGGATCAGGTTGACTGGGCCAAACTCGCCCGCGTCCACACGACTGACCAGCTCTTTGTAGAGTGGCATGTGCAAAATGGTGCAGGCGTCCATGAGCTGAACGCCGTTTTGACGAGCAAGTTCTTCAGCCTCAAGCAGCTCAGCGGAATTGAGCGTAATAGACTTCTCGCACAGCACATGCTTGCCCGCCTGAAGCGCTTTGCGCAGGTAGATGATGTGCGTATTGTGAGGCGTGGTCAGGTACACCGCTTCAATCTCGTCGCTGGCGAGAAGTTCGTCGATGCTGTCATACACGCGCTTGACGTGATGTTTTTGTGCAAACGCGATGGCCTTTTCCTGTGTCCTGTTAGCTACGCCGTCGATGGCTCTGCCAACAGAAGCCAATACCTCTGCCATCTGGTTTGCAATAACTCCACAGCCAATAACACCCCACCTGAGGTGTGGTGCGGCAAAGATCGTGTCCACGGCGCTCGCGGCGTTCTGTAACGTCTGACCTGCTGTTTGACTCATATTTACTCCTCAACCTCGTCGTCGCCACCAAGCTCTTCAAGAACTCCCAGGGCGGCGGGCATCAGCTGCTCTTCATTTCGGTGGAACGGATACGCTAGTTTATGCGTCTTTGGATACACAATAGCACCGCGGCCCTTCAACTTGAGGGCTTGTTCGCGAGGAATTTCTACACCCAGATATACCAGGCGACCATTTGTCAGGCTTACTGACGTTGCGCCCAAACGCTGCGCGCGGATGCGCACGCGGGCACGATCAAACAAGTTCTTACCTGCAAGCGGCAGGGCACCAAAGCTATTCTCGGTATCTTGCTGAAGCGCATCAACATCGGAAAGCTCTGTAGCTGCGGCAAGACGACGGTACACCAGAACGCGTCGGTCAACCTCTGGCAGATAGTCCTCATCAAGATAGAAATCTGCAGGTAGATTGATGGTTACCTCGGCCTGCTCAAGCTCTGCGGACTCACCGCGAGCCTCAGCAACTGCCTCGCCCAGCATCTGCGTAAAGAGGTCAAAACCAACGCTGGAAAGGTTTCCGTGCTGCTCAGCGCCCATAAGAGAGCCGGCGCCTCTAATCTCTAGGTCACGCATGGCAATGCGCATGCCGCTGCCCAGGTCCTGGAACTCGTTGATTGCAGTCAGACGCTCGGTTGCCTCTTCTGTCAGCGGCAACTCCGCGGGGAACATAAAGTATGCGTATGCCTGCTGCCTACCGCGACCAACACGGCCCTTGAGCTGGTACAGCTGAGCCAGTCCCAAGCGCTGTGAGTCCTCAATAATCAGCGTGTTAGTGTGCGAGTTGTCAATGCCGGACTCAATGATGGTGGTGGCCACTAAAACGTCAATCTCGTGCTCCTGGAAGGCAAGCATGACGTTTTCTACCTCGCGAGCGCTCATCTGGCCGTGAGCCACGCCCACGCGAGCTTCCGGCGCAGCTTCCTCCACACGAGCCACCGCCTCATCAATAGTGGTCACGCGGTTGGACACGTAGTACACCTGTCCTTCTCGCTCCAACTCACTTCTAATAGCTGCAGAAACAAGATCCGGGTTGTACTCACCCACCATAACCTGAACAGGCTTTCTGCCAGGTGGCGGTGTCAGAATCAGGCTCATGTCGCGCACGCCGCTCATGGCCATCTGCATGGTGCGCGGAATGGGCGTTGCCGAGAGCGTCAGCACGTCTACCTGCTCGCGCATGTTTTTGAGCTGCTCTTTGTGCTGTACGCCAAAGCGCTGCTCTTCGTCGATGATAACTAAGCCTAAGTCGTGCGGATTGACGTCAGCTGAGAGCAACCTATGAGTTCCTACCAGCACATCTACGGTTCCATCCGCAAATCCCTCAAGCGCTTTTTTCTGCTGAGCCGGCGTAACAAAACGCGAAAGTACGCTTACCTTCAAATCAAACGGAGCAAATCGCGAGAAAAACGTCTCGTAGTGCTGCTGAGCCAAGATGGTAGTTGGGCACAAAATCATAACCTGACGAGCATCCTGGCATGCCTTAAATGCAGCTCTCAGCGCCACCTCTGTCTTGCCAAAGCCCACGTCTCCGCAAAGCAGACGGTCCATTGGCTTGCGCGCTTCCATGTCCAGCTTAATGTCTGCAACAGCGCTTTCTTGGTCTGGCGTCAGCTGATACGGGAAGCTGGATTCCATCTCCTCCTGAGCGGGAGTGTCCAGCGAGAACGCATAACCCGGCACTGAAGCGCGGCGTGTGTAGAGGTCTACCAGGTCAAACGCCAGTTTCTTGGCAGATTTTCTTGCCTTGTTAGTGGCGCGCGACCAATCTGCCGTGTTAAGCCTGGTCAGGCGCGGATTGTTGCCGTCGGGTCCCACATAGCGCGTAATGCGGTCAACCTGCTCCAGGGGCACATAGAGTTTATCGTCATTGGCATACTCAAGCAGGAAGTAATCACGCTCTCTACCTGCAACTTCTTGACGCACAATGGCCGTAAAGTGCGCAATACCGTGCGTTGCGTGGACAACGTAATCGCCCGGCTTAAACGGGAACGTCACCGTTGTGGGGTCAATACGTTTGGAACGTTTCTTGTTGCGTGCGCTTCTGGCCGTCAAGTCCGAGACAGAAAGCACTGCTAGATTGGCCGTTGGGATGATGATTCCTGCAGGAACGGGTGCGTCGGTAAACGTGACGCGGCCACGCTTGAGTGGCGCGTAGGCTCCGTTTTGGTCTGGCTCGTTTTCAAGCGCCGTACCCAGCGACTCCTCAAACGGAATGGATTCATCCGAAAAAAGCAACTTGAGGTGCTCTCGCGCCGCACGATCGGGCACTGCAAATACCACAGCATCACGATCTTGCACCAGCTGCCTTACGCGACCCAAAAGCTTTGCGTCCGAGCCTGCAATGGACGGCTGTACCACAGAAAGCTCCGACGTTACCACAGCTCCCGTGCGCAAAAGTGACGAGAAGGACAAGCGCTGCTGCGAGCCAAAGTCCATGGCCTTGGGATCTGTATACAGACCATCTAGTTTCACTTTTGATGCCGCTGCGGATGCAGAGATTTCGTCAAAGGCACGCTGACAATCGTCAAACAGTGAGCGTGGCTCTGCAAGAACTACCAGCGTCTCTGAAGAGATGTGCTCAAGCGGGCTGGCAGAGCCTCCGTACAGCACAGGCAGATAGCGCTCAAGTGCAGGAGCCTGAGCTCCGCGCTGAATAAGCTCCAGGTCAGCAGCGAGTGCAGAGTTTTCTTGCGCGCGTGTGTAGAGCGCTTCTTCTGCGCAGCGGATAGTTTCTTTGGTAAACGCAAGCTCTCTAGCTGGGGCAACGGTTACCTCATCAATGGCACCGATAGTCTGTCCGGTAGCCGCCACCATGCGCCTGATACGGTCAATCTCGTCTCCGAAGAACTCAATGCGCACAGGACTTGTAGCCTGAGCTGGGAAGATATCAACTGTATCGCCGTGAATGTGGAAGGTGCCTGGCGCATCTACCTCGCCGGTGTCCGCGTATCCCATGCCGACGAGCAGCGAAGCCACGTCCTCAAAGGGGACGTCGTCGCCAACGGTAAACGTTGCAGGAAGAAAATAGCCCGAACCAACAGGGGGAACTCTGCGCATCAGCGCGTGAGCACTTGCAACTACAATGACCTTCTCGCCAGCGGAAAGCTTGGCGATGGCACGGCACCTAGCTCCAATAAGGGCGTCGTCTGGCGTGGTATCCGACCAGGGACGATCCTTGCGATTGGGATAGCGCAGCACAGCGTCGTTTCCCAGCCACGCTGCAAGCGAGCGCGCCGTACGGTCCGCGGCGTCCTCGCCCGCGACAACCAGCAAGCATGGGCGGGGATTTTGCGCCCAAAGTGCAGCTAGCATCAGCGGACGAGCGCTTTGCGAGAGGGACAGCGTGGCGTCTGATCCACGCGAAAGCTCTCGCTTCAGCTTCTCTAGCTCGGGTGCGCTCAGTAGTTGAGCTGCAACTCTATTGATAAACACACAGTCTCCCGCCATGCCGCTAAACCCACATGCAAACGCATGCGGGTTACACCAAACCTTGCTGGACGCTGCTGCGTCTGGCGCGCGACGTCCGACGCACTTGCCAGCGACGTCCGCCGCGCTTGAGCGCAACCGACGCGCAAGGGCAACCGGCACGCAGGTTTGATAACTTTTCAATTGGGCTGTTATTGTAGCTGTTATGCAGCTATTTTGCTATTCTCGCCTCACGTGATAACGTAACTACATACTGGGTACACATAGAAGGAATTGAGGAGAGGTTATGCCCAGAGAATCAAAGAAAGTCAAGGTAGAACGCGGCATTGAGCTGTGCCGACGCATGCACGAGCTCTATCCAAGCGTCCAGAGCGCGCTGGATTATCACGACGCGTTTACCCTGCTCATCAGCGTTATGCTTTCGGCGCAAACTACTGACGCCGCGGTAAATAAGGTCACACCCGAGCTGTTCCGCCGCTGGCCCGACGCACCGTCCATGGCGGCCGCCAATGCTGTCGAGGTCGGAGAGGTCATCCAGACCATCGGATTCTGGCGCGCAAAGGCCAAGCACTGTGTGGAGACGGCACAGATTCTGCTGACGGAGTACGGCGGAGAAGTTCCAGGCACCATGGAAGACCTGGTCACGCTCCCGGGCGTTGGTCGAAAGACCGCAAACATCGTGCTCAACAAGATGTTTGACGTGGTCGACGGCATCGCGGTGGACACGCACGTGTACAGGATCTCCAAGCGCATTCGCCTGAGCTCGGCTTCCACGCCGCTGGCTGCCGAGAAAGACCTGCTCGCACTTCTCCCCCACGAACTCTGGAAAGACGTCAATGAAGAGTGGATTCACTTTGGGCGAGAAACCTGCACCGCTCGCAATCCCAAGTGCGTCGGCTGTCCCATGAGCGACATCTGCCCTTCCTACGAGCAGCCTAATCGCTGGTTCAAGGGATAAGCGCGGGACTCGGCACGCTGGCCCGGCACTGAGCTGCAAACGCACGGGTGCCGCGGGCGCCGCAAGTGCACGGGCTTCTCGCCAGGCGCGCATGCTACGAGCGCGCGGGTTTCTCGCCAGATGTTTCTGAGTTGCGAATCCAGACTCAAGCACCGCAATAAGCCTGAAAAGTGCATGAAGTCTGAGTAAATTTACTCAGACATGACGAGAAAAACCGGCAAATAGCTCAGACTTGGTAAACTTTTCCGGCAAATTACTCAGACATGGCGAGAAAATCAGGCTTCATGAAAGCGCGAGCTCGGACGCGCTTTAAACTCTGCCTGAAAAGTGAGCCTGAAAAGTGCAATGATTCTGTATTTTGGACACAGATTCTTTGATGAAATCAGGCAAATCCACAGATTCTTTGAAACATTTAGGCAAAAGTTACAGATTCTTTTAAGAAATCAGGCGCGCACCGGGCGGTTCACGGAACACATGTCAGGCGCGCGCCGAGCGGCCCACTAGATGCGTTAAACACATAGCGAGAAACCCAATCTCACCGCAACATCTACGCACAAAGATACCCGCCAGCAAGCCGATGACCTGCTGGCGGGTACATTTTTAACGCACTAAAAGTTGAAGCTGCAACTTAGTAGTTGAGGGACTGCTCCTCGAAGTATGCCTGTGGGTGACCGCAGACTGGGCAAACCTTTGGTGCAGATGCGCCAACGTGCAGGTGACCGCACTTGAGGCACTTCCAAACCTTGACACCCTCGCGCTCAAAGACCTCACCGGACTCAACGCGCTCAAGAAGCTTTTGATAGCGCTCCTCGTGAGTCTTCTCGATGTTACCGACAAGACGGAACTTAGCAGCAATCTCTGCGAAGCCCTCCTCCTCAGCTACCTTAGCGAAATCAGCGTACATAGTGGTCCACTCGTAGTTCTCACCAGCTGCTGCGTCCTTGAGGTTCTCTGCAGTCTCTGGAATCTTGCCGCCATGGAGATACTTGAACCAAAGCTTAGCGTGAACTTTCTCGTTGCCAGAAGTCTCGGTGAAAATGTTGGAAATCTGCTGATAACCATCTTTTGCAGCCTGGGAAGCATAGTAGCTGTACTTGTTGGTAGCCTGAGACTCACCAGCAAAAGCTGCCTCGAGATTCTTCTTTGTCTGAGAATTCTCAAAATCTACTGCCATTTTTTCTCCTCTCCCGCGTTAACGAGTGGCACGTCAACGCATGTCAAAGCGCTTGTGAGCGCGATGTTAAGCGCCTGGGTAGCGCTGTGTTACCTTTAGCAAACAAATGCAAATGATAATCATTAGCATTTATGCTCATATACTGACCCCTTCGTCAGCACTATGAATTATAACCATTTAGGGTAGCCAGTATTCATCATTTTTCTGACAAAAGCCTTCCTTCGCAAGTTCTTCAAGTAAGCCAAGGGTAACCTGCTCATCAAGGGTTTCTCGTCCCGCGTTGACCTCAACCTGACAAAGCTCCTGGTGAAGCGTATCAAACTCCGCTCCGCCCTCGTCTTTATGGGCGAGAAGAACGCGCAAGAGCTCGGCTCGCTTCTGTCGATGAGATCCCTCAAAGCGCGACTGCTTGACGTGGCTTTTGGACCTTCGCGAAGGATTGGGAATGGTTTTCTTCAAGTACGCGCCATAGTCGAGAAGGGCGTAGTACCAGCTACGTGGTGTGAGCGCCGCTGTGGCATCGTTCGCTGCGCCGTCGGCGTCCACAGCGTTCTCAGTGCTATCGGCGTTCACAACGTTCGCAGCGCTATCGGCGTTCACGGCGTCTGCAACACTCGCAGGGCACGTTAGCTCTACCAGCGGGACAAGTTCGGAGTCTGGCACGCCCTCTGCCTGCGGATACAGCTCGTGTAAAAAGACCGTACGCACGTTAGTCTCCAGGTAGACGCCGTGCAGATTAAACGCAAACGCACGAATACCCGCAGCAGTTGCGGGACCAATACCTGGAAGCTTTACCAGCTCCTTTTGATCTTGTGGAAAGACTCCGCCTGCTTCAGAAATTGCCTGAGCAGCTCGGTGTACGGACAAAGCACGGCGGTTGTAGCCCAGGCCTTGCCACTCTTCGAGCACATCAGAAGGAGCTGCGGCTGCCAGTGCGTCAACCGTTGGAAAACGCTCCAACCATCTTTGCCAACGACCATCCACACGGCTGACTTGCGTCTGCTGAAGCATAACCTCAGAAATCCAGATAGCATACGGGTCATACGTGCGACGCCAAGGTAAATCGCGATACAATTCGCGACCTTTCTTGGCTACGAACTCGACAAATGCGCGCAACTCCGGAGTGAGTTCTGATGCGGGTTCCACTTCGCCACTCATTTTTGTATGTGAGATTTTCTTATCGACCAATATTGAACTCGTAAGGCTTTTTCTCAGCAGAAATAACCTCACCATCAAGCAGATTGTCAAAGGTGCCGGCGGTAATCTCAGCCTCAATAGCGGCAGCGGCATTCTGGATAATCTGCTCGTTGCGCTGGGCGTTCTCATTCTTTACCAGCTGGAACTCGCCCACCATCTCTGGCATAAGACCCTCTACAACAACTTGATGCAGAGTCACGGACGCAAAGAAATTACGCAAGGTTTTCTCGGCACTGCACCAAAGAGGCCCAAAATAGCACGAATTATGGCGAGGACAAGGCTCATTATTAGGACCTGCCCACTCACAGCTAGAAATAAAAACAGGTCCCTGAACTGCCTCGACAATATCAAGAACGCTTACCTCAGTAGGATCAATGGCCAACATCATGCCACCGTGAGCGCCGCGCGTGCTGACAATCACGCCCGCAATGACCAGGTCATGCTGGATTGAGCGAGCAAAGGAGTATGGAATATCGTTTTCTTCTGCGGCGTCGCGAACAGAAAGAAGCTTCTTTGGGCTTCTTACCAGCGAAGAAAGCATGCGGATTGCATAGTCAGTTTTGCGCGAAATTTCCATTGGTTCTCCAAGTACCCCTCGTGCGTCCGCTTGAGGGACTGCTTTTCTCACTTATCTGGCTTGTGACCAGGTCGGCCGTTGTTACAAGTTGATTCTTGCTATCGGTTCAGATAGTGCTCTTAGTTCAGTCGTTACTCTTAGTTCAATCTTTGCTACCAATTCAAAATTTTCCAGCCGCGCTTGTTTGCAAGCCTAGCAAGCGTTGGACCAGGGCAAACGGCACACGGCGTTTGTGCTGCCGATAAAAGCGTTGCGTCCGAGTAGTGATCGCCGTACGCGTACGCAATCTCCCAGTTGCCCTCGCCAAAGTGCTGGTTGCACCACTCGGTTGCCGAGATCAACTTCTGAGCGCCCTCAATCACGGGGCCGTCAACCTTACTGGTGTAGTGTCCGTCCGCCCCCACCTGCATCTTTGTGGCGAGAAACGCGTCCACTCCCAGCTTCTGAGCGGCCAATTCCGCGATAGGTTCAAACGTTGCTGAAACCAACAGCACGCAGCAACCTTCTGCCTGCCGACGACGCACCTCTTCCAGCGCCTGAGGGCGATACATCCCCTCAATTACCTCGCGATGAAAATCGTGCATGACGGCATTTGCAAACTCAACGCTATACTGCGTAAGTGCGCCAACAACCAGCTCACGCGCCTCTTCCTGCCTTTGAGGAAGATGCAGCTTGTAGCGAGCTCCCCACCACACAAGCTTGAGCGTGCGCGCAATTGAGGACAGATGACGGCGAAGCAAATACGCAGAGAACAAGAGTCCTGACTGTCCAGAAATGACGGTTCCATCAAAATCAAAAACAGCAATTTTCTTGATCAAATCTGAAGTGTATTCCGTATTGGAAGATTCTGCGGATATGGAACTTACGCTATCGCGTTGCGACAGCGCACCCAAAGTATTCTGATTCCGCACAATCCACCTCACTTTACCTCTGCTTTTAAATGTTCCTGTAGCAGAAGCACTTAGACACATTCTGATGTAAAGATATCACACAATGCTCTATTTTCTGACTTGGTTTCAATAAATTAAAGATGTAATTTAAATCTTTTATGCTGGACTTTTTTGGTAATGAAAAAGCCCTCCGAAGAGGGCTTGAACATGCAATGGCGGGATATGCGGGGCTCGAACCCGCGACCTCCGACGTGACAGGCCGGCGCTCTAACCAGCTGAGCTAATACCCCGGACGCCTTGTTGCGAATTGAAATAATACAGGGAACTTTTATTCTTGTCTAGCGTTATTTCCAACGAATTTGAAAATTTTCTTGAAAATAACCACTTGGCGAGAATATCCGCAGCTCAGAAACATGAACGCCCACTGGAAATCCACAATTTCTTCGCGTTGCTTTTACTGAAGAGCAACGCTGGTGGTGTTTCCTGTGGAATCGGTTACCTTAAGTGTAGTTCCGTCAAGCGTAGCTGCAGTGATAGTACCGTTTCCGCCAACAGCCTTGCCGTCCTTATCGGCAATAAGGGTTGGAAGCGAGCCGTCTACCAGGGCACATGCCACAACATCCCAGCCAGAATCGCGATTCTCTGGAACTAAAATGGTGTCGTTAAAAAGAATCAGGCTGGTAGGAGTTCCCTCAACCTCAAACAGAACGCTCTTAGTTCCCGAGTCACTCGTACGAACAACAGCAGTTTTGCCGTCGCTTTGCTTCTCCAGAGAGTACTTCATGCCGTGGAAGGTAACTGAGCCGTCAACTGCCTGCTCATCCTGCTGTTTCTCGTCAGCATAGGCGGACTGGGTCTGCTTTGGCTGCTGGCTTGCAGATTCACTCTTAGTGCTTGTAGCGCAACGAACAATAAAGAAGAGAGCAGTAAGCGCAACAATAGCTGCGACCACCAAAATAATGACCGATTTTCTATTTGGAGGTTCTGGCGTGTTATCGGCCTGTCGTGGGCTCTGAGGAATTTGTGCGCCCTGACCAGCGCGAAGCGTTGAAATGTTCTTCAAGTCAACCGATGAAGCCTCAGGGGTCTTCTCGCCAGATGAACTTGTTCTCATGTGGTTTGCCATGCTTAAACCTCCCGACGTGCCTCAATTGCACGTCCCAATGTTACCTCATCTGCGTACTCAAGGTCTCCGCCTACGGGAAGTCCGCTTGCCAATCGGGTAACCGTCATTCCAAGCGGGTTAATGGTTCTGGAAAGGTACGTTGCGGTTGTTTCTCCCTCAACGTCCGGATTAGTTGCCAGAACTACCTCGGTAACGGTGCCGTCGGCCAGGCGGGACAGCAGCTCGCGCACGTGGAGCTGCTCGGGGCCAATCTTGTCCATAGGCGAGATAACGCCGCCCAGAACATGGTAGAGGCCATGGAACGCACCGGTACGCTCAATTGCCGAGACATCCTTGGGCTCAGAAACAACGCAAATTTTGCTGCGATCTCTGGAAGAGTCCAGGCAGATGTCGCATTCGTCGCGCGTTGCATAGTTGAAGCAGATAGGGCAAAAATGCACCTGCTGCTTAAGCTCCAAGATGGCCTGCGCCAAACGGCGAGCCTCCTCGGAATCAACCTCGAGAAGATGGTAGGCTATGCGCTGAGCAGACTTTGGACCAATGCCTGGTAGTCGGCCTAACTCGTCAAGCAAACGCTGCAGCGCGCGACCATCATTTGTGGTATCAAACGCCATGAATTAGAACAGTCCTGGGATATTCAGTCCGCCAGTTACTGCGCTCATCTGGGCAGATGCCTGAGACTCAGCAGACTCAAGAGCATCATTTACAGCAGCCAGAATCATGTCCTGTAGCATCTCGATATCCTCAGGATCAATTGCCTCAGGATCAATGGTGATATTGGTCAAGCGCAGGTCGCCGGATGCGGTTACCTTAACAGCGCCGCCACCAGCACTTGCGGTTGCCTGCATAAGAGAAGCCTTCTGCTGGGCCTCCAAAAGTTGCTCCTGCATTTTGCGAGCCTGAGCCATCATCTGATTGCGGTTCATGCCGCCCATATTAAATCCACCACGTGCCATATGTTCTCCTATCGTCGTATCTATTTTAGACAAGTTGCGCTTTTTGCGCTGGCCCATAAGGAGCCATGCACCAAAGCGTCATATCGCGAGAAGTACTAGTTATTTGCGGGGTCTGCGGGAGCAGAGGTTCCGACGTCCGAAGGAGCCGCTGCGTCCGAGGGCGATGCTGCGTCCGAGGGCGATGCTGCGTCCGAGGGCGATGCTGCGTCCGAAGGAGCACCCGCGTCCGACTTCTTCTCTACCGACAAAGAAACCGCTGGTCCAAATACCTTCTCGAGCATATCCGCCACGTTATTGAGCTCTGGAGGAAGCGCCGAGCGAGCCGCAATGTCCTCTGGTGAGGCTGGCGCTGGAGCTGACTTTGGAGCCGGAGCTGGCTCGGGTTCAGGCGCTGACGCTGCAGGTTGCGGAGATGGCGCGACTGGAACAGCAGGTGCAGGTGCAAACGCTGGCGCAGGTGCAACTGGAGCTGGAGCAGCATCTTCGATGGAGTCATCCAAAACCGCAGCTACATCGTCATCGCTGTAAGGCACCTGATCGTAGTCAGGAGCCTCAACTGGAGCTCCGGCAGACGCAGGTTCATCCCAGGGCATTGGATATGACGCCTCGGGTGCTGGCGCTGGCGCTGGAGCCGCAGGTGCGACAGGAGCTGGAGCTGGAGCTGGTGTAGGCACCTGAACTTGAGCAGGTGCAGGAGCGGGCTGCGCAACTGGCGCAGGAACCGGTGCAGGCGCAGCAGGAGCTGCTGGCACAGGAGCTGGAGCTGGAGCCGCCACCTGAGCTGCGCGTTTTTCTCGCGAGATTGCCGTTGCAGCAAGACTTGACTCGACATATTTGATGCGGCGTGGGCCCATAACCTGGGCAACACACTCTTTTACAAACTCGGAAACTGCTGGCGCGCTGAGCATCCTCATGGCAAACGAGGAACCCTTGGGTAGCGTAACTACCAGCTCAGAGCCATCATCGGATTCGAGCGTTGAGCTAACCAGCAGCGCTGCATGAGCAGCATTCTTGGAGGCGCAGACCTTGCCAACTTCTTTCCACTGTCTGACGAGAAGAGCGTCGGACTGGTCAACTTCTTTTGGCGCAGGGGCCGGTGCGGGCGTCGAAGCCGGTGCAGGTGCGGGAGCCGGAGCCGGAGCTGGTGTCGGCTGTGAAGCCGCTGGTACTGGTACTGGAACAGGTGCAGGTGCTGGAGCTGGCTGTGGAGCCGCTGACACAGGCGCGGGAGCCGCCACTGGTGCGGGAGCCGGCGCAGCAATCGGAGCTGGCTGCGGTACCGAAGCAGGTGCGGGAGCTGCGGGTTTCTCGACAGATGGAGCTGCAACAACACCGTTTGCCAACTGCTGCTCAAGAACGGCCACCCTATCTGCCAGCGCTTCCAATGAAAGCTCCGTATTGGGGCGTGCCAGCTTAGTGAATGCAACCTCCAGGACCAATCGCTGGTTAACGGCGGTGCGCATCTGGTTGGCCGCGTCGCCCAAAACAGTCAGAACTCTGGAGAGTCGATCAACCGAGCCAAATGCCTGGGCTTCCTTGGTAAGCTGCTCGGTCGAAGCAGTGGAATTTGCCAGCGCAGGAGAATCAACGCCCACAGCTGCGGCAATGTAGAGATCTCTTACGTGAACAGCAAGCTCGCGCGTAAACTGAAGCAAATCTTTGCCGCCCTCAAACAACGTATTTACCGTGGTAAAGAGCGAAGAAATGTCTCGCTGAGCCAAAGCCATTGCAGCATTGTTAATAAGAGAGCCGGAAGACTGGCCCAAAACGTCGCGAACCGTCTGCTCAGAAATGACGCCGCCGCCGTAAACGGAGAGCTGTTCAAGAGAAGACAGAGCGTCACGCATGCCACCACGCGCATGACGAACAATAAGGTCAATAGCTGCGTCTTCGTAGGTAAAGCCCTCGTTTTTACAGACGTTGACCAGGTGCTCTGCCATCTCATCAGCAGCAATGGAACGGAAGTCAAAGCGCTGCACGCGAGAAAGAATAGTTGCAAGAATTTTCTGAGGATCGGTGGTACACATGATAAACGTCACGTGCGAAGGAGGCTCCTCCAACGTCTTGAGCAGGGCGTTAAATGCCGCCGAGGTAAGCATGTGCACCTCGTCGATAATGTAGACCTTGCCCTTGCCGCGCACAGGAGCGTAACTAGCGCGAGAAATAATCTCTTCTCGCACGTTATCAACGCCGGTGTTAGAAGCGGCGTCAATCTCAAAGACGTCTGGATGCTGACCAGCAGCAATCAGCTGGCAATCCTCGCAAGTGCCATCAGGCAGATGACCAGGAGCCTCGTGACAGAGGATGGCTTTTGCCAGCAAACGAGCCATAGTGGTCTTGCCTGTGCCGCGAGGTCCGCAGAACAGGTATGCGTGGCTGAGCTTTTGCTCCAAGACCGCTCGCTCAAGGGTACCGACCACATGCTTCTGGCCAACTACCTGCTCAAACGTTTGCGGGCGATACTTTGTATACAGTGATTCCATTCGTCCTCCGACGGCAGATTTTTCACTTTCAAGTATACCCTCTGAGCTAAGAGGGTTTCTCGCCAAACAAAAACGGGGCAGCCGAAGCTACCCCGATTCTGTACTCTGCGGTTTTGCGCGAGCAAATACCTGCTACTCTGCAGCCTCTTCGGTTGCAGGTGCCTCGGCCTCAGCCTCAGCCTCTGGCTCTGCAGCTGGTGCGTTCTTTGCGAACTCAGCAGCACGCTTTGCCTTCTCAGCAGCCTTAGCCTCAGCAGCAGCCTTACGAGCAGCCTCCTGCTCAGCAGCCTTAGCAGCCTTTGCCTCCTTGGCAGCCTTAGCAGCCTCGAGAGCAGCGTTTGCTGCGCCACCGAACTTGTCGGCGAAGCGCTGGACACGTCCACCAGTGTCGACAAGCTTCTGCTGACCCGTATAGAATGGGTGACACTTGTCGCAGAGGTCAAGACGCATCTCTGGAACAGTTGCGTGTGTGGTCCAGGTGTTTCCGCAGGTGCAGCGAACGGTGCACTCTACGTACTCTGGATGAATACCTTGCTTCATGCAGGACTCCTTACATCGGCTCTGGTTTCCGACCAGAGCAGGGGTGTCTTTATGAGCACGTGCTCAATCAAGACAATAAGCTGAAAAAGTATAGCAGAACAACCCTTCTGTTGCCAGAAGTACTTGGCGAGAAATTCACATTTTGTTCAGACAATTCTTGTGTGCGACAACTTTTGAGAAGCCTTTGATGCGCTAAAATCCAATGCAACATACAAAACCGGTCTGCAGCTCTTCGGAGGCATAATGTTTTTATCGATTGATGTGGGTAATACGCAAACTGCCATTGGTTTATTTGACAGTGAAGGCACTATGGTGCGCGGCTGGAGAATGCCCACCGATCAACTCGACACCTCTGACATTCTGCACGGCCGCCTCTTCACATTCTTCCAGAAAGATGGACTGAGCATTGACGACGTTGAGGCTGGTGGACTTTCGTGCGTGGTTCCCGTTATCACACGTGCTTGGCAGCGCTGCTTTGAACTGCTGCTTAACAAGCCTCTGACCCGCATTAACGCGCTTTCCACAGATAAGATCCGCTTCAATATCCCCCACCCCGAGCTTGTGGGTGCTGATCGCGTAGCAAATTCCGTTGCCGCAACTGAGCGTTATGGCTATCCGGTTATTGTGGTTGATTTTGGCACCGCAACCAATTTGGACGTTGTCGATAAGGACGGCGTATTCCGCGGGGGCGCTATTTCACCAGGCATTATGATCTCTGCAAACGCTCTGTTTGCGCGCGCAGCCAAACTTTCTAGCATTCCTATCAAGGCTCCCGAAACTGTCTTGGGCAACACTACAGAAAGCGCTGTTCAGGCAGGTATTGTAGTGGGCGCAGCTGCTCAGGCAGAGGGCTTGGTTGCCAGAACACTCAAAGAGCCTGGTATTGAGGGTGCAACTGTTATTGCAACAGGTGGCCTGGCAAACACCGTTAGCGAAGCAACGGATGTCTTTGACGTGGTTGATCCACAGCTCACCATGCGTGGAATTTATCTGATCTGGAAGCAGTCTACCGAAGCTGCCGAGTAGTTAACGCTGCGAGCGCACTACAGCAGACAGCTCGGTAGTCGGACCAGTAGCTAAACCTGCGGTTAAACCCGCAGCTAAACCGGCATCTGGACCCGCTGTTAAACCGGCAGCTAAACCGCTGACACAACGGAAGCTTCGTCCTCACTTACAAGGATTTCTTTACCATCCTCATCAACAAGGATGGCATGACCCCACACGTCAATACCACCAAATCGAGCGATCAGCGCAACGTTTCCGCTGGGATATACCTTGTTGACCTGCTGTCCAAGCAGAGGAACCATATCAAAGTAGTCGCTCAGAATCAGCGCGATTGGCCCCGCAAAGCTTCGTGCGCGCTTAACCTGCTGCTCCCACGCGCTTACGCTATGAACCACAAGCTCAGACACCTTTTTGGCGAGAAGCTCTGTGTTGTCTGCAACATCAAACGCTAAGCTCAGCGCCTTAGTGTCTGCGACAACGCTTACCACGGCAAACATGCCCTCTTGATAGCCTGCGGTTGCTTTGATTGAGGCAACTACCTGGTCTTTATAGCAAATATCGTAAGGCCAGCGGATACCAAAGTTCTCATCTAGCGCACGCAAGAACTGACAAAGTCCCAGCGCTACAACGTATGGAACGGCAGGTACATACGGCATCGTGACGCCAAGACGCACAACAGTTGCAACCTCAAAGGGTTTCTCGCCAGATGATGGGGATGCTGATGCGGATGCCGGTGTGGATGCCAGCTCAAGGCACTCGTCTTGGTCCTGGGCAGCGCATTTCTGCATGTCAAAGGCGCGGAACACAAACTCTCCCGTTTGTGCACCACCACGTGCCAGCTCTAGAGCTTCTTGTGCTACTCCCACGTAATGGCTCCCAAATCCTCAGTTACGTGACCAACACGTTGGTCAGGAGGGTCAATCTCCACACCTCCGTGCGAGAAGAAACGCACCGGATCATGCATCAGGTCCTCCATAGGCACAAGCACGTAATCGCGCTCACCCATACGTGGATGAGGCAAAGTGAGGTGTTTACCTGCGTGTTGTTCGCCCTCAACCCACAGAAGGTCGCAATCAATAGTGCGAGGTCCATGGCCCTCCTCGCCTTTCTTGCGTGTGCGGTTGAGAGCGTTCTCTACCTCAAGCAGCTTATCCATCAGTACCAGAGGATGGAGCTCAGTTCTAATCTCAGCAACGGCGTTTACCACAGGTGTAGCAATACCGTATGCAGGGTCAGTTTCGTAGGCGTGGCTGAGAGAAACAACGCAGGTCAGCGGGATTTCATCGATGAGCTGCGTAGCACGGGCCAGATAACCCACGCGGTCACCCACGTTGGAGCCAAGCGCCACAAATCCCTGACGAGGATCGCGCTCGGTCATAGCCCAGTAAGCGTTGATAGCCTGAGCGGTTCCCGCAACATCGTGAACGCGCAGGATACGGGCACCGTTAGTGATTGCGGCAATGCAGATTGCATGCGTAGCTGCGTCGCGCTGCGTAGCCTCAGTTACGCCAGAAACAGCGCCGACAAAGCGCTTTCTGGACACGGCGCAGAGCAGCGGATATCCCATAGAAACCATCGAGCGAGTAGCACGCTGAATTACAACGTCCTCGTCAGCAAACTTGTCAAAGCCTGGACCTGGGTCAATGCAGATGCGGTCCTTGGAAACGCCGGCGCGCATCAGACCGCGAGCTTGGTCGCCCAAAAAGCCCATGATCTGGCGCATGATAGGCGCCTCTTCAGGCAGGGTAAAACGACGCTGCGAGCTCAGCGTGCGTGTCTCGGCTCCTGTGGCTACGGCTCGAGCAGCTGCGCTACCAGTAGGGCGAGAAGGGCGCATGTCATCCAGCTGAACCTGTTTGCGCTCAACACGAGCTCCAAGGCCGTCCTTATTCCAGTGCATCACAATGCAGCCGCAGTCAGACTCCGCAGCTACAGCAACCATTTCTGGATCAGTGAAGCCAGAAACGTCGTTGATGATGGACGCTCCAAGGCGGACGCACATCTTTGCTACCTCGGCGTGGCGCGTGTCAATGGAGACAATTGCGCCAGCAGCTACCAACGCGCGCACCACAGGTACTACGCGCTCGGCCTCTTCTGTAGGCAGAACAGGCGTGTGACCTGGACGAGTAGACTCTCCTCCAACGTCAATGATGTCAGCGCCTTCATCTAGCATCTGCAATCCACGAGCAATTGCGGCCTCTGGATCAAAGTTCTTTCCGCCATCAGAGAACGAATCTGGAGTGACGTTGAGAACGCCCATAATCCTAGGACGCGCCAACGAGATAGTGTGAGTTCCACATTGCCAGGTGTTGTAGCTTTGACGAAGCATGAATCCTCCTTGCCAGCTATGAATGTTTCTATTGTAGCGGTATTGGTGGCTACTAGTCGTATACCATGGATTTATTGAAAGTTTATTGCCGCAAACGCACCGCTTGGCGCCGTAACTGGAGCGTGGAACGCGCGTTACTCGCGGCTACTGTGATACGAATCCACTGCGACCTAAACCACCAGGTCGTAGTATGAAAGAGGAGTTATGAGCCAAACTCAAGAGTACAAGCTGATTTCCTGGAACGTCAACGGCCTGCGCGCCGTGCTCAAGAAAGAGCCTTCGTTCACGGAAATTTTTGAAACCATAAACGCTGATGTATTTGCGCTTCAAGAGACTAAGCTGCAAGAAGGCCAGGTTGAGCTGGACCTTCCCGGCTACGTTCAAACCTGGAACTACGCAGAAAGAAAAGGCTATTCGGGCACAGCGGTTTTCTCGCGAGAAACCCCTCTGCAGGTAATTCGTCAGATTGGATGCCCCGTTGCTGACGACGAAGGTCGCGTTTGTGCGCTGGAGTTTGAGAAGTTCTGGTTTGTGTGCGTATACACGCCAAACTCAAAAGACCAGCTTGCGCGCTTGGACGAGCGTCTTGAGTGGGATCAGCACTATCGCGAGTTCTTGGCTGAGCTGTCTGAGCAAAAACCAGTAATTACCTGCGGTGATTTTAACGTTGCGCACAACGAGATTGACCTCAAGAATCCTTCGTCTAACAGACAAAATGCAGGCTTCTCTGATGAGGAGCGTGAAAGCTTTACCAAATTGTTGGACGCAGGCTTTACCGATACATTTAGGTATCGCCACCCCGACATGACCGGCGCATACAGCTGGTGGAGCTACCGCTTCAACGCTCGCAAGAACAACGCTGGCTGGCGCATCGACTACTTCCTGGTCTCCGATCGCATTGCTGAGCAGGTCAAAAGCGCATCCATCTTGAGCGAGGTCTACGGCAGCGACCACTGCCCCGTTGAGCTGAGCATTGAGCTGTAGATCGCGCGGATGGCGAGAAGATCGGTCTTCTCGCCAGGGTTGCCTCATGGTGGCGGCCATGATTAACTAGAGTTGTCGATTAAGATTCAAAGGAGCACGTCATGCGCATTACTTGCGACGTTCATACTCACAGTCTGTACTCGAGGCACGCCTATTCAACCGTTGAGGAGAACGTTCGTGCAGCTTCTGAGCGTGGCTATGAGCTGCTTGGAATCACCGATCACTTCTCGTCCATGCTGTATGACCAGCAGACTATCAAGAACTTTCAGTTCTATATGAACACCGCTATTTGGCCAGAGACCTGGTACGGCGTCAGGCTGCTTCACGGCGCTGAGGTT
The DNA here is from genome assembly GCA_018380095.1 of Atopobium sp. Taxonomy (GTDB): domain Bacteria; phylum Actinomycetota; class Coriobacteriia; order Coriobacteriales; family Atopobiaceae; genus Lancefieldella. Next base: position 48,065 of record JAGZUI010000010.1, read on the forward strand.
GATATTGTTGACCTTGAGGGCAACCTGTTTGCCTACGACATTACGTTTGACCAGGGTATTAATGGCGATAAACTCCGCCAGCCTCATATTCTTGGCGAGCACATCCTAGGTACCTGCGATTATGCAGTTGCAAGTATTCATAGCAAGCAGTGGGCTGCCGGTGCCTCGCAGAAGCAGATTACCCAAATGTATGTAAATGCGCTGGATAATCCACATGTTTTGATTCTTGGTCACCTTGGTCGCAGTGGTTTAGATTTTGATGTTCCAGCGCTTGTCAGAGAGTGTCGCGATCGCGGTAAGCTCATCGAGATGAATGAGGCCACGCATGACGAAGGCCAGCGTGAGGTTGCTATTGAGCGTTGTCGTGTGATTGCAGAGACCTGCGCTGAGCTTGGATGCAAGATTTCTTTTGGCTCAGATGCTCACATTGCAACCCGCATTGCTGATGCGCATTCTGTTATTAAGCTGCTTGAAGAGGTTGATTTTCCTGAGGAGCTTATGGCTTGCCGTGATGCCCAAACGTTTTTGGACACCATCGCTGATGCAAAGATTCCAGCCTCTAAGCAGGGATATTAAGCCAGACACGAGCACAGCAACTAAGGCGTCGCGCTGTTCGAACGGCTGCAGCTCACAACAACATCGCACAAAGAAACAAAACCGCGTTTTCACGCGGCTTTGAACTGCCTCCCATTTCTTAGACACGAGAAATAGGAGGCAGTTCAAAACACACCTAAGTCGGATAATCTGTCAAAAAGACGTATACATGACGCTGAAAATACCTCAATCATGCAGATTATCTTCATTTGATGTGTAATATGGCCGCAATTGTGCAGATTATCTGACATAGGTGTGTTCCTTAGAAGCGGAATTTATCTATAGTTAAATTTATTATATAAGTCTATTCATGTTTAAGCATATTAGATGAAGTTTATGCATAGAGATGAATATCAGGTAGCGCGACCACCTAGCTGCCTGGCTATCTTGATTAGAAACATGTCAATTCTTTAGCAGAACACAAGAAAGCTGAACTATTTTGTGCGCCAGGCCTAAAAGCCGGCGCTAACACGCTACACAATCATAATCACCCGCATATAAACTGCCTCCTATTTCTTATGTCCAAGAAATGGGAGGCAGTTCACTTTGTCGTTTGCGGTCGATTGATTTTCTCGCCATTGACGGCTGGCTCTCTTCAGGTGATCTTCTCGCCTGTTGCAGCGCTTATTTCATTGCAGCAAGAGTCTTTTCCCAGGCAGCAAGCGAGTCCACGCAGGTCTGGTACGCAACGCAGTAGCTCACGCGCAGCCAACCTGGGCAGCCGAACGAGTCGGATGGAACAGGCAGCAGCTCAAACTGCTTGGCCACATCGCAGAATGCTTGAGCATCTCCACCAGGGGCACGAACCCACAGGTAGAATGCACCATCAGGCTGGATGTACTCGTAACCAAGCTTGGTGAGGCCATCGGTCAGAACTTCTCGATTCTTTGCATAGGCCTCAACATCAGCTGGCTCATCAACACAGTCGATAATGACGCGCTGGAAAAGCGCTGGCGCGCACACAAAACCCAGCAGTCGAGCGGCACCCGCGCAAGCTGCGTAAATCTCCTTCTGCTCCGGATTAGAAGCAGGAACCAGCACCCAACCAATACGCTCGCCAGGAAGTGAGAGGGACTTGGAGTAGGAATAGCACACAATGGTGCGCTCGTAGACGTCAGGAACCCAAGGGACCTCAATGTTGCCAAAAACAATCTCGCGATAAGGCTCATCGGAGATGACGTAAATGTCAGTTCCCAGCTCAGTGGAGCGTTTGCGGAGCATATTGGCAAATGCATCAAGGTTATCCCTGGTATACACAGCACCAACAGGATTGTTTGGAGAGTTGATAATCACCGCACGAGTCTTAGGCGTAAGAGCTGCACAAACGGCGTCAACATCAATCTGGAAGGTTTTCTCGTCAGCCAAAACCTCAACGCAGGTAGCCTGAGCGTGGTCAATCCACACGCGGTACTCTGGGAAGTATGGAGCAATAACAATAACCTCTTCACCTGGAGAAACAATGGAATTGAGCGCCATAGAAACGGAAGCTGCAGCTCCGCAAGTCAAGATGAGATCGCCTGCCTGAGCTGCGTGATCTCCAAAGCGACGTCGGAGCGACGCGGCAATTGCCTCCCTGGCCTGGGGAATGCCGATTGCAGGTGTGTAGCTGTGGACCTGCTGAGGAGGAAGCTGCATGGCGGCCTCGATAGAGGTGCGAACAGACTCAGGAGCAGGCACGGAAGGGTTGCCGATCGAGAAATCAAACACATTCTGAGCGCCAATCTCAGTACGACGCTGCATCGCATAACCTGCAATCTCACGGATTGCAGACTTTTCTGATCCATATGCAAGACTTGTCTGATTGACCATGGTTTCTCAATTCTCTCGAAGCCTACAGTATCTACCTGGTAAAACGTTGGTTGGAGGCATGGATGACGCTGTGGTACATATGGCCTCACACAACCTTTGATAGATAGCATATTGGGCGAGAAGATCAATCTTCTCGCCCAACTTTAAAAGTTTTAACAAATTTGTATCTATTGCACGGTCTTGCAGCAAATTCCACAGAGCAGACCGCGTGGCCGCAAGTTCAACCGCGTGGCTTGACCGCGTAACTTCAGCCTATTCGTACACGCAAGGCTTCAGAACGCCAACAAATGGCAGGTTACGGTAGCGCTCTGCATAGTCCAAGCCGTAACCAACAACAAACTTGTCGGGTACGTGAGTGCCCACGTAACGAGGATCAATAGCTGGACGCTTGCCCTCAATGTCCTTGACCAGGAAAGCGGCAATCTCAATGGAAGCGGGGTTACGAGACTGGAGCATGCGGACCAGGTAAGAGAGGGTTAGGCCGGAGTCCAGGACGTCCTCAACGATGATGACGTGGCGGCCCTCAATCTTGGTATCAAGATCTTTTACAATGCGCACAACACCAGAGCTTTTAACGCCGTCGCCGTAGCTGGAAACAGCCATAAAATCGATGGAGAGTGGGCACTCAATGGCGCGCATAATGTCGGCCATGAATACAACAGCTCCGCGAAGAACAGCAATGACCAGGGGGTTCTTGTCCGCGTAGTCACGCGTGATCTCCGCGCCCACCTTCTTGACGATGTCCTTGATGTCCTGTTCGTCAAGCAGAATCTCTTCAATATCAGGGTGAAGCTCCGCCATTACTGGCTCCTCTCAAATGGCTTGTGACCAGAATAGATGTTCAATTCTAGCAGCTGTTTTGTATCTTGCGTACATTTTACTCGTTCATCGGGACGAATTCCCGCAACCCACACTACATGTCCACGAATATTTGTTCGCACAATAGGCATCATGCTCCTGGATTCAACGGGAACGCCTGCCTCACCCAGCAGGTCAGAGATCTTTTTTGACTGCCCGTGCATACCCAGAGGCTGCATGGTGTCCCCCGCCTCGGGTCCCGAGACCCACAGGCTACCGCCGTGAACTGGGTCTACCCCACAGGCTTGTGCGTCGAGAAGAGCCGACTCGCCCAACCATTCCTGGCTATGTGCGGTTGCATAGGACACGACGTCAAAGCCGTGCTCCACAGGGAGAATGCGTGCTGAAAGCACTCGGCCGTCTGCTAGCTCCAGCGTTCCCGGAACTGCAAGGTGCTCGCCAAACGTGGCTGCAGCAGGTACCGTACCTGCAGGTTCGTTGCTGGCCGCGCCGCCCGCAGCGCTCGCGCTCCCCGCGGCACCCGTGAACGAGAATGTCACGGTGCCCAAACGAACGCGCGCTTCAAGGTTTTGCGGCAAGTTAGCCACGCCAACTCCCGCAGCAACCGCTTCAAGCACGGCATCTACGTGCCTGAACTCTAGCCAGGCCTCAGGGATTAGTTGCCGAGCCACAATCCTTACCACGCGGCGGGCAATCACCATGTCAGTAGAGCTCAGCTTCAACGCGTCAAGTACCAGTGAAAACTCACTCTTGCGCAGCGTAATCTGCCTCAGCTTGCGAGCGGCCTTCGCCTCAAGATAATCGTCTTCGTCAGTCATCAAATCTGCAATTTTGCACACCGTTTGCACCAACATCGGGTTTCTCGCCTTAAGAAGCGGAAGCACGTTGTGGCGCATATACGCACGTAGATAGTGGGTGTCGGTGTTGGTAGCATCCTCGTGCCAGTCCAGGCCGCGAGCCTTCAGCCAGTCTTTGAGCTGGTCATGCGTGTAGTCGAGCAACGGACGATAAATCAGCCCGCGATGCCTAGGAATCGACGCCAGGCCGCTCATGCCGGACCCGTGCATCACGTTCATCATGAACGTCTCCGCGCGGTCGTCCGCCGTGTGCGCCGTCAAAATCTTTGCCTTCTGACGAGAAATCCCCTGCTCAGTACATAGTTTTTGAGCGAGTTCTCGCGCGGCGTCATACCGCACCCGACGACCAACATCTTCCACGTTGCCATCACGCTCCTGCGCAAACTTTGCCACGTCCACGCGCAACGCGGTGCAGGGAACGCCTAGCGAGTCGCAAGTCTCTTGAACAAAGTGCTGGTCAGCGTCCGCATCTTCGCCGCGAAGCAGGTGGTTTACGTGCAACACATGCAAGCGCTCTTTTGCAATGCGCGAAAGTCCTGCGCCGTCGCCAAGATCAAGCGGCTCCGTTACCGCCATGTGAAGCAGCGCCATCGAGTCGGCTCCGCCCGAGACCATAAGGATAACGGGCGCGGCGACCTGGCCTCGGCGCGAGCCTTCTGCCTGGTCTTTTGCGACGAGAGTGTTCTTTTTGTTGAAGTATGCGTGTACGGATGGCACTTAGCACCAATTTCTGTCCGGTGTGTTTGTTACAGTTATACCCGAAAGTTACTCAGTAGAAAGAAATTCATGAATCCCACGTTTCGCCTACATATTCTTGCGAGCGGATCAAAGGGCAACTGCAGCCTGCTAGAAACGCCTGATGGTCTCATTATGATTGATTGCGGAATCTCTAGAAAAGAAATTCTGCGTCGGTCTAAAGAACTGAACGTTAACCTGTCCGAGCTCGTAGCTATCTTTATTACGCACGAGCACACCGACCACGTCTCGGGTCTTTCGGTAGTCAGTAAAACTTTTGATGTTCCCGTATTCGCTACAACAGGAACTGCTGCCGTACTTTCAAGAAAGCCCTGTTCCAACGTCACCTTTACCCTTGTTGACCAGGCAGGTTCTGTCCATATTGATGCCGCTCCAGACATTGAGGTAAGCACCTTCCCCACCTCGCACGATGTTTGCGAGCCTATGGGCATGCGCTTTGATTATCTCGCTGGTCCTGATAGACGCATCGTGGACTCCGTGGGCTATTGCACCGACACGGGTATTTTGACGCCCAAGGCTCTCGAGTGCCTCTCTGACGTGCGCATTCTTGCTATCGAGTCCAACCATAATGAGCATATGCTGCTCACAGGTCCTTATCCGTACGTGCTCAAACAGCGAGTCCACGGAGACTCCGGTCACCTGTCAAACGAGTACACTGCGCAGGCGTTGTCGCAGCTCGTAGGCCCAAATACGCGTTGCGTGGTTGGCATGCACCTCTCTCACGAGAATAACCGTCCAAGCGTCGCCGTGAAAACACTTGCAGAAGCAGTTGGCGCGCAGCCTCTCAACGACGCGTTCACCGAGGCGCAGACTCCCGACGGCTCGCTTGTCGTCTGCGTAGCTAGTCAAGATTGGCCAATGTCGCTGTAGCTGCGCGTTTGCGTGCCGACTTCCCACGCAACCTTCCTACGCAGTCACTCCTACGCAGCTATCCAAATATCCGACAAAACTGTGCAGGAATACACGAGCTGCGGTATCATGTTTTATATCAATGTTTTGCGAGACTACGACAAAAGGATCATCGTGGACACCTCGAACAACCTTGAAAATAACGTTTCACCTGCTAATCAAGACTCTCGCTCTGACACCCAGCAGGACTTTGAATACGCTGAATCTTTTGAGCAGGAAGCTCAACCAGCCGATGGAGCCGACCTTCACGCAACTGGCGCGCAGCACTTCTCGACATCTGAAGCTTCCGAGTACGAAGGCGAAGGTGCTGCAAAGCAGCCATACGTCCGCCAGCATCGCCATCACAAAACAGTGGAGCCTATCAGCGACTTCACCATGCCAGGCGAGAAGCTCGAGCTTCCCGAGAACCAGGCTGCTGGCTTCGAGTCCAGCAAGGGTTCTTACGCGAAGAAAGGTTGGCGCAAGCCAAAGAACGAGATTGCGCACCTTCGCAAGGACGTTCACTACGGCCAGTTCCTGCAGGTTCCTAAGGGTCAGCGCGACATCTTTGTCCGAAAAGAGCGCCGCTCAAATGCAGGTTCGCTAATTGCCGCCATCATTGTTTTGGCTATCATCGCCGCGGTGGTCTATTTCCTCTGGACCTGGATGTCCGCCAACTGGGGCGTTGCCGTCCGCTAAACTGCAAGGCGACAACCTCCCGACGCGCACAAGGCAATGCCAGCTGTTACGCGCCTGATTTCAGCAAAGAATCGGTAAATATTGCCCTTGAATTCTCATTGCTAGTGCAACAACAAAAGACAAGGTAGTGACCCATGGGTCTACAATG
>JAGZUI010000023.1:0-6118 GCA_018380095.1 Atopobium sp.
TATAATGAACTCAATTTAAGGCCACGTAAGCGCCTGGGTTGGAAGTGCCCTTGGGAAGTCTACCATCACCAAACGTTGCACTTGCTTTGAGAATTCAAGGCCCAAAATCGACAAAAATGAACCCCAAATCAAAGTTTGGGGTTCATTAACGTGCAAATCTCAATTTCCACGGCCAGCCGATGCAGCTGCACGCCCGTTCACCGCAGTGTTCGCGCTGGTCGCACGACCTCCGCGACCAGTGCGCGACCGGTCGGCGCGGGGTGCGCGCTCGAAGCCACGCGCCCGCCGCAGCTCTGCAGTCCGTTCGCCGCGCCGCAACCGGCTACTTGACGCCGGCCTTCTTCTTGGCGCGCTCGATAGCAGCCATCTGCTCCTCGGAAAGCCTAATGGAGCCGTAATCTTTTCCGTGGTCAGGCGCAGTACGACCAAGATCGCCCAGGTTAGCGCCGGTTGCTTCCAGTGCAGACACGCGGTGCGAAGAGCAAGAGTGGCCGCCTTCGCGTACAACGGAATCCAGGCCAAACTTGTCGCGACCGGTATACGGCATAGTTGCGTCGTTAGTAACTGGATCGTCGGCGTTTTCTAGCTTGAACTCGCCATTTACGCCGTTCTTGTAGTTCTCCTTAGCCACCGAAATCATCAGCTTGATACGGTTGAGCTGGTTAACCTCGGACGCACCTGGGTCGTAGTCGACAGCAACAATGTTGGACTCGGGGTGCATCTGGCGCAGGCGCTTGATGACCGCCTTACCAACGACGTGGTTAGGCAGGCAGGCAAATGGCTGAGCGCAGACGATGTTTGGTGTACCCGTCTCAATGAGGTCGCACATCTCAGCGGTGAGCAGCCAACCCTCGCCCATCGTGTTACAGAGCGAAAGAATCTGCTCGGCCTTCTCGGCCAGCTCATCGATATTGGGGTTCGGCTCAAAACGCTCGGACTTCTCCAGCATCTTGTTGATTGGCGCGCGCAGGCCCTGAACCATTTTGATGCCCGCGATGTGCGTCATGCGGCTCTTGAACGAAGTACCAAGCTCCTTGTGTGTGTTGATCGCGTTGGAGAGGCCAAACAGGAAGAAGTCGACCAGACCCGGAACGTTAGCCTCGCAGCCTTCGGACTCGATGACCTTGACCAGCTCATTGTTGGCCGTTGGGTGGAACTTAACCAGAATCTCGCCGACGACGCCGACGCGTGGCTTCTGGCGGTCATTGACCACGGGCAGGCTGTCAAACAGCTCGATGGTACGCTGGCACTGCTTGTAGAATTCCTTGCGAGAAATTCCGTTGATCTTGGAACGTGTATCAGCCATGAGCTGGTCATACAGCTCATTTGCGGAGCCCTTGACCGCCTCGTAGGGACGAACACGATACAGCAGCTGCATAATCAGGTCGCCGTATAGCAGCGCGTAAACTGCCTTGATCAGCAAGTCGGGCTTGAACAGCTTGAATCCTGGGTTATCCTCGTCAAGTCCGGAAGCAGCAGAAATGGAAATGACCGGAATCTCTGGATGACCTGCGTCTTTGAGTGCCTTGCGAATCAGTGCAATATAGTTGGTTGCACGGCAGCCGCCGCCGGTCTGCGAAATCAGAACCGCGGTCTTGGTCAGATCGTACTTGCCGGAAAGCACCGCCTCCATAATCTGGCCCGTGACCAGGATAGATGGGTAGCAGATGTCGTTGTTGACGTAGCGAAGGCCCATGTCAACGGCGCCCTGGTCAACCGAAGGCAGCAGTACAACGTTGTAGCCCGCACCCTTCAGCAGCTCCTCTACCAGCTCAAAGTGGATCGGCGCCATCTGCGGAGCCAGGATGGTGTAGCCCGCTTCCTGCATCTCCTTGGTGTAGCGGACCTTCTCGTAAGCTGCGGATTCTGCCTCGCGATACACCGGCGCACGGCGAGAAGAACTAGCGCTTCTGGCCTTTTCCAGAGAGCCATCGGCCATGCGAACGCCCTGTGGCACGGCCTCGGTAACCAGGCCGGCAGCTGCAAGTCGCTCGAGCTCTGCCTGCTGCTCGTTCAGGGCAGCCATCAGCGAGCGGATACGAATACGCGCAGCGCCCAAGTTGGAGACCTGGTCAACCTTGAGCATGGTGTAAATCTTGCCCGAAGCCTCAAGAATCTCCTGGACCTGGTCGGTGGTCAGTGCATCAAGACCACAACCAAACGAGAAGAGCTGAATGAGGTCCAGGTCGTTTCGGGATGCAACAAAGCGAGCCGCACGGTACAGACGTGAGTGATACATCCACTGGTCAACGATACGGATTGGGCGCTCAGGCATCATCTTATGAGCAACGGAATCCTCGGTGAGAACGGCAAAGCCAAACGAAGAGACCAGCTCAGGAATGGCGTGGTTAATCTCTGGATCGTTGTGATACGGACGACCTGCAAGAACAATACCGTGAGCATCGTGCTCCTCAATCCACGCAAGAGCCTCGTCACCTGCGCGGTGCATCTGGTCCTTGACGTTGATATCTTCCTGCCATGCAGCCTCAACAGCGGCATCAATTTCGGCGCGCGTGATGTGCTCGCCGCGGAAGCGACCCTTGCCTACCTGGGCGTCCTTCTCGCGCTGCTCACTGATGAGTTCGTACAAACGGCGCTTGAGCTCGTTCTTCTTGTCATACGGAATGAACGGAGCCATGTACTGGATGGACGGATCGGAGAGCTCGTCCACGTTGAGGCCCAACGCCTGAGGGTAGCTCATGACAATTGGGCAGTTGTAGTGGTTGGTTGCGGAGTCGTCCTCCTTGCGCTCCCAACGAATGCATGGCATCCAAATGAAGTCTGGGTCCTTGGCCAGCAGATTCATGATGTGGCCGTGGGAAAGCTTTGCAGGATAGCAGGCGGACTCGGAAGGCATGGACTCGATGCCCATGTCGTACGTCTTTGCGGTGGTCTGGTCGGACAAAATGACCGAGAAGCCCAGCTTAGTGAAAAACGTGTGCCAGAACGGATAATTCTCGTACATGTTCAGCGCGCGAGGAATGCCCACTGTGCCGCGTGGAGCCTCGTCTGCAGGAAGCGACTCGCGATCAAACAGCAGCTTGTTCTTGAACGCAAAGACGTTTGGTGCCTCATTCTTCTTGGCACCACGCTTCTTACCTGCGCCTTTCTCGCAACGGTTACCGGTGATAAACCTGTGGCCGCTGCCAAAGTCGTTGATGGTAAGCATGCAGCTGTTAGGGCAGATACGGCAATGCGTATTGGTAAGCTTGACCTGCAGGTTGTCGATGGACTCGCGGTCAAGCAGGGTGGATACGCCGTCAATACCTGCGCGGTCGCGGGCGAGAAGAGCGGCGCCGTAGGCACCCATGACACCTGCAATATCAGGACGGATGACGTCTCTGCCGGTGAGCAGCTCAAAAGCACGGAGCGTTGCGTCGGACATGAAGGTACCACCCTGAACAATGCAGTGCTCGCCAATCTCGCTGAAGTCACGGAGCTTAATGACCTTGAACAGGGCGTTCTTGATGACGGAGTATGAAAGACCAGCAGCAACGTCGCCGATGGTTGCACCCTCCTTCTGCGCCTGTTTAACGCGGGAGTTCATGAAGACGGTACAGCGGGATCCCAGGTCAACAGGGAGTGTTGCCTTGGTTGCAGCGGTTGCAAACTCGCGGACGTCCATCTTCATGGAGTCGGCAAAGGACGCAATAAAGGAGCCGCAGCCTGCAGAGCAAGCCTCGTTCAGCATGATGTGCTCAATGACGCCGTCTTTGACCTGCAGACACTTCATGTCCTGGCCGCCAATATCAAGAATGAAATCAACGTCTGGGACAAATGCCTTAGCGCCACGCAGGTGAGCAACGGTCTCAATCTCGCCCGAGTCTGCACGCAGAGCCTCAATCAGGATACCCTCACCATAACCGGTGGTAGTGACATGGCCAATGATGCAGTCGGAAGGCATCTCGTCGTAGATGGAGTCCATGATTTTGCGAGCGGTACCCAGGATATCGCCGTTGTTATTGTCGTACCAGGTATAAAGAAGCTCGCCCTTCTCGCCAACAACTGCAGCCTTCATCGTGGTAGAACCTGCGTCGATGCCGATGAACACGCGTCCGTGGTAGTTGGCCAGCTGACCCTTGGGGACTACCTCTTGGTCGTGGCGGGCCTTGAAGTCGTCAAAGTCCTGCTGAGTGGCAAAGAGTGGGTCCAGACGAGCAACCTCGGAGCCCTGGATGTCCTTGAGGTTGTCCAGTGCTTCCATGACCTGCGTAAAGGTGATTGGTCGGTCGGACTCGCCCGCCAGAGCAGCGCCCGTTGCAACAAAGAGGTGGGCGTTCTTTGGCAAGACGATGTGCTCGTCGTCCAAGTTAAGCGTGATGTAGAAGCGACGGCGCAGCTCAGAGAGGTACTGCAGCGGGCCGCCGAGAAACGCGACGTAGCCGCGGATAGGGTGGCCGCAAGCCAGGCCCGAGACGGTCTGGTTTGCAACAGCTTGGAAGATGGAAGCAGCGATGTCGGCAGGAGCGGCACCCTCGTTGAGCAGCGGCTGAACGTCGGACTTAGCAAAAACGCCGCAGCGAGATGCAATTGGGTAGATCTGCTTGACGTCTTTTGCCAGCTCATTGAGGCCAGTTGCATCAGTCTTGAGGAGAGATGCCATCTGGTCGATAAACGCACCGGTACCACCTGCGCATGTACCATTCATGCGCTGCTCAATACCGTTGTCAAAGTAGATGATCTTTGCGTCCTCGCCGCCCAGCTCAATGGCAACGTCGGTCTGAGGGATTAGCGTCTCAACGGCGCGCTTAGAAGCGATAACCTCCTGGACAAACTCCAGGTCAAGCCATTGTGCCAAGAGCATTCCGCCGGAACCGGTGATTGCGGCGTACATGGGTGTCTCGCCAATGTGCTTCTGAGCTTTGACAAACAGGGAGCGCGCGGTTGCGCGAACGTCGGTGTGGTGACGCTCGTAGTTTGCGTAAACCAGCGTGCCGTCCTCGTCGATGACGGACAGCTTTACGGTTGTGGAACCAACGTCGATGCCCAGCATAAGGTGGGCCTGAGACAGGTCAAGTGGGACGTTTGGTGCCAGCTCGGCACCATTCTCTACCAGCTCAAACTTTGGACTAATCATTGTTTTCCTCTCCGAGAACAAGAGTTGCAAGCGCAAATCGTGGAACGTCTAGCTTGATTGGCTTGCCGTACAGATCGCCAGGTGCAACAAACATGAGGCCGGTCATAAGGCCCGCCATCTGCTCATCGCTCTCGCGCATGCCGCCGATTAACCAGCGGATAAGGACGCCGACTTCGGCAGAAATTGCAAAGGTCAGATAGTAGTCAAAGAAGGGACCAAGTGCGCGCGGATCAAGATCGTGCAGGGCGCGCTGGGCGATAACCTCGTGTACCAGGTGCTTTAGCTTATCCTGGAACGCAGGGTCTCCACCGTTGCCCAGCAAAGGACGCAGGTAGAAGCCGTGTTTGCGAATGCTGCGAAGCATCTCCGTTGCGCCGGGGCACGGCTTGTAGGAGTCAATGGCCTCTCTGAGCTCAACAAGGTTGACGCGAGCAAGCTGTTCAACAGCAGGTCGCAGCTCCGCCAGCGCTTCCTTTTCGATGTGAAGCACCAGGTCAGGGATGTCTTTGTAGTGGGAATAAAAGGTTCGGCGCGTGAGGCCGGCGCGCTCCGTTACGCCCGTGACGGTCACGGAGGTAAGGTCGCCGGTTACGTCTATCTCTTCTGCCAGGGCTTTTCTAAGCGCCGCACGAGTTCTGGCGGTACGTCGATCAAGCTTGCAAGCTGACAAAACAGCAGGTGCAGACAATGTTTGCGTCATACGTTTCTGAAGCCTCTCCTGGTTGCAGGTACGTACTGGGTGCGCGGGCGCGTGTGAGCGGCGCGTGTGAGCGGCGCGGGTGGCGCGGTGCGGGTGCGCTGCAGCACAACAACACCGTAGCACCCGACTTATTGCACATACTGAGTATTATTACACACTCTGTGCAATAACTGCAACCGCGAGAAAACCGATTTTCTCGCCAGATTTACTTTGATCACTAGGGTTCTATTTTGGCCTGCTAGCGCGCCTGATTTCAGCAAAGAATCGGTAAATATTGCCCTTGAATTCTCATTGCTAGTGCAACAACAAAAGACAAGGTAGTGACCCATGGGTCTACAATG
>JAGZUI010000011.1:0-39610 GCA_018380095.1 Atopobium sp.
TGCTACTATTTACGCTGAAGAAGCTTACGAAACTATCAATGTCATTACTTTAGCAATGCAGCACCACTTAAAGGCTGAAGACTTGCGTGACCAAATTTACGCTCACCCAACTATGACTGAGGCTCTTAATGACTTATTCAAATTCTAAAAACTAAAAAACTGACTTATCTCATAACTTGAGTAAGTCAGTTTTTTGTATGGGCCTAGAATAAAAAGTGTACAAGTTAAATAGAGACTCTGATTTAGCATAATTAAGGAAGTAGTTACTGAGACTGGGGAGTTTGGCCGTGGCTCTGGTAATTTTGCCAGCGATAAGGACAAGGAGATTGCACGACTAAAGCGTCAACTTCGTGACGCTGAAGGAGCGATCGAAGTATTAAAAAAATCAATCGGGATTCTGAGCAAGTAACTCCCGAAAAGGTATACCAAGAAATGGACGTTCAGCACGCTTTGGAATCCCACCCTTCCATCAATGGTATGTGTGATTATGTTGGAATCTCAAGAAGTGGTTACTATCAACGAGAAAATCGTCATAATCACCAATCACCGCGAAAGCTTCGGAAGAAGTTTATTCAAGGTGAAATTAAAGCAATTTGGATCAAAAGCCTTTGTATTTACGGTGCCGGCAAAATCACCCAAGAACTTCGCTCAAAAGGATATAAGATCGCTGAACGAACTGTTGGTAAGTATATGCGTGAACTTGGCATTCACGCCGTTTACCTAACCCCTTGGACGACTACCACTCGCAATTCTAAGTTTGATAAACAGCTAATAAATATTTTAGACGAGCAGTTCAATCCAGGGCAAGTCCAAAATGTTGGTGTAAATTAAATTCCGCGAATTTATCATTTCACAAGCTTAAGCATACCGGCTTCTTCTAAATTGTCATCTTTTTCAATCCCGTGGTAAACGGTCATGTTTAAGTACCGTGGACCAGCAGTGGCGAGTACACAGTTAGTGAAACGGCTCGAGCTGCGGGAATCAGTCGGCAAGCGTATTACAAATGGTTAAATCGTAGATTATCGCTACGCGAACAGCGGGAACGGGAAGTACTGGAGGAGATCAAGCGAATCGAAAAACGGCATCAAGATAGTGTTGGATACGATAAGATGGTTCGTCTACACGCCATCTTAGATCTATATGGACAAAGGTCAGCAGCATGGTTAATCTCACCAACGGAGACCAGTGAAGCCGCAATCAAAGTCTTCAACCAAGCGGCTAAGGCTAGTGGAACTACTCCAGAAATGATCCATACGGATCGTGGAGCGGCATATACGTCCACCAATTACAACGGAGCTCTCCGTCAGGAGAAGGTAAGGCATAGCCTATCGGCGCCTGGGACACCAGCGGATAACGCCGTAATGGAACACTGGTGAGCAGATTTTAAAAGCATCTGGCTCGAGCACCGTCCAAAGGCGGAAACTCTAGCAGAGTTACAGGAACAGGTTCGTGCTGGAATAATGTACTTCACGAATCAGTTCATTTCCGCTAAAAGAAATGACCAAACCGTGGCGGAATATTACCACGATCTGGTCGGATAAGAAAAATTGTGTTTTCGTTTTTATAAGTGTCAACTTGACAGGGGATAGTACCCTCTTTTTAAAACTTCCTGCCCAGTAACCTGGGAGCGAGGTACCTGGTGCCCGCAGACCTTTACTATCGTTTAAGATTCCTGCGTCTCCCACATAACCATAAACTCAGTTTGATGAATCTCTATCCACTCGCGCACTATACCAGCAGCACGAAGCGGCAGACTCCCATCAATCTCCTCGCCCGAATTACTATCAAAGGCTGCAGTATCCTCACCATAAATTGCATGTATATACGGCGGATTGTATTCTGAGCCCAAGAAATATGTGCGTATAACTATCCCGTAAAACCGCGCAAGTGTAGTCATATGTATCGTTTCTTTTAATAAAGAAATCACGATAACGTGATATCATCCGCAACTATTTATTAATAAACAACTCCTCGCATCGTAAGCGAGGAGTTGATGTAAAACTATACATTCCTGAATCAACGGTTTATTCGGACAGGAGAGAATAATTGCACCCTTACTGGGAAAACTCACCTTTCGGACTTGATTATTCCCCAAAACCCCAGCGGGAATAATAGGTGGTTTGGAAGCGACCTGATGGCTGTGAATCAAACGTTCGAGCTGAGGCAAAAAGATTAGATTAGCGAAACACGTGGGTCTCAATTTATTGTATGGCCCCCGAGAATCCCCGATGCTCTTTTGGTTATCAGCAGCCATGGGGCTATCCTGTCCCATCTCTCGATTTTCTTGTTGCGAGGCGTCCCTTAGATAATCCCCGCCTTCTCAAAATGCTTTCTCATGATTTTTAGCGAGACGAACGCGCCGACAAGGCTCGTCGCCACCGTAAGGATGACCATCCCTACGTACATGGGACCCGAGAACATCGCGACAAACTGCGCCATGGTCTCATCGGTGAGTCGCAGTATTTCTTGGCGCTCGGAAAGATACTGAGCAGCTGAAAGATATATGGGAAGGGTGTAGAGCGCCGACTGTAGTGTGCAACCGACGACGTAAGCCGCAACGAGACCTTTCCTGTTCGAGTACCCGATTCGCGTGGCAACCACCTCCGCAAGAGCCCAGCCCGCGATACTGCCGATGACACCGAAGACGTTTGCCGCCATCAGGCCGGGCAACACGTTTATGGTCCCCATGATGAGGAAGGTCCCAGTTTTCCTGACTTTTGCGGCAAGGAGTAGATAGGCTATCGATGTGAAGAAGCAGACGATGGGTATGTTGGCGACTGTCCCCACGACGGTAAGACCAGCGATACCTCCCACTACGAAGAAGATTAGGAGAGACAGTGCTCCGAAGACACCAATGGATACGAGATCTCGAGCCCCTATGGCCGAGGTTTCGCCTTTTTTCATAATGAGTCCTTTCTTCTGTTCTGGTTTAAGACGTACAAATTTGACGAGACAAGTCTCATCCTGAGTCCCTTTATCGCGGTCCGAATTGAAGCCACACAAGCACTCCGGTTGCCAGGAGGGTTAAGGCGGCCGCCACGGCGTCCCTTCTTCCGAAAGACAGGGGCTGCAGCACCGTTGCTTGGGTCTCGCCGTCTAAGCCGCGGGCAAGCGCGGATGCCGCAAGCTCGTCGGATACCCTCACGCTCCTCATGAGGAGCGGAACTATCAGAAGCTCGCATGTAAGAGCTGGGTGTCGGAATGCAAACCCTCCTCCTGCGAACACGCGCCGCGTCTTCAGGCTTTCCATGAGATGCGAGGCGTCCCTGCGTATAGTTGGGAAGAATCGCAGAATGACCATGCATGGAATGAGAACTACCTGCGGAGTCCCCATAGACTGCAGCGCAGCGAGAAGATCCTGCATCGAGGCCAGTTTAGAAAGGGAGACGCCCAGGAGAGCCAGAACTACAAACTTTTGGGCCATGTAGCTCAGCATGACCACAGCGGTCATAAGCGTTGTGCTTCCAGCTCCCTCGGCAAGTGCCATCACGGCGGCTATGAGTCCATAGGCGGCAGATAGGGCGATGCACGGCCGCCATGCCCCGGAGACGAGCGCGCATAGGGCCCCAATAGCGCATGCCGCATGAGCTGCCTCCGGCCGGTTGGAGATCACTGCGGTAATGCCCAGAAGGCAGGTCGCGAGCAGAGCCGTCCGCGGGTCTATGCGTCTGCATGAGCGCCCCATTGCACACCTCCTTTACAAAGCGATCTCAAGAGCCTCTCTCGCGACGAGCCGTCAAGGGCGAAGTCGTCAACGATGAGTCCACCGCTCAGATGGAGAATGCGGTCACAGGCAGAGAGGAGGAACTCAGGATCGTGAGAGACGGTGAATACGACGCTTCCCGATTGTGCGAGCGATCGGATCGTAGAAGAGACTCTCTCCATGTTCTCCCTGTCCAAGCCGCTCGTCGGTTCATCGAAGAAGTAGGTGGCAGTCTCATCGACGAGGGCACATGCTATTGTGAGGCGCTGCTTCTGCCCTCGCGAAAGCGTTGCGGGGTGAGCTTCCCTCATATCCCATAGCCCCAGCTTTCTGAGTGCTCGCTCACAGACATCGGCGTCTTTCCGTCCACTCAACGAAAGCTCTCCCAGCACGCTATCGGAGAAAAGCTGGTAGTCGGGATCCTGCATGACTAGTCGAATGCGCCCCAATCGCTCCTTTGGCGAAAGGGGTCTACCGTCTATGAACACGGTGCCCCCATCCTCTTTCTCAAGTCCGCAGCACAGACGCGACAGAGTTGTCTTCCCCGCACCGTTTTCTCCTATGATTCCGATTACCTCGCCGAATTGGGCGGAGAAGCTCAGCGGACCGATGGTGCGAGGGTCGCGCAATGTCGATCCGGCACTCCTCGTCGAATGCTGTGAGCCGTATGAGAACGTAAGATTATTTATCTCGAAGGCCGCATTCTCACACTTTGACAAGGTCGGCTTGTGGTCGGGCATAGCGTTTAGCGCCGACTTCAGCTGCAAGTTCCTTAGACCCATATGGGCGAGCGTGGAGTCGCCAAGGGACAACGCGCTGGCTGCGTCGTATACGTGGGATACGATACCGTCTTCGATGACGACCATCCGGTCGATGAGGTCAGACAGATAGAAGAGGCGGTGCTCCAGAACGATGACAGTCTTTCCCTCGCGTTTCAGCTCGGATAGTGTCTTCCTGAGGGTCTCCACGGCTTCCATATCGAGGTTTGCGGACGGCTCGTCGAAGACGTACACGGAAGGCCCCATCGCATAGCAGGAGGCTATGGCCACCAGCTGCATCTCACCACTCGAGAGCTCGAACACGCTCCTATCCCGCAGGTGCTGAATGTTCATGCGTCGGAATGCGCTTTCGACCCGCTGCGCCACATCGTTGCGTGGTAGTCCCGCGTTCACGCAGCCGAATGCCACCTCGCTCGTCGTGTCAGTCATGAAGAACTGGCTACGAGGATCCTGGAAGACCGAGCCGACTATCCTTCCTATCTCTCCGATTCCCATCTCGCGCATTTCCGTTCCGCCGATTCTCGCTGTTCCCTCCAGCTCGCCCTCGTAGAAATGAGGGATAAGACCATTTATGAGCCGTGTGACCGTGGTTTTCCCGCAGCCGCTTCTTCCTGTCAGGAGCACGAACTCGCCTTCATGGATATCCAGGTCGACGCTGTGGATAGCATCGCTATCCTCCCCCGCGTATTGGAACGTCACCTTGTCTAGGGTTATATGCGCGAAGGCGCTCATTCCTGGCCCTCCGTCTTGGCCCCACGTTCCCAGAGAGTCCGATAATAACCGGTGCTCTCCTCGAGGAGCTGTTCGTGGGTACCTCTCTGCACGATTTCCCCCTGTCGCATCACGATTATCTGGTCCGCAGAGCGGATGGTGCTCAGATGGTGCGCCACCACAAGCACTGTTCTGTTCTGCGCAAGCGCAGAAACGGCTCTCTGCATGAGCACCTCGTTAACTGGATCCACACTACTCGTCATCTCGTCGAGTACGAGGATAGGAGCGTCTTTTAGAAACGCCCGAGCAACAGACAACCTCTGCTTCTGCCCGCCTGAGAGACCCACACCGTTCTCCCCGATGAGTGTCTCGTAGCCCTGTGGAAGCGACATCACGAACTCGTGGATGCACGCCTTCTTGGCCGCCTCCACTACTTCCTCGTGCGTCGCATCAGCCTTGCCTATGCGGATATTACCCTCAATGGTGTCCGCGAAGAGCCGTACATCCTGCATAACGATGCTGATAGAGGCGAGAAGATCGTCGTAGGGGATGTCTCTCACGTCCACGCCGCCGATGCTCACGCTTCCCGCATTTACGTCCCAGAATCTCAGCAGAAGGTTGGTCAGTGTGCTCTTGCCCGACCCGGACTCGCCTACGAGTGCTGTCATGGTATGTTCGGGGACCGTAAACGTTGCCTCGGGCAACTCAAAAGAGTCCCTTCCATAGGAGAAACGCACCTGATTGAACTTAATCGAGTGCGACGTAGGCACGCGCGGCTCATCGGGCTCGGGGACAGAGGACGCTCGGATGATCTTCTCTATCCTTCGGAAGCTGTCCCTCACCTTGAGATAGTTCATCCAATGCGACTCCATTGCAAAGAAGGGCTTGTAGAACTCCACGCTCGCAATAATGAAGCCGATGTAGACGAACAGGGGCAGAGAACCACTCTGCACGAGCAGGGCACCGCACGACGCCATGACTACGAAGGCAAGGTCCGCTACCAGACTGTAAGCGGACAGGACCAGCGCTATGTTCCGCGACGCTGCCTTGCTGCTCTCGCCGAAGCTCGCCACCGTCGCCTCGAGCCTACGGTCGAGGGCCTCGCTTTCAGCAAAAGCCTTCAGAAGCGGGATGCCCTTCACGTACTCGACGAACAGGCTCGTCATGTCCGCCGCGTCATCCCCGCATCTTCTTTCGAGGGCTTGGGCCTTCCTCAGTCCTGCTGCAAGGAGCGCAAGCGCAGCGGGCAAGGTTGATACCGTAAGTAGCGCCATGCGCCAATCAACGAGGACCGCAGCCACGAGCAAAATCGCCGCGACGATGAAATCAGCTGCCATCCTCGTCCATAGGTGCCCCACCACCATCTCCATGTTATCGATGTCCTTATGAACAATATCGCCAATCTCGCCTAGTCGCTCCCCCGTGTAGAAACCGAGGGAAAGCGACTTCAGCCGCCTGACGACGGCGATCCTGATCTCAAGCACAAGGTCGAAACCCGCACAATGCTTCTGTTTGTCTGCCACAATGCTGCTTGCTCCTTTGATGAGGAGAAGGCAGATGAGCGCCACCCAGTAGGGCGCAAGGTCGACCGGTCCATCCAGGACCGAATAGATAGCCGCGAGGATAACGAAGGCCATTGCCACGCTGGTTAGTGCATAAATCGTGAATGCGGCGATGCTTATGAACATCATGCGCCGGCCAGCGGGGGTCATCCGTTCTAGGATCTCTCTTACCATGATGCGACCTCCCTGATATCCCAGTTGTCCACCTGCTTTTGCTTGGCAACCATCTCCTGATAGAGAGGACAGGTAGACATAAGTTCTTCGTGGGTTCCAGCCCCGGCGATGCGGCCTTCCCTCATCACGACGATCTGCTCCACTCCACGAACGGCGTTCAGGTGGTGGGCTATGGTCACGACAGTCTTGTCGCGAGACAGGTCGTCTATCGCCTCCTGTATGAGGGCCTCGTTCTCGGCGTCGACCGCGGCCGTCGCTTCGTCAAGGATGATGATGGGGGCATCTTTCAGCATCACTCGGGCGATCGAGATGCGCTGGCGCTCGCCACCCGAGAGCTGGATGCCGCCCTCGCCAGGAACCGTAGCGTAACCGTGCGGGAGTCTAGTGATGAAGTCGTGGATACGCGCTCTTTTAGCTGCCTTGACCACCTCCTCATGCGTCGCTCCTGGTCGGCCGATGAGGATGTTTTCCTCGATGCTCTGGTTGAAGAGGAACACGTCCTGCTGGACTATGGAGAAGAGTCTCGACACCTGCCTTTCGGAAAGTTGGGAAAGGTCCTGTCCACCCACAGTTGCGCGCCCGCTGTCAGGTTGCCAGAATCCCATGATTAAGCTCGCGAGGGTGCTCTTCCCGCATCCCGAGGAACCTACGAGCGCGTTGGTGCTTCCCCTGTGGAACACGAGGTCTATCGAGTCGAGAGCCTGCTTCCTCTCGTTGCCGTCTTCCTCGCTCTGCGGGTAGGAGAACGATACTCCGTGCAGTTCTATGTCTCCCATGCGAGGCTCCTCGGAGCTCTCGATGAGGTTTGGGGGCTTGACGCCCAGCACCGATTCAATGCCCGTCATAGCCTGGTCGAACATGAAGCGGTAGTGTTGCAGGGTCGCCGTTTTGGCCACTGAGGAAGTGAAGGCGGCTGCGAGCACCATAGCCAAGATAAGACGTTCGATGGATACGCCGCCCGTGGAGAGAAGCCACGTTCCCACAATCAGCACGAGTACCGTCCCGAACTCCATGAACAGAGCGATAAGAGCCATAGGGACCGAGACATCGTTCATCGAGCTCGTTGCCCAGTTCACGTAATCACGCGCCGCCCCGACCGTCTCATCGGTCTTGCGTTCTTCCTTTCCGAATGCTTTGACAACGGCTATATTGGCGACGTATTCCATAAGGCTGTTCTGCATGCGGGAGGCGTACTGGGCTACTATCTCGAAGCCTCTCGCCCAAGCAGGCGCCGCCGCCTTCTTCACGAGCCACATAAGGGGCAGACCTGCCATCATGCACAGGGCAAGCCGCCAGTCCACTGCAAGCATGAGGACGAACGCGGCGGCGGGGAACAGAGTGGCTGAGGCCGATTCGGGTAGCCCGTGGGCAAGGTACACCTCCACCTGCTCCACGTCATTACGCATGACGTTCGCGAGGTCTCCTGGCCTTCTGATCTGAAAGAAGCCGAGAGGGAGCTTTTTCAGATGGCGCACGATGCGCAGGCGGATGTCCGTCAGGCACGAATACGCCACCAGATGTGCTTTCCATGTTGCCGTGTACATGCACAACGCCTTCGCCACCACACATGCCGTCATTCCCGCAGCGACATAGGCAATTGCAGCGGGCGAGAGGGACCCTTCCAAAAACAGGTGGACAAGGAAGATTACGAGAACTGTGGGAACAAGCCCAAGAACCGCCCTGGTCAGAAGCAAGGCATTAGCTAGCCGGCTTTTCGCCGTCATCTTCCTGACCAGCTCCCTCTTGTCTTTCATAGAATCTCTCCTCCAATATTAAATTTAGATTCGATATTGTAAGTAGATTAAGCCCTATCTCAGTTCGACTAGACTAACTATATCAATATTGAATCAAAATTCAATATTGAATGTCAGGGTATCCGAATGGGGTGGCAGAAAATTCTGTCACAGGGAGTTCACTCCTTCGTAATAGCACTGGGCGATGAGCGCAAGCATCTCACGAGCTTCATTCTCGCTGCTGTAGTGGCGGGCTACCTCCATTAGGCTCTCCACGAAGTTGCTTGCGAGCACGTGGACGAGCAAGTCCGGGTAGCGCAGAACTGCACGCTCATTCATCATGTATCGGATATGCCGCTCGATGCTCTCTACGAAATCGTCCTTCGCATGCTCGTAGGCGGTACCCTGGCTCTTGTCAATTAGGATAACCAGCAACTTGTGATGGGCCAGCATGTTGAGCAGGGGTCCCTCGGCGGCAATCTGGTACCTATCAGAGGGTCTATCCGCAATGATAGATTCTTCTTCACGTGCAATCCGGTTGAAGTCGAAGGGAGCAGACGAAACGACGCCCTCGAATAGCTTTTCCTTGTTTTTGAAGTACGAGTACAGCAGGCTTACCGACACGTCTGCGAGTCTCGCGATGTCCTGCAACTTCGCGCTACGGAAGTCCTTCTCGTAGAACACCTGGACGGCGGCGGCAAGTATGCGCTCGCGCACCTCTTCCTTGAGAACCTGCATGTTTTTCTCCTCAAATCCTCTCAATGCTGAATATTAATTCAGTATTGTTCATTCTAGGTGACGCCGAACGAATGTCAAAGAGTGGGGAGACGATAAACCCCACATCGGTATGCCTACTGAAACTGAAAGTTCCCATAGAACCTATTCTGTTTTCCGTTGACCTGCTCCCCTGATGCATGTTGCAAAAAAACCGCGATAGCCAAGGAGGCAACATGGCGAGGACAACGGCAACACTCTGTTCGTGATGGGGTCCGTGCAAAAACCCGTCCTGCCACAGGACGTCTATTCCACGGCGGAGGTTGCGAGGTTGCTGGAGTCAAGCCAATCAAAATCTACCACTACGCAAAAGACGCAGTGACCCCCCCTCCCCTGAGGAAGTGGTGCAACGATTCACGAGGGTCTTTCTTTATCCAGAAGGAGCTCATCGGCTGCATGCGCAATATGATGACGTCTATTAATCTAAAACAGCACTATAACGTTAAAACGAGAAAAGCAGTTACACCTACTTATCACCGTACGGAATTCGGAAGTAATCCAGTGTGGCTTTGAATCTATCTTGAGCTGTAAGGCACGTATCAAGAAGATAGCCGTTCTCCTTATCCCACTTAGAGAGCCCTCGATAATAGAAAGACTTCATTTCGTCAGTAATTACGAACGGGACAACGTCATGAGCAAGACATTCTTTAAGCATAATCAACCTACCAACACGTCCGTTGCCGTCTTGGAATGGATGAATGCGCTCAAAGCGAACATGGTAATCAACAATATCTTCAAAGGAATGAGAGCTGTTTGAGTTATAAGCCTTTAACAGCGACTTCATCTCTTGAGCAACATTTTCTGGAAGAGTGGTTTCTCGCCCACCAACTTCATTTGGTAAGCGTTTGTAATCTCCAACAGCAAACCAATCCTTTACAGAATCTGTAGTTCCCGTTTTCAGAATACGGTGCAGTTCTTTAATAATGCCCTCTGTAAGGGGATCTTTTGCATGGTCAATCACATAATCGATAGCGCGGAAGTGGTTCTGAGTTTCTACAATGTCGTCAACGTGAACAGGATTTCTATCAACGCCGATAGTTGCCGCTTCAAAAATCATGCGCGTCTGATCAAGGGAAAGCTTGCTCCCCTCAATATGATTAGAGTTGTAGGTAAGCTCAACCTGGAGCTTATGGTAAATACCGCCCTTTATTTTTGAGGATTTTTCTTCAATCAAGCGTGTAAGCAGCGGACTTGTTGACGACGCTTTGACATTTTTTCGAGAAGGTTTTACGGCATCGGCTGGAATGTTCCAAGTTTTTCCCACGAGAAAAGCACCTGGTACGCGACCTGTTGAACAGTAATTGCGAACACTTCTCTCGGATATGCCCCAGAGCTCAGCAATCTGAGCAGCAGAAAGAAATCCCATCGAGCTTCACCTCCCTATCGGCAAAAAACTGGTGAGATTATTATAGCAAAAAGGGCTTTTTATTGCCGATACCGGCAATATTTGTAAGAACTTGTAAGAGCTTTGAGTTATCTTGCAATTATTGTTCTACTATTTGTCGTAGGTATAACTGTTTATGTCGGTCAACTCCACAAACACAGATTTTGCAGCCTTACAGCAGTCCTGAAGAGCGATTCCTTTTGCGTACGGATTCTTCCTCACGTACGTCGTCCACTGTGCTTGCATAGCAGCATCGCCAGCAACATCGTCGAGTACCTCGGTCCAACGTGCTATGACGGCTTGACTATTTCTTTTCTCACAAGTCGATGCCAAGGCATTTCTCAATGTTTCCATATTGATGTCATTTCTCTTGACACCCAACAGAACATGAATGTCATAGAAATCTCGGAGACGGGTATTGGTAACTCCGCGAGATACCACAGTCTCAAGTTTTTCCGCAAGTACTGTCTCAATTGGGTATGCCATAAGGCTAATCTTGCCCTCGCCGAAGAGCAGCGGGTAGCTGTACTCCACCGCATCCGGCGTGATTCTGTCACCAGTGGTGACATCTACTGTCAGCGGGACCAACATGGGGGCATAGCTCCCCTTGAGATGTACGCGAATGCCTGGATAGTCATCGGTCTCGCGAATGTCTTCGATTCTGTCTAACTCGAACTCCCAATCGTCGTCTACCTGGACTGCCATGATGTCGCGAAAAACCCTCTCTGCAGAATCATGGGTAAGAGCAAACCCTCTAACCGTCGTGTCCAAGTCCATGGTGGTCCTAGAGCTGACGCCAACGAGGGACGAGATGAGCACGCCGCCTTTGATAACAATGTTGTCTCTCCATGTTGATCTTGAGAGGCGCTCAAGCAACCTCTCGAGGAGGTAACTCTGCATGAGTGCCTGAGTGGGGATTCCCGCCTCCTTGGCCATGTTATTCACATGTGCTTTGAGCTGCATTGCGTTCTTCATCCTCACAGCAGCACCTCCAGGTAATTTCGGATTTTCTTATCAACGCTAAGTCTACGTGCGTACTCAACTAGTTTCTCTACATCTCTCTTTGGACTTTTAACATAGGCCCGCATCGCCGGAATGACAATCTGCGAGTCTACTGTGCCCTGACCCCTGACCAGGTCGCAAAGTGTTCTCTCTAGATTGTACGCCCTAACAATATTGCCGTGTTGAGTAGTCAGCTCTACCAGTCCAAGTTCAAGCACCTCATCGGCGCAGGTACGGCAGATTATCCCTGCCTTTCTGACGAGTGTGGCATTGTAGTCTCTGGGGAACGTCATAGTGAGGGAAAAGGGTGCGCGGTCAGTCATGCCGTGCAGAAACAGTGCCGTGTCATCAGAGAATACGCCGCGCGAGAACCGGTACTGGGCGGTGAGGTATGGGTCCTCCCATGTCTCCGGAAGAGCGTAGAGACCCCGCCCGACCTGAACGAGCTCGCCCTTGTCGACAGCTTCGGCAAGCTTTCTCCTGGGAATGCCAGCGGCAGTGACCTGCGATGCTGACACATAACCATTCTGGCCTTTCGCAATCTCGATTAAGGTCATGGCCACCCTCTTTCCAAATTGTACATTTATGCTGAATATTATTTCATATTAAGCATAAATGTACAATTCTGCATGGTTGCTCCATGGTCATACATGAAAGGACTTTAATGAGAGGGTCGCGGCTTACCTCAAAAAGCGACATTCGTACTGTTACATTTAGGACATACGAGGTTATCTGAACTCTGCTTTTCCATTGATACTCCCATCTCACGAGGTCTACTAAAAGACACGCTTTATAGAAATACCAGTCTACGTAATGACATAAAAAATACTGTCCACTGAAATGGACAGTATTTGAGGTTGAATATTTATAGTCCCTAACACACGGGATTGCCATACTCGCGCAACATAGCATCACGGTTAATAATCCATTGCTTACCATACTTGCGAGCATCCACGCCTGGAACTATCTTGCCGTACGCAACAGCCTTACGCAGAGTGGACTCGCTTAAACCCCAAAGCTCGCTAGCATCTGAAAACGAAATGAGTCCATCAAAGGGCGTCACGACCTCGATTCCGTTCTCCCACAACTCGTCACAAGAGAGATCAAGATCATCGTTCCAGATAATACCGTAACCTCCCTGATCAACCCCTACGTCTCTGAACAGCGACTCGTCTTTCAGAAGCTTAAAAGCCGAAAAACGCCTCATGAGCGGAGCTACATCGTAGATTTTTGTGGTGCCGTTAGTAAACTGAATGCTCAACTTTAAGCCAGTCAAGGCAGAGACATCTTTTACCTGATGAAATTTCATAATCTACCTCCTTTAGACGAGCGGATTGATTTTCTTAAATTCTTATTCCTTCCCTATTTTCTCTCACGAAATATAAGATATCACGATATCGTGATATTCTCATAATTCATTATTAAAAAACTCCTCGCATCGTGAGCGAGGAGTTAATAAATAATTTGGCTGAATAATAAAGATATGTTCTACCTGTCTCTATTCTCACTCTTTTACGTTCATTTGCTGTTGTGCCATTCCAGTCAACTCCAATTGGGTCGTCGGCTTTATCTTTGACTACCGGAACAGCTTTCACTTGCAATCTACCAAGGGCACGTCCTTGGTAGATTGTCTGCTTGCTATCAGTCCTGTCACCACCAAGGGACGCGCGTTGAATCGATGCAGTAGGCTCATAAAAGCAAATGAAGGCTAAAGCGCCCATTCAAAATCAGCCTCATACAGGCGAGTATCGAAAGGAGGCATTGCCCTCCTAGAATGCCCTTCCTTCCTGCATAAATTCAGGAATGTTAGCATGAATGATGCCATCCCTTTGTTGGATAACATCGCCTCGCGTCAACAGGTACTTGGGATAGTTGTCCATTATCTGGGCGAAGGGGCGATACTCGCGCTCCTCGGTGGCCCGGTCGGCCATGATGGTCATTGCGACCTGAACGTACGCGTAGCCCATCTCGGGGTTTCTGAGGATGAAGTCACATTCCAGCTTTCCAATGCGACCGACACTGACCTTGCAACCCTGCGAGAGAGCGTAGCGATAAACGATGTTCTCAAGGACGGGTCCGTAGTTGATGCGGTTATCGGTGTTGAGGGCAAAGTAGAAGCTCAGGTCCGCCAGGTAGTACTTTTGCTCGCCCCGCAGTGATTTTCGGGACTTCAGGTCGAAGCGGGAGCACTTGCTGATGATCTTCGCATCTTCGAGAATCTGGAGGTATCTCGCTAGCGTTTCGCGCTTGACCTTCACACCCTGTTTGCTCTCGAGGTCGGATTGGATGTTCGCAAGCGACATGGTGGCGCCGAAGTTGTTGATGACGTAGTCGCGCACATGGTTGAACACGGAGACGTTCTTGATTTTCACACGCCTGCGGATGTCCTTCTCGAAGATTTCCTGGATTACCGCAGCAACGTAGGCGCGCTTGTCGGCGAGCCGAGGGTAATCCATCGCTTTCGGGAAGCCGCCCTCGAGGATATACGCATCGAACTCCGCGACCGGATTCGGGTTCACGGGTAGTCCCAAGAAACGCTTCATCTGGCAATACTCGCCAAAGTCCAGCGTCTGCATCTCGAATTCGATGTAGCGGCCGGTTAGTTTCGTGGCCAGCTCTCCTGAAAGCAGATAGGAGTTCGATCCGGTGATGAAGATGGAGAAGCCACCCTCAGTGCGAAACCCATTGAGCACGTCTTCGAAACCATCGACGTTCTGTACCTCGTCGATGAAAAGGTACTTCGTCCCCGAGATAGCGAGCAAGGGTCTGATGAGGTCCTCAAGCTGCTCTGGAGCCTTGACAGACCGGTACCCGTATCGGTCTAGGTCGAGAAAAACGATGTGCTCGTCATCGACGCCTTCGGCCCTCAGCTCTTCGGCGATGCACTGCATGAGGCAGGACTTGCCGCAGCGGCGTACGCCGGTGATTACCTTGATCATCCCGGCGTCATGGTAGAAGCCGCGAATCTTTTTTAGGTAGTTTTCTCTAGGAAACAAACGCATACTGGCTCCAATCTTCATTGGAGCCAGTATATCAAATTACAGGTTTATTGGGGTATATTTTATCGAAAATATGATTTGTACCCCTATAACTAAAGAATTTCCTTATTCCCACTCGGTGGTTATAGTTTTGCCGTCTCGTCACTCCAGTTGCACCCAGTTTTCGGCGGCATCTCGAAGTGAGTGCCGCTGAATGACGCGACGTCGCGTTTCATCGGCTTCGGGGACAAAAGCTGGGACAACTTCAAAAACCATTTTCAAACTCAGAGTATTGAGTTTTTATTTTTGTCCCAAGGGGCACGGAGAGCCGCCTTTGGAGGCTCGATATCGCCGAAAAACGCCCGTTTTGAAACTCAACCGCCTTTGAGCCTGCAAACCACCAGCTTCAACAGTAAGTGAGTCGACGCGGGTGGCTTACGAGCCGTTCACAAAACCGCAGGCCACAGGTCTTTGTCAACGATAAGCAAAGTGAATAGTCTCAGGTGGCTTGCCCATGAGTTGGCGTAAGCCTGTTTAGCAAAAGGCTAATCGGACACGACAGGCCGCCCGCATGGCGACGGCGTTTCCCGTGCGGGCACAAACAGCCCTGCGTGCCCTGTCGCGCGATATCCCAATGCGACGTTCAGAACCCTACCCGCCAAGCAGCCACCTCGCGAAATTCAGCACGAGCACGCCCTCCCGGGTATGGGGCTCATGCCTCGTGCGAGTGATGAGAATCTTCGGGAATGCATCCCCGATGGATAGAATCGGCGCAATCTCCCTCTCGAGCGTCGAATCGGCGCCGATATCGTCGCTCACATACACTTTCCTTCCCGGTTTCGAAACTTGGAAGGCAGTATGCGCAAGGATGCGTCGAGGTGCGATCCCAGTCGTACCATGCCAGCAGAGATGTCGAGGCACATTCGTTCATGCTGCAATGCGGGCATCGGAGATGAAAAACAGCCCGTCGGGTAGTCATGGGCGTGCGGGAGCCCGCATCAGTAACCTGCCTCCTCGGTTGTCCCTTCTTTGCATGGTCGTCTACATAAAGGAGGAACCAGCCATGCAGATCAGCATGCTTGCCCTTCTTGGGTCACGGACCGGGGAGGCGAGGGCCTCCGTCGGGACCGCCCCGAGCAACCGGCATATCCAAGGAATGACAAGGCTCGATCGCTGTGCTGGTCAGGATGCCGAAGCGGGCCGTCCGCCAATCGGAATGCGGGTCAGGATGCTGCAACGTGATTCCAGCTGCAGGATACGGCTCCTTTGCGGTTGCCGCAAAACCTGCTGGCAACATTCTTACTATCCGAATGATGTACGCATCCCTTGGGATCGTTTCGCCTGACCAGGGCCATCTTCAGCGCCTCATCGGCCAGCTCGGCAGGCGCCTCTTCCACGCGTAATAGCCCTGGCGGGTCACCTATGCAACCAAAGATACAAAAGGAATCGAATGGCCAGAGAGGATTGCCCTTTCCGATGGTCGATTCTTGACAGGCAAACTCAAGCCTCGTTAATATTACATGGTTTGCCAGACCGAATTAACAAAGGAGGGGTGTCGTGGTTGGTCTTTTCCGCACGTGGATGAGCGCCTAGAAAGCGGCGCTGTTGTGGCGTCGCGTTGTTTTTCTGCACGCCATTTCACGATTGGACATAACCATGATATTTGAAACCTCTCGGCGCAGGTCTGTTTCGCTGTGCCATTCATGGCAATTTAAGATTTGTTTCGTATGGGGCGGGGAGCTCGTGTCGATATTGACGAGCTTGATTCTCCAAATGGGTCTCATTTGGCATATCGCCCTCACGACAGAATCATCTTCCCTCCTCTCCCTGGCATCGTTAGCAGGCTTTCTGCCGATTGCTTTGTTCGGAGTCCTTGCGGGCGCCGTTGTCGACAGGCTGCCTTTGAAACGTGTTCTCATCGGCGCCGACCTCTTCGTTGCCGCGGTGGGCGCCGCCTTGGCGATTGCCTCGTTGGCCGGCAGCTTACCTGCGTGGTCAATACTCATCGCCCTGTTTCTCCGCGCAGCTGGCACTTCGTTCTACACGCCGGCCTCCCAATCCCTCACGCCCCATCTCGCCCCGCCAGAGCATCTCGTTCGCCTATCGGGAGTGATGCAGGCGATTCAGTCCGCCGGATACATTCTTGGCGCCGCGCTCGCGGCAGTGATTTATCCTGTGGCGGGCATTACCGCCATGATTGCCCTCGACGTGCTGGGGGCGCTTTTCGCTTCTCTAGCTGTCCTCGCCGCTCAGATAGACGCAGGAGGACTCGACGAAGCCGACCGCAGCTCGTCCTTTTCCAATAAAGTTCGAGAACTTTTCTCTGAGATTTCGGACGGCTACAAGCTGATCAGGGGATACAGGGGGCTGTTCGCCCTTCTTTGGTGCGGGTTCGTCTTCGCTTTCGCGTTCTCCCCACTCGCGGCATTGTTCCCAATAATGACCTTGGGACATTTTGGCGGTAGCACGGGGGATGCTGCTTTGGTGGAGGTCCTTTTCTCCGCAGGCATGCTGGCTGGGTCCGGCATTTTGGCGGCCACGGGAGGGTTCCGCAATAGGTCGCTCACCATGGTCGCCGCGATCGCCGGCTTCGGCGTCGTCGCAATCGCATCCGGATTGATCGGCCCGTCGCTGTTCGCCGTTTTCCTACCGGCGAGCTTTCTTATGGGCGCATGCTCCCCGTTGTACGCGGGAACCCAGACTGCCCTTATGCAGGAGCAGATACCTCCTGAGTACCTAGGCCGCGTTTTCGGCCTCTACGGAACCATCATGGCGTGGGCCATGCCCATGGGCCTCGCGGCCCCCTCCGTTTTTGCGGATCTGCTTGGAGCTCCGTTATGGTTCGTCGGCTCTGGAGCGACCATGGTACTGCTTGCGATGGCTATGCTGCTTGCTCCGAGCGTCCGAAACGTGGGGAAAAGAGATACCGGGCGGATTCAATAGCCCAAGTATTCGAAAAAAAGAGGCGGCAGCCATCGGTTCACGCGTCAGCCTTCAAGCCCTTGCGACGACGAGGTATTGCGCCGACATCCCACATCGCGCTCCTTATTCGTCGCCAACTATCATTTTCGGATTTGCCGGCTTGCGCAAGGTCAAAACGCTCGCGCCGGCAATTGGGCAAAGGCGAAAAATCGACGTGAGCAATCTTTTTTGGCATGGCTGCGCTTCCAGTAAAAGGCTAATACACAAAAGGCGGTTCAACCTATGGAACTCATAGTCAAAGCTAAAGACATCTTTTTGGAATATGCCGGCCGCGATATCCTGGATATCGAAGAGTTGGAAATCTACTCCTACGATCGCATCGGCTTGGTGGGAGACAATGGCGCAGGCAAAACCAGCCTGCTTAAAATTCTGAGCGGCAATCTTACCATTGCGGACGCCGACGTCAGGCGCTTCGGCAGCATTGCCCTCATCGGCCAACTCGATGAACTCGACCTTGATGCGGCTCAGGACAGTGGTGAGATGCTCTCCCGTCTCAACGTCGCCGGAGTGGCGCAGGAGACGATGAGCGGCGGGGAGGAAACACGCGCCAAGATTGCCTCTGCACTCTCCCAGCATGCAAGCGCGATCTTCGCCGACGAGCCTACGAGCCACCTCGACCAAGACGGCATCCGCCTTCTCGTCGGACAACTCAAGGCATTTGATGGGGCTCTGCTCATCGTGAGCCATGACCGTCATTTTCTCGACCAGGTGGTAGACAAGATCTGGGAGCTCAAAGACGGCGGTATTTCCGAATTCTGGGGTGACTACTCCGACTATCTGCGACAGAAAGAAGAAGAGCGCAAAGCTCAGGCGACTCGATACGAAGAGGCGATGCGCGAGCGCGATCGCCTCGAAGCCGCCATCGAAAAACAACGGAAAAAAGCACGGCAGGTCGACGCCAAGCGGAAGGCTGCGAAAAAAAGCAACGAGTATGCAGGTCGATTGGGGCATCAGAAAGCAACCGGCACCAAACAGAAGAGGATGTACCAGGCGGCTAAGGACATGGAGAAGCGCCTCGAAGCGCTCGAAGGGATTGAGGCCCCAGATAGCATTCGCGCCGTGCGGTTCCGCCAGAGCAAGGCCCTGGAACTGCATAGTAAATTTCCCATCTCGGCAGACGATTTCAGCTTGAGCTTCGGCAACTGCATGCTCTATGACCACGCGAAATTCGAGATACCGCTCGGTGCCAAAGTGGCCATCACCGGTGGCAACGGTACAGGAAAGACCAGCCTGCTGAAGGCAATCGCTCGACGCGCCGACGGTATCAACATCTCTCCCAAGGCAGAGATCGGTTACTTCGAGCAAACAGGCTACAAGTTCGACGCCCGTCAGTCTGCGATCTCGTTCATGCAGGATGGTTGCGAGTACAGCATGACCGAAATTCGAGGCATCCTCGCCTCTATGGGAATCGGACCGCGCGACCTGACAAAGGACGTTGGCGTTCTCTCGGGAGGCGAAGTCATCAAGCTGCTACTCGCGAAGATGCTGCTGGGCAGATACAACATCTTGCTCATGGACGAGCCTGGAAATTACCTGGACATCAAGAGCGCCGAAGCCCTCGAGCAGATGATGAGCGCCTATGCCGGAACGATAGTGTTCGTCTCCCACGATAAGAGGCTGGTCGAGAACGTCGCAGACATTGTCTACGAAATAAAGGACACCAAGCTAGTCAAAATCTTTCAGCGCGAATAGCCCTAAATGAGCAAGAAATAATCCCCGAACGGAGACAAGGGAGTAAAACGGCAAAGAAAGAGCCTCCGTCCCAACGCAGGGAACGGAGGCTCTTTAATCGCTTTTACTCATCTCCGTCGCTGGTGGCTTTGTCATGACTCTCGTACGAAACGAAACTCAGCGGCATAGTGCGGCACTCAAAATCGCAGGTCAGAACCCTGTCGTCCTACTCCCACTCAATGGTCGCAGGTGGCTTAGGAGTAATGTCATAGGCCACGCGGTTAACGCCAGCAACCTCACTGACAATACGGGAAGAAATGCGGGTCAGCAACTCATAAGGAAGCTTTGCCCAGTCAGCGGTCATAGCGTCGCTCGACTCAACGGCGCGCAGGATAACTGGACGAGCATACGTACGCTCGTCACCCATAACGCCAACGGACTTAATGTCGGGTAGCACGGCAAAGTACTGCCACACACTGTGCTCGGAGTTACGATCGCCTGTCTCGTCAAAGAGCTGGGCGTTGTAAGCGTCAATCTCTTCACGGACAATAGCGTCGGCGTTGCGGAGAATCTCAAGCTTTTCTGGGGTAACGTCGCCAATGATGCGGATAGCAAGGCCAGGACCTGGGAATGGTTGCCTGTAGACAAGGTTCTCTGGCAGGCCAAGCGAAACGCCCAGCGCACGGACCTCATCCTTGAAGAAGTGATCCAGGGGCTCAATCAGGTCAAAGTGAACGCCCTCGGGGAATGGAATCAGGTTGTGGTGGCTCTTGATAGTTGCCGCCTTGCCGCCGGTCTTACGAGCACCAGACTCAATAATGTCAGGGTAGATGGTGCCCTGCGCCAGGAACTGAACGCCGTCCAGCTTCTGGGCCTCGTCAAAGAAGACCTTCCAGAACTCAGTGCCAATCAGGCGACGCTTCATCTCTGGCTCAGTAACGCCGGCCAGAAGCTCTGCATAGCGCTCCTCTGCGTGAACGTGAATCAGAGGCACGTTGAACTGCTTGCGGAAGACCTGCTCAACCATCTCTGGCTCGCCCTTACGGAGCATGCCATGGTTAACAAACACACAAGTTAGCTGATCGCCGATAGCACGGTGGACAAGGGCAGCAACAACAGAAGAGTCAACGCCGCCGGAAAGCGCCAAAATAACGCGACCATCGCCAACCTTCTGGCGAATCTCCTCCACCTTCTGCTCAATGATGTTATCCATGGTCCACGTCTTCTCAAAACCACAGATATTGAACAGGAAGTTAGAAAGCATCTGAGAACCGCACTCGGTGTGGTTGACCTCTGGGTGGAACTGAGTGGAATACAGGTTCTTAGCAGCGTTTTCCATAGCTGCGATGGGGCAAACATCGGTAGAAGCGGTAACGGTAAAGCCCTCTGGGACCTCAGACACTGCATCGCGGTGGCTCATCCAAACGGTCTGCTGCTCAGCGGTGCCGTCAAAAATGCGACTCTCCCCTGCGCGGGTCAGATGAGCTGGGCCATACTCGCCCTTCTCGGTATGTCCAACGGTACCACCCAGGGTAACCGCCATAATCTGCTGTCCATAGCAGAAACCAAAGACAGGAAGACCAAGCTCCAGAATCTCTGGGTCAATCTTTGGCGCATTCTCAGCATAAACAGAAGCAGGGCCGCCGGACAAAATAAGCGCAGATGGATTGAGCTCACGAAGCTCATCTGCGGAAATATCACAAGGAACAATCTCGGAGTAGACGTTAAGATCGCGCACGCGACGTGCAATTAACTGGCCGTACTGGGCACCAAAGTCTAGAACTGCAACAAACTGCTTGGGCCTGGACTCGCTCATGCATGACTCCGCTTCTCCGGTTTCCCGGTCACTCTTAGATTCTGCGCCAACGCAATGCCGCACGTATGGACACATATCTCTACCACGAATTTATTGCTATTAATAATACCTTCAACCAGCCGATAACACCACGAGAGATTGCGCGCGCCAAAAACTCTTCTTATTCTGCGCAAACAAAAGACGGCAAAGTTCTATAATCTGACGAGAAATGCTACTAATTTCTAACAATTATAAAACACAAAATATGGCGAGAAGAGCAGGTCAAAGACACTATAACTTGAAATGTAATTGTTTTGTGACGACCAAGACTGGTAACAGTTTTTAAGTATCTATCTGCAATAATTTTCTCACGCTCGCAAGACGAATTGGAGTTTGGTTTATGAAAAAAGTACTGGTCAGACTAGGTGCATTTCTTGTGCCATTTATGATTGTTGTTACTTTTGTGACAACATTCGCTTCTGCTGCAACTGTTTCACCGGTTCAAATTACCAGCATGTCTGTGGCTGATGATACCTATACACCAGTAAATGAGATTACCACTGATAATCTGTACCATATTACAATTAACTGGGAATCTACCGCATCTACCGTGGCAGAAGGTGACTATTTTGATATTACTCTGCCCGATAAAGTCCAGTTCACTGCCACACAAAACACAACTCCAATTGAAGTTAAAGATCCTAACGGTGCAACCGTAGCGTGGGCTTATCCAACTCCAGCAGCAGGTAGCATCTTCGGTGGAACTCTGCATGTTGTTTATACAGACTATGCAAACACCCACACCCAGATTAGGGGTACTTTCTCGCTGTCCGCTCTCTACGACCGCGACGCCATCAACGCTGGCGATAATACCCACATTGATTTTGGCGTTAACGGCACCGCTGTTCCTCTCAACATGATTATTCGTCCAAAGAACACCATTGGCCAAGAGTGGCTCAACAAGTGGGGCGGCCCTGTTACCGGTACCGAGTCCGAGGTACTTTGGTATGTTCGTCTTAACTACTCCGCTTCTAACATGACTGGCGTTGAGTTCTCTGACTCCCTCTCTGATAGAAACGGCGGCGACCTGCCAGCATCGGTAACCTACATTGCTAACTCTTTCCACCTCTATCGTGCAGACTTTGATGGAACGGGTAACTTCAGCAACCTTCAGGAGGTCACCATTCCTAATGGTGCACTTTCTATTGCAGCTGACGGCCACTCCTACCACCTTAACCTGAGCGGCGTTGACTTCTCCCAGGGTCAGCGTTACCTCCTGCAGTATCGCACCACCTTTATCCCAGGTATGGCTCTGCATAACTATGGTGTGCTTACCAACGCTGGCGGTGCTCCAAGAAGTGAGATTGGCTTTACCTACTACTCTCCAAGCAACTCCGGCGGCGCAATCGGCAATCTTGTCGGCCGCATCCGCATTATCAAGGTTGATGCTGACAACGCAACTACCCAGCTTCCAGGCGCAACTTTTAAGGTAACAAGCGTTGCTAACCCAGCTGATTCTTGGACTCTTACTACAGGCGCCGATGGAACTGCAACCTCCGAGAGGCTCACTACCGGCTCCTACACCATCGAAGAGATCACCGCTCCGGATGGCTATGTGCGTGACGCTACGGTCTACACCGTAAACGTTGACAATCAGTCCGGCACTATCAAGATTATTGAGAACAAGAAGAACGCTCATGCAGACATTCCTGTACAGAAAGTCTGGAATGGCACAGAGGGCGGAGCAGTAACTGTTCACCTGCTTGCAAACGGCGTTGACACCGGCAAAACCCTTACCTTGAGCTCTGACAACAACTGGCAGGATTCCTTCACAGGCCTCGAGGCTTATGCAGCTGATGGCTCTGAAATTACCTACACCATCTCTGAGGACGAGGTAGCTGGCTACACTAGTCAGATCACCGGTGACGCAACTCAGGGCTTTGTAGTCACCAACACCCAGGTTCCTCCAACTCCAGAGAAGCCTGCTAAGACTCGCAAGAAGTCCAACCTCCCCTACACCGGAGATGCATCTTCTGTTGCAGGCGTCCTCTTTGGATCTTTGGCAGCACTGGGCAGCGCAGTTGCACTTAAGCGCCGCAAGTAAGTCTGGCGCGAAGTCGTAACAGCGCAGGCACTCAGCTCCACGCACCTTCACAAGAACGTCTTGTCCTCGTGGCAAGACGTTCTTTTTTGGCGAGAAAACCGTCTCTTTTGCAAGGCTCCACAGAACTTCTCGCCTCCTTAATTGCATACAGAAAAATGACCTATTCGGAATCACGTATAAAAAGTGACTAATGTCCAGCATTTAGATTTATTAGGAGTAATATTTATCCATTTTTATTACGTTAAGCTGCACATAGTGTGGAATGTTCGTTGTGAACAATTGTGAAGAACCTGTGAATTTAGCTGTACTTTTATTTAAAAGGTATCAGAAATTGAACCGATAAATTCCTTGTACCTGCATAAATATTTGAACTTTAAAAAAGCGATATAAATATATACAGAATCTCAAATAAATTCTCTTTGTAATAGGTGAGAATAGACGTATCTATTGCAAAGGAGTCCTGATGAACAAACGACTGTTTAAGCTGTTAAGTTTTGTCTTCATGCTGGTCCTGGCGCTTCCGCTTGCTGCAAAATCAGCTTTTGCTGAGACTGCAAGCACTGAAGCTGCTACAGGCACCCCTAAAGCGGTTGTCGCAACCATTACAAGCTTTAGAGTTGAAGATCGTTTTGGCAATCCAACTACCGTTGTTAACAAGGCAAATGTGTATGCCATTGCTATGACGTGGGACGCCTCTGCAAACGCTAACGTAGAGCCGGGAGATTACTTTGACGTCACGCTCCCTAACGAGATGAGGTTTACCGCAGCTCATCCTGCGTCTACCTTTAACATCACCGATGCAGCAACCGGCGAGGTCATGGCAGTAGCTCACGTCACCCCTGGTACTGATGGTTTTGGTGGAAACATGCGTGTTGTCTTTACCAACTACGTTAACAACCACACTGACCTGCGCGGTACCGCTCGACTTGGCTTTACCATTGATTCACAGCGTGTTCAGACAGGTACCGGTAAGTCTTTTATCTTTACTGTCTCTGGCAGCCCTGTTCCTGTAACGTTTGACGTCACCGCTCCTGGTACCATTGGTACTGAATTCCTCTCCAAGTGGGGCAAGATTATTGAGGGCAACGCAAACGAGATTCAGTGGACCGGCCGCATCAACTACTCTGGTGGTAACTTCCACAACGTCCGTCTACACGACCAGCTATCCGACCAGGGAGGCGGCGACCTTCCTTCCGAGATTACCTATGTTCCAGGAACCTTTGAGCTTTGGAGCGCTCGCTTTGATGAGTACGGCTCAACCATTCCAGGAACTGCAACTCGCATCCCTATTACCCCAGGTATGCTCACCATTTCTCCTGATGGACAGTCGTTTGATCTTGACCTTTCTGGCATAGACCTCAGCAACGGTCAGAGCTTTAAGTTCACCTATCGCACCACCTATGTACCTGGTGTTGCCCTGCGTAACCTCATTACCATGTACTCTGACAACCCTGAGTACCGCTCCGATTGGGTATATCGCAACGCAACTTCCGGCGGAGAAGGTACTTCTACCATCATCGCTCGTATCCGCATCATCAAGGTGGATAAGAACGACCACAACACCAAGCTTGCGGGTGCAGTCTTTAAGGTGACCAGCACCACTGATCCATCCAAGACCTGGACTATTACCACTGGTGAAGATGGCACCGCTACCACCGAGAAGCTCCCTGCTGGCACCTACAACGTTCAGGAGATTACCGCTCCTGCTGGCTACCAGCTCAATACCGATACGTATAACCTCACTGTTTCTGCAACCACCGGCGTTATTAAGACCGTTGAAGACGAGAAAACCCCAACAGTTGACGTACAAGTTAACAAGACATGGGTGGGAACTGTCGGCGGTCCTGTTACCGTCAGGCTCTACAAAGACGGCGTTGCTAGCACCGAGACAGTCACTCTTGACCAGACCAATAACTGGGCTGCAACATTTAGCGGTCTTCTCCGCAACGATGCAACAGACGGTCACGTTATTGCTTACACCGTAGTAGAAGAGAACGTTCCTGCTGGATATACCAGCGCAGTCTCGGGCAACCAGACTGATGGCTTCACGGTTACCAACACCGAGATTCCACCAAACACTCCTCCTACTACCCCACCAAATACACCACCATCAACTCCCCCATCAGAGACTCCAAAGAAGCCAAAGAAGAAGCAGCCAAAGCTTCCAGAGACTGGCGACTTCTCCGAGATTGCTCTTGTTGCAGTAGCTACCTTGGGCAGCGTTATTACCACGCTTGGCTATGCTCTGAAGGATCGTCGTAAGTAAGGCAACGT
The DNA here is from genome assembly GCA_018380095.1 of Atopobium sp. Lineage (GTDB taxonomy): Bacteria > Actinomycetota > Coriobacteriia > Coriobacteriales > Atopobiaceae > Lancefieldella. The sequence goes on from JAGZUI010000011.1 coordinate 25,627, forward strand.
TGCGCAGTAAGTAACGCCATGAGCAAAAGTTGCTCGTACTTCTCGCGACAAGCTCCACGAACTTCTCGCACACATCCCCGCTTCACACGTTGAAGCGGGGATTTTTTGTGGCAGGTTTGTTTCTATGCAGCACGAAGACGCAAAATTGCGTATAGTAGATGTTTGACAAAACGCATTGGGCAAAACGCAGATTAAACACAAAGGAGCCCCAATGGCCAGAAGGTCACATTCATCTCAGAATCGCGGAAACAACGGCCGTGATAGGTACGAAGATACCCCTGAGTACGATACAGAGGACTTCGCACAGGACGATTATGACGCTTATAATCAGGGCGCATATCAGCCTCGCACGCTGGGCAGCGTTCGAAGCGCAGGTGCAAGTTCTGCACGCAACAATCACGAATCCCACGGCTCCAGGTTTACTCGCGAGCCTCTCATTGGCCAGACCAACGTTGGCGATGACTGGCCTGAAGAAGCTCCAGCTCAGCAGCAAAAACACACCCACTTCGCTGCACATCGAGCGGGTGCCGTCAGCCATGCGCCTTCTCGCGCCGAAGGTGTGGGCGCATATTCCAAGAAGCGCCAAGGGTCTTCTCGCGGTCGTGGTCTTAAGATCTTTGCCGGCATTCTGGGCACGTTGTTGCTGGTAGCGGGCGTAGCGTTTGCGTGGTGGATGTTGGATACCAACTCAAAGCTCCGACAAGGCTTGGACGCAAACCTGCAGGCCACACTGGTACAGGTTGCTCCATCTGACCCATTCTACATGCTACTTCTGGGTGTGGATAAGGACGAGGGGCGTGCAGAGAACTGGGGTGATTCCGACGCAAACTTCCGCGCCGACACTATTATTTTGGCTCGCGTAGACCCTAAGAACAAGAAGATTACCCTGATCTCCATCCCCCGAGACACTATGGTTGACCTGGGAGAACACGGAAAGCAAAAGATTAACTCCGCATACAGCTATGGCGGCGCATCCGGAATGGTCGAGGCCGTTTCCAAGCTGGCAAACGTCAACATCTCGCACTATGCCGAGGTAGACTTTGAGTCGTTCACCAAGATTGTGGACTCCATCGGCGGCATTACGGTCAACCTGCCTGTTGCTGTTTCCGACATGCAATACTCGGGCATCGACCTGCCTGCGGGCGAGCAGCAGCTCAACGGCCAGCAAGCGCTTGGCCTTTCTCGCAGTCGTCATGCGTACGACAATTACGGCGCCGGCGACTTCTACCGTGCCGCTAATCAGCGCATGATTCTGACGGCCATTGCCAAGAAGGTCCTGCAACTGGACCCCGTTTCTATGTCGGGTGCCGTGTCCACCATGGCCGAAAGCGTAACCACTGACTTAAATGTTACCGATATCGTAGGCTTGGCCATGTCGTTTAGGGGCATGGACACCTCCAAGGATATGTATTCCGCGCGCACGCCAACAACGTCCGAGCTCATTGATGACGTGTGGTACGAGATTGTCGATAAGAGCGCGTGGAAGACCATGATGGACCGTGTAAACCAGGCGCTGCCTCCTCTGGAGGATGCAAGCGCTGACGAAACCACAGGCGTTGTGGGCACCGTCGGAGGAGACCCTTCAGCCATCGACAGCATCAAGCCTGACTATACCGGTGAAGTTGCCGTGCTCAATGGCACCGACGTTCAAGGACTTGCAGCTCAAAAGGCTGGCATCCTGAAGACTAAGGGTTACACCGCCTACGCCGACAGCTCTCTGGAACATCCAACCGACTCGATTATTGTCTACGACGGCACGCGTACGGGCCTGGCAAAGGCCGTTGGCGTTGCAAAAGCGCTGGACATCCCTACCGCCAACATCAAGGCAAACGACGGTTCCTACCCAACTGACGTGGACATTACCGTGGTCCTGGGCACCGATCAGGCTCCTAAGCGCTAGCGGCTCGCAGCGGCTTGCAGCGGCTCGCAACCCGCAACGCGCAGCGTGTGACCCGCGTCGCCACCCCACCCCACACAAAAACGGGCGAGAAGACCGATCTTCTCGCCCGTTTTACGTTTACTGTCAGCAGTTTTGTGGCTTAGACATTGAAGCGGAAGTGCATGACGTCGCCGTCCTCGACCACGTACTCCTTGCCCTCGATGCGCAGCTTGCCTGCGGTCTTGCAGCCAGCCTCGCCGCCCAGCTCCACGTAATCGTTGTAGCTGGCAACTTCGGCCTTGATGAAGCCGCGTTCAAAGTCGGAGTGGATGACGCCGGCGGCCTCGGGAGCCTTTGCGCCAATGCGGACGGTCCAAGCCCTGACCTCCATGGGACCAGCGGTGAAGTAGCTCTGCAGGCCAAGCAGCTTGTATGCTGCCTGAGCAAGCGTCTCCAGGCCGGAGTGCTCAAGTCCCAGGGACTCCAGATACTCTGCAGCCTCCTCTGGATCAAGGTCAGCAAGCTCAGCCTCGACACCTGCGCAGACAGGGATGGACTGAACGCCGTTAATAACAGGAGCCGGCTCGGTAAGCATGTCCTCGTCGACGTTTGCGACGTACAGGATTGGCTTCATAGTAAGCAGGAAAAGATCGCGAGCAGCCAGGCGCTCCTCGTCGGTCATCTCCATGTCAGCGGCACGATTACCCTCGTTGAGCCACTCCTGAAGGCGCTTTGCCACGTTGAGCTTGGGCTGGAGGTCCTTATCGCGCTTGGCCTCTTTCTCCAGCTTAGGCAGGGCGCGCTCAATGGTGCCCAGGTCAGCAAGGATGAGCTCCGTCTGGATGATGTCAACGTCCTCGTCAGGATTGACGCGACCCTCAACGTGAATGACGTCGGGATCTTTGAAGTAACGAACAACCTCGCAGATAGCATCGGTGTTGCGGATGTTTGCCAGGAACTGATTGCCCAGGCCCTCGCCCTCGTTTGCGCCCTTGACCAGGCCAGCGATGTCCACAAATTCAACAGTTGCAGGCATGATACGACCAGGATTGACAATCTCGGCCAGCTTCTGGAGCCTTGCGTCGGGCACGTCAACGATGCCCACGTTAGGGTCGATGGTGGCAAACGGATAGTTTGCGGCCAGGCCACCCTTGCGGGTCAGCGCGGTGAACAGCGTGGATTTACCAACGTTTGGCAGGCCAACGATACCAATTGAAAGCGACATGTGAGTCCTCTTGTTGTCGGTGGACGGTTACAGTTAATTGCGTTTCTCGCGAGAAAAACGTGGAGCTAGAAGCGTTGTGCTGTGTACGCAGCTGCTTGCTACTCCCCATTATCCTCTTTTGGAGGCTCCTGTGCAGCGGCGGTAGAACTCTCGTCTGAGTCCTCGGTAATCGAATCCGCCAGGTGTTTGAGCTGCTCCTTGCCGGTGTCAAAAAAGAAGCGAGCCTTACGACGAGCCAAAGCCTCAAGACGCTCGGTCTCCTCGGCCTTGCGGTCGCGAACAACCAGCTCAGAGGTGTTCATCGGCACCATCGTAAGCGCACCAGGCTCTGGGCAGACAATTTCACAGGCGCCGCAGTTGACGCAGAACGGCATCTTGATGGTCAGCTTGCCGCGCTCATCGATGTCGATTGCATGCGTTGTGCAGGTGTTTTTGCAGTCTCCGCAAACCGTGCACTTGCTGGAATCCCAAATAGGAGCCTCGAGCTTCACGTAAGGAGCCAGGTCTGGGTCGTGCTGAAGTGCGCCCATGACCAGACGGCGATCCTGCGTGAGCATGGACTGCCTCATGTCGGTGGTGCGCAGGCCCATCACGTCATCAAGCTGCGTCTGAAGCTTATCCAGAGAGCGAGCGTGCGAGTTGATGCGGTCAGCGATTGCTTTGGCGCCCGCAAGAACAGGCGTCGAAGCAGATACCAGGCGTTCTGCACCGTTCATCGCGTTGGAGATGAACTGAGAACGGATGTAAGCACGCGTGAAGTTGTGGTTGAGGTTGTTGCCATCGACCTCGAGGCCAACCGTGGCACCCGTCCACTCCTCAGCAGTTGCGATGGCCTGGGTATATGCTTCCTCGCCAGTGGTGGTGCGACAACGGTCGCAAACGCCCAGTGGCAGGTAAACACTTACGTTGTCAAAGTCCGTAAGGATCGAGAACCAAATGTCGGCCGAGAGCATACCCACGCAAGGCAAGCAAATCTCGTTGCCCTCAGGTTTTCTCGCCAGAGCTCGAGTGCAGGTAATGTAGCACTGCTCGTACGCGGAAGCCGCGCGAGCTACCTGGTCATACAGCATGCGGGACGTATGGCGGCGCGTGTTAAACGTCTCGGTTGGACACGCGGCAACACAGAGGCCGCACTGAAGGCAAGCCTCGTCGTCGATGCGCACGGACTGGTTGTGGATATCAATGCAATTAGCTGGGCAAACGTCAAGACAGCGAGAACATGCCTCGGCTTTTCCCGAGGCGCACCTCAGGCAGCGATTAGCGTTTGACCAGGGGATTTCCTTGTAGTCCATTGGCTCGAACGGTTTGTCCGTATTTGGGTCAATAGACAGGCTTCCCATCAGCGCGTCGAGCGGGTTAGAGAGCACCTGGAGGGAGTCCTGGATATCAATGAGGTCGTCGAGAAAATCTCGCTCCTCGTTACGATTCTGGTTCTGAGCCATGGTGCCTCCTCTCCTTTGGCGCGTTGCGGATTAACGATGCGGTCGCAGCGGCGTGCTGGCCGCGGGTGCAGTTGCGGCGTAGTCACAGTCGCAGCGACGGTATGGCCGTGGTCGCAAATAAACATTTTAACCTGTAGCGACCAATAATTCCGCTCAAATGACGTCACATTCATACGATTTCGATTAATGGACGCTGAGAGGGAAAACGTTGCAGTTACGACAAAACGGGTTTCTCGCCCACGACTAGACGGGTTTCTCACCCACAACAAGACGGGTTTCTCGCCAAGTGGGCGCAGCGGCAAAAAAATCGGGCCCAGCGAGAGGCTGGACCCGATTGAAGTTCCTTGGAGGTGCGGATTAGTACATGCCGCCCTGGCCGCCCTGAGCAGCTGCGCGAGAAATGGACTCCTCGATGGTGGTGTCCTTTGGCATCTCGGAAACAGTTGCCTCGGTGATGAGGATGAGGGATGCAACGGAAGCTGCATTCTGGAGTGTGGTGCGGGTGACCTTAACTGGGTCAAGAACGCCCATCTCAATCATGTCACCGTACTGGCCAGAAGCGGAGTCAAGACCCTGGCCGGTTGGGAGTGCCTTGATCTTCTCAACAACTACGCTGCCCTCGAAGCCAGCGTTGTTAGCGATGGTGCGGACTGGAGCCTCAAGTGCCTTGCGGATGATCTCAACGCCGATCTTCTCGTCTGCGTCAGAGGTCTGAACGCTGTCGAGGACAGAGGAAGCAGCCAGGAAGGAGACGCCGCCACCTGCGACAATGCCCTCCTCGACAGCTGCGCGAGTTGCCTGAAGTGCGTCCTCGATGCGGTGCTTGATCTCCTTGAGCTCAACCTCGGTAGCTGCGCCAACCTTGATGACTGCAACGCCGCCGGCGAGCTTAGCAAGACGCTCCTGGAGCTTCTCGCGGTCAAAGTCAGAGGTGGTGTTCTCAATCTCAGCCTTGATCTGGGTGATACGGTCATCGATTGCGTCCTTGGAACCAGCGCCACCAACGATGGTTGTGGTCTCCTTGGTAACCTTGACGGACTTAGCGCGACCGAGCATCTCTGCGCTGATCTCGTTGAGATTGACACCGAGCTCCTTGATGACTGCCTGGCCGCCGGTGAGAACAGCGATGTCCTCAAGCATGCGCTTACGACGGTCGCCGTATGCAGGAGCCTTGATTGCGCAGACGTTCAGAACGCCGCGGAGCTTGTTGAGAATGAGGGTGGTCAGAGCCTCGCCGTCGACGTCCTCAGCCATGATGAGCAGAGGTGCACCCTGCTTCTGGACAGCCTCAAGGATAGGCAGGATATCCTGAATGGAGGAAATCTTGTTATCGGTCATGAGGATGTAAGGATTGTCCAGCTCAGCGGTGAGAGTCTCGTTGTTGGTTGCGAAGTAAGGGGAAACGTAACCCTTGTCAAACTGCATACCCTCAACAGTGTCGATGTCGATGCCGAAGGTCTGGGACTCCTCAACGGTGATGACACCGTCCTTGCCGACAACGTCCATAGCGTCGGAAATCTTGCCACCGATGACTGGGTCACCTGCGGAAATGGTACCAACGGAAGCAATCTGCTGCTTAGTTGAAACCTCCTTAGCGATGCCCCTCATCTGAGCGACGACAGCCTCAACGGCCTTGTCGATACCGCGGCGAATTGCGATTGGGTTTGCACCAGCAGCAACGTTGCGAAGGCCCTCGTTAACGATGACCTGTGCAAGCAGGGTTGCGGTGGTGGTACCGTCACCGACGGTATCGTTAGTCTTGGTTGCAACCTCTTTGACCAGCTGAGCACCCATGTTCTCTACTGGGTCCTTGAGCTCAATCTCGCGAGCAACGGAAACGCCGTCGTTGGTGATGGTTGGTGCGCCGTAAGAACGCTGCAGAGCAACGTAGCGACCCTTAGGTCCAAGAGTGGTGGTTACGGCATCTGCCAGGGTGTTTACGCCCTTAGCAAGCTTGGCACGAGCGTCGGTGCCAAAATCGATATCTTTAGCCATGGTATTCCTCCAAAATAGCTGAACTTACAAGTAAAAAGCGGACGAACAAGCTGCAAGCGACTAAGCTGTGAGCGGACGAGCCGCGAACAAACGAGCTACGAGCAAACGAGCTACGAGCGATTAGTCCTCGAGGACTGCAAGGATGTCGTCAGCACGAAGAAGCAGAAGCTCCTGGTCGTCTACCTTGACCTCAGTGCCGCCGAACTTACCATAAAATACCTGGTCGCCGACTTTAACATCAAGAGCGATGCGATTGCCATTCTGATCAAGCTTGCCAGTTCCAACTGCGAGGACCTCGCCACGCTGAGGAAGCTCCTGTGCTGCGGATGCAATGTAGAGACCAGAGGATGTCTTCTCCTCTTTTGGAGCAGGCTTTACCAGAACACGATCTCCAAGTGGCTTCAAATTCATAATGAAAACCTCCCTTTCGGGCCAAGCCCGATATTGGCGCCAAGCGCCCTTTTCCAACGCTATTAGTTATTCCACACGGGAAAACAATTTATACGAAATATTGTGAAAATCTTACAAAACCGACTTAGATTTTCTGTAGGCGTGCAGTATAAGCCGTCAACGGTTATGCGCGGGCTGGTGGGTTCGGGCAGAGCGCGGGCGACGTGCGGGCTGCGTGCGGGCGCGTGCGGGCGCGCGAAGCTGCTGAGCTACTGGTAGACGCGGTTTGTGTTGGCAGGTGCGAGCGCCAGGTGGTATCCACCTGCGATTTCTTGCCATTAGCATAATTTTTGGTGCAAATATTCGCTGCGTGCATATTCTGCTAGTGATATTCGTGATTTTGCATAGGAAAAATGAGCACCTCTTTGGCGGGGTCCATTTTGGGTAAAAAACGCGTTTAGTTGGAAATGAAATGGAATATTCAGAAAAAATGCACCCACGTTTTGGCAGGTAGAAAATTCTATCCAGATTTCTGATTTTTTATCCAGAACAAAACACCAGGTAGATTTGATGCATAGAATCACACAATTTCTGTAAACTCCAACTAAACGCATTTTTTACCACTTCGGGGTCATTTTTGGGCCAAAACCATCTCTTCCCTACTCGTAGCAAAAATCAACCTGCATAAAAGTACCCCGCTATTCATATACATGAATAGCCGGGTACTGAACACCTAAGAGCTACGTCCTACCCCGATACGCTCTGCCGCGCTACGATCTGCCCCGCTACGATCTATCGTCGCATGCCGCGCTACGCGCTATCGCGCGCGCTTACGCGTCCAAACTCTCCAGTTCAGAGAGCCAGAGCGAGCTAGAAGCGTCGGATGGCATGCGCAGGTCGCCGCGCGGAGACAGCGAAACCGAACCAACCTTTGGTCCGTCGGGCATTGCCGAGCGCTTAAACTGCTGCGAGAAGAACCTGCGATAGAACACCTTCAGCCAGCGCACGATAGTCTCGTGGTCGTAAATCTCCTGGTTAGTGCCTGTACCAAACGCACACTCGGCAAGACGTAGAACCTTGAGTGGACCACTTCCGTGACGAAGCACCTGGAACAAGAAGAAATCGTGCAACTCGTATGGGCCAACCAGGTCCTCCGTCTTCTGCTCAATGGAACCGTCTGCCGCGGATGGCAGCAGCTCAGGAGAAACCGGTGTGTCCAGAACGTCGCGCAAAACGTGAGCAATTTCGTCCTCGCCCTGCTCCTCATAAGCGTCTGCGCAGTAATCAACAAGGTACCTGACCAGCGTCTTTGGTACCGAAGCATTTACGCCGTACATGGACATCTGGTCACCGTTATACGTTGCCCAACCAAGCGCCAGCTCGGAAAGGTCGCCCGTGCCAATGACCATGCCGCTCACCTGGTTGGCAACGTCCATCAGAATCTGCGTGCGTTCGCGAGCCTGGGCGTTTTCGTACACAACGTCGTGAACGTCCTGGTTGTGGCCGATGTCGGCAAAGTGCTGCAGCACGGAATCCACAATGGAAATCTCGCGCAGGTCGGCGCCAAGCGACTGCACCAGCTCAATCGCGTTAGTGTACGTGCGATCCGTGGTGCCAAATCCCGGCATCGTCACAGCTACAATGCCCGAGCGGTCGTATCCCAGCTGGTCAAACGCTCGCACCGTGACGAGAAGGGCCAGCGTAGAGTCAAGTCCTCCCGAAATGCCAATAACCGCGTGGTCAGAGCCGGTGTGTGCCAGTCTTGAAGCCAAACCGTGAGCCTGAATCGACAGAATCTCCTCGCAGCGTACTGCGCGAGCGTCATCCATCGCGGGCACAAACGGATGCGGATCAACGTACCTGGTCAGGGGCGTGCGGATTGCAAGTTCGTCGTCACCCTCACCCTCGCCATCAAACTCCAGCGAGAAATACGTGGTCAGGTGCTTGTAATCCTCCGGCGTCGGAGCAACCTCAAACGTCGACGTGCGCCTGCGGTCAGCCGCCAGCGACAGCACGTCAATCTCGGACACGGCAATACCCTCGCCAAACACGCCAGAGTCGGCGAGCACACGGCCATTCTCGACAACAAGATCATGACCCGAGAAAACCAAATCAGTCGTAGACTCGCCCTCACCTGCACTAGCGTAAACGTAGCCGCAGATCAGACGTGCGCTCTGCTGTGCAACCAGCTGACGACGGTACGCGGACTTGCCAGCCAGCGCGGGCGACGCGGACAAGTTGCAGATCAGCGTGGCGCCGGCGACAGCATGCGCGTTTGACGGCGGCATGGGCACCCAGAGGTCCTCGCAGATCTCCGCGCCCACGACCAGCTCAGGGATGGTGTCGCACGCAAACAGCTGGTTGGTACCAAACGGCACCTCGCCAAGCAGGCCAAAGTCCACGCTGGTAACGGTCTTGGGGCCGGAAACAAAGTGACGACCCTCGTAAAACTCGTTGTACATGGGCACGTAGCGCTTGGGCACCAGGCCCAAAAGCTCTCCCCTAAAGAGAACGGCAGCGCAGTTGTAGAGCTTGCCGGCCACGCGAACAGGCAGGCCTAGCAGCAGCAACGCGTCGACGTCGGCCGTGCGGGCGGCAATGGAAACCAAGCCGCGCTCGGCAGCGTCCAGGAGCGCATCCTGCCAGAACAGGTCCTCGCAGGTGTAGCCCGTGATACAAAGCTCGGGCAGTACGACCACCTTGGCACCGCAATTACCTGCGGCTTCTTCGATGGCCGCTAGGCAGCTCTCCACGTTAAACGCCACGTCGGCCACGCGGACGCGCGGCGTGATACTTGCAACTTTGATGAATCCGTCTTGCACAATGGCCTCCTTACATGCCGCTTGGGACAACGGGCGCCGCATCCGACGACCACGATCCCAGCTGCGCGTTGGGGTTTGCATCCAAGGTCAATGGCGAGAAACCCTGCGTACGGTAGCTGCGAAGTGCGCCGACGGCAATCATTGCGGCGTTGTCGCCGCAAACTGACATCGGAGGCACCGTTACTCGAACGCCCATACGACCAAAGGTTTCCTTATATGCAGCTCTGAGTGCGGGGTTTGCGGCAACGCCGCCGCCCACGCAGAAATCGGAGACGCCCGTCTCCTCAACAGCGGTTTTAGCCTTTGCAACCTGCACGTCAATAACTGCTTGCTCAAACGAAGCGGCCAAGTCTGGCAGATTGATTGCTCTACCTGCGCGGTTCTCGCCCTCAATGTAGGTGATAACGGCGGTCTTTAGGCCGGAGAGACTAAAGGAATAGTCGCCGCTGTGCATCATTGCGCGCGGGAAGTGGATGGCCTTAGGGTTGCCCTGAGCTGCAAGTTTGCTGATTACGGGACCACCCGGATAACCCAGACCCAGCGCCTTAGCAACCTTGTCAAAGGCCTCGCCCACGGCATCGTCAATAGTGGAGCCCATGACCACGTAATCTCCCCAGGCACGCACGTGTACCAGCATAGTATTGCCGCCCGAGACCAGGCTTGCCACAAACGGAGGCTCCAGGTCAGGCGTCTCAAACAGGTTGGCCAGCAGGTGACCTTCCAGGTGATGAACGGGAATAAGCGGCAGGTCAGTGGCCACGCAGAAGCCCTTGGCAAACGCCACGCCTACAACAAGCGCGCCGACAAGGCCAGGACCTGCAGTAACACCAACGGCGGCCAGGTCAGACGGCACTAGCGTGTCGCATCCAAAGTGCGCGCCCGCGCGGGCCATGGTCTCCTCGAAGAGACCCACAATAGCCTCGGTATGCTTGCGAGAAGCAATCTCGGGCACGACGCCGCCAAAGCGAGCGTGGAAGTCAATTTGCGTTGCGACAACGTTTGCGCAGACCACGCCATGTGAATCCATGATGCACATGGCGGTCTCGTCGCACGAGGACTCCAGGCTGAGAATCAAATCCCCTGCCTCGCGCAGTGCCGCAAGCGTCTCTTCAGAGCGCTCTCCTGCAACAATAGGCCACGGACGCACTGATGCGTGAGGTTCAGGGTTTCTCGCCTCAAAGCCAGCGCCAACCGCCAAAGGCAGCTGCGCCGTCATCAAAAGCGCCGCGCAATCTGGACCGTAATATCCCGGGCGACGACCAACCTCGGCAAATCCCAGCTTGCTATAGGCGCCCTGAGCTGGAGTGTTGTCTTCCTCCACCTCAAGAGTAATCGCAGACGCACCCAGCATCTGAGCATCGTACGCCACGCGTTCTACCAGCTTGGATGCAATTCCCTGGCGGCGACGCTCAGGCGTGACCACCACTTCTTCCACCTCAAACTGAGCTCCTGCCAGGCGACCGCCCGCAAAGCCAATGACCGTTCCGCGGTCGTGAGCCAGCCACCAGCTGCGCCCCACGCCCGAGAGCTCGTCATAGAACGTCTGCTTTGACCAGGCCGAATGCGCGGCGTCAGCATACGTTGCCGCCTCAAGCTCCGCCACCTGATCCAGATCGTTCACCGTCATCGGACGAAGCTGCAGGTGAATGTCGGCCAGCGCATCATCCACGCCGGTCAGAGCCACCGTTGTCGGCTCCTTCAGGCCCAAACGCTTGCGCTCCGACTCCTCCGCGTCCGAAAGTCGCGTGTAAATGGGCAGCACCAGCGCCGGATCGCCCGCGCCCGCCTGCTGATACTCAGGCATGCACACCGCGCGTACCAGGCCTTCTCCTGTTGGGAACCACGTTGCTTCATCGGTGTATGTCGAGAAGCCCGCGCGCTCAAAACGCTCACGGTACTTCAATAAGCCATTGCCCGTAAGCGTGAGCTGGTCCTTATCAGTCCTGCTCGACCACTCCTCCACACAAGCGTCTGCCTTGAGAACGGTCTCCACCGGGAACGTTCTATGTGCTCCGTCATTATCCAGCAGGTAGATGCCCGGATAGACCTCGCCGCGCATGGCGTCTGCAACGACGCCAACGATACCGCGAACGCCCGCCTTCCACGCGCTAAACGCCATAGCGTCAAGCGCGCTTGCGCCGTAAAGTGGCAGGCCAGAGCCGCATGCAATACCCTTTGCGGTAGCTACGCCAATGCGGACACCCGTGAACGAGCCAGGTCCTCTACCTGCGATAACAGCGTCAACATCAGCCATAGTTAGGCCAGCAGCGTCAAGTGCCTCCTGGACCGAACCCACAAGCTCCACGTTTGCCTGGCGACGACACAGATGATCCGTTGACGCAAGTACCTCAACGTCGAACCCGCCGTCTGCGGCCGCCGCAGCGGCATCGCGCCTGGTCAGACGCGCGACCGTACACGCCAGCATGTCCGTCGACGTATCAACCGCAAGCACCACGTTTGTTTCATTTTTTATAGCAAGCATAAACACTCTTCTCGGCGTAAAACGCCCTCTAGAACGCCTCTATTTTTCTCTTGTAACTCTATAACTATACGCCAAGCCACGCCCGCAAACAGCGCGAGTCCTAACCCCGCAAAACTTTTATGTAGCGACTGTTTAAACAGGAAAAAAATTTGCCTTAAATCACTCGAATTCTGTACTTAATACATACAAAATGGCGAGAAAACCTTCGTTCTCAGACTTCTAACGTTAACCTGCAGAAGCAGCTTAAATAGACCGCAAGCTGCCCGTTTTGCACTATGAATTTTTTGTTAAGCTGAAATCTTAAATTTGTATATAGATAAAACCCTGTATAATTATTTCAACATGACCGGTTCCGCTATAGCTTTTGCATAGTCCAGGGCCGGTCCTACTTTTTATAAAGGTGATTATATGTCTGAAGCTCATCTAATAAAAAGTTTTAAAACCTATGCTGATCAGGTCTGTATATTAAAAGACCGAGGCATGATTATCGATGACCCTCAAATGGCAGAAACAATATTGTCCACCATCAACTACTACAGACTGAGTGGATATTGGTATCCTTTTATGGACAAAAAACATAGTAAGTTTATTCGAAAAATTTCATTTCAGGATATTCTTGAGTTGTACAACTACGACATGCGTCTCAGGATGTATTTATTCAATCAGTTATCAAAAATTGAAATTGCTTTTAGAACCTTAATTGGTCATGAATTAGGTAAGTGCGATGAGCAAATTTATCTAAAACCAAACTCATTGGGAACTTGCGCTCTAAACAAAAAATACTACAGCCAATGGATCAAACGTTACAATAAAGCTCTTTCCGACTCCAAAGAACAATTTGTCAAACATCATAAAGAGCATTATGGGGGAATTCTCCCTATCTGGGCCGCCGTAGAAATAATGGATTGGGGTATGCTGTCACATCTTTATCAAATGTCTCCCAATGATGCTCAAATTGCAATGTCTGAAAAATGTGGCCTAACTACAGCGCAACTCGGATCGTGGCTTAAAAGTCTAAATGTTGTTAGGAATTTATCAGCGCATCATGCTCGTATGTATAACCGTGTTTACGATATTAAACCAAAATTGCCTCAAAATAAAAAATGGCAACCAATTGAAAATAATAAAAAGCATATCTTTGGTTTTATGACAATGATTGAAGTACTTATATCAGATTTCAATTTAGAACATGACGAAACACTAGAATCTATTCTCCAAAATTTTCCTCAAGATGAAGCAATTAGAAATCGTGTCATGGGAGTACCGTCTAATTGGAAATCAATACTAAATGACATTATCTCTAGCTAATGCCACAACCAAAAAGAGCCTCCTATGAACTGCCTCCCATTTCTTATGTCAAAGAAATGGGAGGCAGTTCATATGCGGGTGATTATGATTCTGTAGCGTATTAGCGTCGGCTTTTAGGCCTGGCGCACAAAATAGCGCAGCTTTGGTAAGTTCTGCTGAAGGATCGATATGTTCTTAATCAAGATAGCCAGGCAGCTAGGCGGTCGCACTACCTGGTATGCATCTCTATGCATAAACTTCATCTAATATGCTAGAAAATGAATAGCGTCATATAAAAGATTTAACTATAGGTAAATTCCGCACCTAAGGAACACACCTAAGTCGGATATTCTGCTCAGATGCGGGCATTTTACACACCTAATGACGATAATCTGCATGATTGAGGTATTTTCAGCGTAATGTATACGTCTTTTTAACAGATTATCCGACTTAGGTGTGTTT
>JAGZUI010000012.1:0-37236 GCA_018380095.1 Atopobium sp.
CCTTTCTGAATTGGTTGTGGTGACTATATTTTAGGAAATAACCGCACTTCTTTTAAACACCTGAAATGCTTGCTTACACCACTTTTCGGGACACGACCTTTCATTTCCAACTAAACGCGTTTTTTACCTTTTTCGGCACATAATTTTGAGCGCAAAAATTACGTATTCATGGAAATGAATTTTATTGCATGAATATTCAATTTAATAAATCAAAAGTTGATCATGACAAGTAAAGAAGAAAATTGCTAATAAAATGTCTGTGAAAACAGAGATAACCGTGGAAAAAATCGCTGACTCGTCTAAAAAACCATCAGCACCCATGAAGAAACAAGAGGCGGGATAAATATTCAGAATTATGCTTTGAATAGGAGATAATTTAAAATAGGAAATTTTATGGAGCGGCGGACGGGGCTCGAACCCGCAACAGTCAGCTTGGAAGGCTGATGCTCTACCAATTGAACTACCGCCGCAAGGGTAAAGCAAAAAGAAAAAATGGTCGGGGTGACTGGATTCGAACCAGCGACCCACTGCTCCCAAAGCAGTTGCGCTACCAAGCTGCGCTACACCCCGAGCCGAGAGAAAAGTATAGGTGACAAATCGCCCAAGAGCAAGAATAAATTGCAATCTTTTTTGAACTAATTTTTGTCTATCAGATTTTTTTATTTTGTTATGTAATCGAAACATTGGATGACTATGCTATTCGTAACCACTTCGAAAGGGGTTTCATGAGCTATTCATCTAAGGTAATCGCACAGCTTGAAGAGCGTTACGCAGATCAGCCTGAGTTTATCCAGGCAGCAAAAGAAGTTCTTACCACCATCCAGCCTGCACTTGATGCTCATCCAGAGTTCGAGAAAGTCGCATTGCTCGAGCGTCTTGTTGAGCCAGAGCGCATTGTTATGTTCCGCGTCCCCTGGATTGACGACGCTGGCAACGTTCAGGTTAATCGCGGATACCGCATCGAGTTTAACTCCGCAATTGGACCTTACAAGGGCGGCCTTCGTCTCCATCCAACAGTTAACCTGTCTATCTTGAAGTTCCTTGGCTTTGAGCAAATCTTCAAAAACTCTCTGACCACGCTTCCAATGGGCGGCGGCAAGGGCGGTTCTGACTTCGATCCAAAGGGCAAGTCTGACCGTGAGATTATGGCGTTTTGCCAGTCCTTTATGACCGAGCTTGCTCGTCACATTGGTCCAAACACCGACGTTCCAGCTGGTGACATTGGCACTGGGGCGCGCGAGATCGGCTACATGTTTGGCCAGTACAAGCGCCTTCGCAATGAGTGGACCGGCGTCCTGACCGGCAAAGGCCTCTCCTTTGGCGGCTCCCTCGCTCGCACCGAGGCAACCGGCTACGGCGCGGTTTACTTCCTCACCCACATGCTTGCCGATAAGAACGATTCGCTCGCGGGCAAAACGGTCTGCATCTCCGGCTCCGGAAACGTTGCTACCTACGCTGCCCAGAAGGCACAGCAACTGGGAGCAACCGTGGTGACCGTATCTGACTCCTCAGGTTATGTCTATGACCCTGAGGGTATTGACGTTGAGCTGCTGAAAGACGTCAAGGAGGTTCGTCGCGCACGCATCAAGGAGTACGCCGACGCACGTCCTTCCGCTACTTTCTTCCCAGGCGAGCGTCCTTGGAGCCAGAAGTGCGACATCGCCATGCCATGCGCAACTCAGAACGAGCTCGAGCTTGCTGACGTGCAGAAACTTGTTGTTAACGGCACCAAGTACGTCGTTGAGGGCGCTAACATGCCAACCACCCTCGAGGCAACCAATTACCTCATCGAAAACGGCGTCTTCTTTGCACCTGGCAAGGCTGCAAACGCAGGTGGCGTAGCTGTTTCCGGTCTTGAGATGTCCCAGAACGCCGAGCACCTTTCCTGGACGTTTGAGGAGGTAGACTCCAAGTTGCAGGGAATCATGGAGAGCATCTACACCGCTGCTTCAGAGGCCGCAGCAACGTATGGCCACCCCGGCAACCTGGTCTTTGGCGCAAATATCGCCGGTTTCCTCAAGGTTGCAAATGCAATGATGGCGCAGGGTGTCTGCTAATTCGTAAAACACATAGCGAGAAACCCGTTGTTACAGCACGTATTTGAGTTAACTACATTGTTGGCTTTAACGTAAGATTTAAAAGGACCTTGGTCTCCCAAGGTCCTTTTTTGCTGCTCATTGATAGTATTTTGGCCCCGTCTTGCGCTCTTGAAATGACCTAAGCTCTTGAAACAAACTCGTTTCCTTCGATGAAAAAACGTTTCTGAGCATTGGCATTTTTGCTGATACCTACGCGAGGTGAACGCCCAATTGTTTCTCCTGGTAACAGGGGAGCAAAGTCCAGCACAAGCGGCTCAACTGTCAGGCCATGTCCGTAGAGTTCCTTGTCAATGCCAAGTGCAGCGCACACCTTACCTGGTCCGTTAGTGAGGTCTCGCAGCTTGAGCGGGTGCTTACGCGCACGTTCCGCTTGCTCTTTACCTGCATGTCCCGTATGCGCTTTACCTGCGCGTCCAGCCTCACGGAGTTCGCGCATCACCTCTACACCCTCAAGAGGCTCAACCGCACGCACTAAGCATCCGCTGCCAAATCCCTCAGGACCACACACCACATTGCAGCAGTGATGCATGCCGTACGAAACGTACACGTAGAGGTGACCCGCGGGTCCAAACATGGCTGCGTTGCGATCACTAGGCCCGCCAAACGCATGGCTTGCAGGATCGTCTTGGTCGTAAGCCTCGGTCTCCACAATTCTTGCAACTAGTTTGTGTTTCTCGCCATTAAGCGTAATTGTCCTTGTCAGAGTGCATCCCAGCAGCAGCGGCGCGGCCACATCTGAGGGATTCTCTAGAAAATCTGGAAACATGCCATCTCCTTTATTGGTTATGCGCTACAATACTACCAACCTTTAAGGACGGTGCGAGACACCGGCAAGGCCCCATAGCGTTGAGTGCGCATGTTCGCTGTTGAGCCTCCATAAGGAGTGCTCTTTTTTTATGGCTCGGCATGCTCCTACGCAGATCGGAGAGTATATGAATCCACTGGCAAGTGCCACCTCGCAGCCTCGCGCGCTGCTTGTTCTCGAAGACGGAACAACCTTCGAGGGGAGGTGCTGTGGTGCTAGTGGAGAGACCTTCGGCGAGATTGTTTTTAACACGTCTATGACCGGCTACCAGGAGATTATCTCCGATCCAAGTTATGCCGGCCAGATTGTTACGCTGACTTATCCGCAGGTAGGCAACTACGGCATCGATCCTGCGGTCATGCAGCGAGACATCTTGCACCTGCGTGGTTTTGTCGTCCACGACATGTGCTACGAGCCAAGCAACTGGACATCCAAGCAGAGCCTGCCAGAGTTTCTGCAGGAAAACGGCGTCGTTGCCATCGAGGGCATCGATACCCGCGCGCTGACCATGCACCTGCGCGACCATGGTGCACAGAAGGCGGCCATCTCCACCGAGGACCTGGATCCCGCCCATCTGCTCGCGCGCGTCCAGGCGTCGCCTAGCATCTCCGAGCACAACTTTGTCCCCGACGTGTCCGTCGACGCACCTCACGTGGTTCCCGCTACGTCCAAGAAGCGCTTTAACGTTGTCGCGTACGACTGTGGCGAGAAGAACGGCATTCTCCAGGGTCTTGCGGCAAACGGCTGCGAGGTCACGGTTGTACCGTGGAACACACCTGCTGAGGACGCCTTGGCCTACAACCCAGACGGCATCTTCTTCTCCAACGGCCCTGGTGACCCAGAGCAGGTTGACGCTACGCAGGAGGCCGCTCGCGGCGTTCTGGGCAAGGTTCCCGTCTTTGGTATCTGCCTGGGCAACCAGATGCTCTCCATTGTCGCAGGTGCGGATATCGAGAAACTCAAATTTGGACACCACGGTGGCAACGAACCAGTCATGAATCTTCTAACTGGCAAGGTTGAGATTACTGCTCAAAACCACAACTACGGCCTGGTTTTCCCAAGCCTGGGCAAGCTCATTGCAGAGGAGTCCGGTGGAATCTCCGAGCACTTTGACAACCTCTGCGAGTGGTCCGCAAGGCGTATTGCTCCTGTTGTCCAGACAAAGGAGTTTGGTCGCGTCAGGCTCACCCACGTCAACCTTAACGACGGCACTCCAGAGGGCATCCAATTCCTGGATATTCCAGCGTTTTCCGTTCAGTATCACCCTGAGGCAAGCCCAGGACCTCACGATTCATCTTATTTATTTAAGGCATTTGCTCGTTTGATGGAGGGACAGTCTGACTATCTTGCCATCGACGTTCGTGAGGGGAGGCGCTTCTAATGCCAAAGCGTACTGATATAAAGAAGATCCTAGTCATTGGCTCTGGTCCAATTGTTATTGGTCAGGCTTGCGAGTTTGACTATTCTGGCACGCAAGCATGCCGCGCCCTTCGCAAAGAGGGCTTTGAGGTTGTTCTGGTCAATTCAAATCCAGCAACCATCATGACCGACCCAGAAACTGCAGACAGGACCTACGTTGAGCCAATCACCGTTGAGTCTGTGACCCGCGTCATTGAGCGCGAGCGTCCTGATGCGCTTCTGCCAAACATGGGCGGCCAGACTGCTCTGAACTGCACCATTGGCCTTGGCGAGGCTGGTGTTCTTGACAAGTACAACATCGAGGTCATCGGCTGTAACCTTGAGTCCATCCGTACCGGCGAGGACCGTGAGCTCTTCAGCGAGGCAGTCCAGGACATTGGCCTGGAGGTTGCTCGCGCAGACATCGCTCACTCTATGGAAGACGCTCAGCGCATTGTTGCTGAGCTGGGATATCCTGTGGTTATCCGCCCAAGCTTCACCCTTGGCGGTGCTGGTGGCGGCATTGCACACACCCCAGAAGAGCTTGTAGAGATTGTTGAGCAGGGCCTCCTGCTTTCTCCAGAGCACGAGGTGCTGGTAGAGGAGTCCATTGAGGGCTGGAAAGAGATTGAGATGGAGGTCATGCGCGATACCGCAGGTAATGGTATTGTTGTCTGCTCCATCGAGAACCTCGATCCAATGGGCGTCCACACAGGAGACTCCATTACCGTTGCTCCCGCTCAGACGCTTACCGATGAAGAGCTCCAGAACCTCCGCGACTACTCCATCGCTATTCTCGAGCGTGTAGGCGTTGCCTGTGGCGGCTCTAACGTTCAGTTTGCGGTCAACCCAACTAACGGCCGCGTTATCGTCATTGAGATGAATCCTCGCGTCAGTCGTTCTTCCGCGCTGGCTTCCAAGGCAACTGGCTTCCCAATTGCAAAGATGGCTGCGCTGCTCTCTGTTGGCTATACGCTTGATGAGATTACCAACGACATCACTAAGGCAACTCCTGCTGCCTTTGAGCCTTCTATCGACTACTGCGTAGTCAAGGTTCCTCGCTTTGCCTTCGTCAAGTTCAAGGGTACCAGCCGCGTTCTGACCACCCGCATGAAGTCGGTCGGTGAGGCCATGGCCATGGGTAGGACCTTTGAGGAGGCCCTGCAGAAGGCGCTTCGTTCCCTGGAGCAAGATCGCGCTGGTCTGGGCGCAGACGGCCGCGATGTCTTTGACGAGAAGAACTTTGATGAGCTGGTCAGCAAGCCAACACCAGAGCGTATTTTCTACGTTGCTGAGGCTCTGCGCAGAAACTGGAGCGTTGAGCGCATCCACGATATGACCGGTATCGATCCATGGTACCTGCATCGTATGGCAGGCATCATCAACGCCGAGAAACGCATCAAAGAGCTGGGACTTTCCGGTCTCACCACCGATAACATGCTTGCTGCCAAGCAGCTGGGCTTCTCGGATGAGCAGCTTGCACACCTTACTGGTACCAAGACAGACGTTGTCCGCGCCGTTAGGGAAGTGCTGGGTGTTCGCCCACAAGTCAAGACAGTTGATACCTGCGCAGGAGAGTTTGGTGCAACCACGCAGTACCACTACGTCACGTACGAGAAGGGCAATGCCACAGAGTACGTTGAGGCAGAAAAGCCACGCGTCATGATTCTTTCCGCTGGTCCTAACCGTATTGGTCAGGGCATTGAGTTTGACTACTGCTGCGTACATGCTGCTTACGCTCTTCGCGAGCAGGGCTATGAGACGGTCATGGTCAACTGCAATCCTGAGACGGTCTCAACAGACTACGACACCTCTGATCGCCTGTATTTCCAGCCTCTGACCTTTGAAGACGTCATGGATGTCATTGAGGTTGAGAAGCCAGAAGGCGTCATTGTTACCCTTGGTGGCCAGACGCCAATCAAGCTAGCACGCGCCTTGAAGGACGCTGGCGTTCCAATCATGGGCACTCAGCCAGAGGCAATTGACCTGGCAGAAGACCGCGACCGCTTCGCAGCCCTTCTTGACCGCCTGAACATTGCCTGCCCACCATCGGCAGTTGCTTCTACTATGGACGAGGCTCGCGACGCAGCTCGTCGTATTGGCTACCCGCTGATTGTCCGCCCAAGTTATGTCCTTGGTGGTCGCGGTATGGCCATTGTCTACGACGACTCCGACCTGGTCACCTACATGGAGTCCGCGACGCACGTCACGCCAGACCGTCCTGTTTACCTGGACGCCTTCCTCGAGGACGCCATTGAGCTGGACGTTGATGCTCTCTGCGACACCGAGGAGTGTTATGTGGGCTCCGTCCTGGAGCACATTGAGGAGTGCGGTATTCACTCTGGCGACTCCGCTTGCTGCTGGCCGCCCTTCTCGCTCTCTGAAAAGATTGTTGATCAGATTAGAGATATCACCAAAAAGCTGGCACTTGCCTGCGGCATTCGAGGCCTGCTAAACATCCAGTACGCTGTCCGCGACGAGCACGTCTTTGTCATCGAGCTCAACCCTCGTGCTTCTAGAACCGTGCCATTCTCGTCTAAGGCAACAGGCGTCTCCCTGGCTAAGTACGCATCTCGCATCATGGCTGGCGAGAAGATCAGTGAGCTCAGAGCACAAGGCCTGCTTCCAGACGAAAATCGCACCGTCGATTACTACGCGGTTAAAGAGGCGGTTATGCCTTGGTCTAGATTCCCTGGTGCTGACTCAATCCTTGGCCCAGAGATGAAGTCTACCGGCGAGGTCATGGGTATTGCCCGAACCTTCCCAGCAGCGTACGCAAAGACTCGCGAGGCAGTTGAGAACAAGCTTCCTGAGCAGGGCTCCGTCTTCATCAGTGTGTGCGACCGCGATAAGCGCGCTATTGCTCCTGTTGCTATGGCTCTGGAGAACCTTGGCTACGGCATCTACACCACAGGCGGTACCGCAAAGACGCTGCGTGCGGCCGGAATTGACTGCACTACCGTCAATCGCATTTCCGATGGTCATCCAAACGTTGTTGACCTTATGCGCGATAAGACCGTCAGCTTCATCATCAATACGCCTCATGGTCACGAGGCTCACAGCGACGGTACCAAGATGCGCGCAGAAGCTGTCAGCCAGGGCATTACCTGCGTCACCGCAATGTCTGCAGCTACCGCTCTTATCCAGGCACTTGCGGCAGCAAGAAAGAGTGAGCCAGAGACCTTTGCACTACAAGATCTCTAAAACGTGCTTGGAGAATGAGCTTTCTACTTGAACAAGACCGGTCTTGAAAAAGGCCGGTCTTTTTTTCGTGAGGGAAGTGTTTAGAATGCGAAGTTCTCCTAGTGAAGAGCGCAAAAGTTTGTTATTATTGCAAGGCTGCATAAATATGCGGGCGTGGCGGAACTGGCAGACGCGCTAGATTTAGGTTCTAGTGGACTAAGTCCGTGGGGGTTCGATTCCCTCCGCCCGCACCATGCAGAAATTTGGTTAAGAGCTGGTACGCCAGCATTTTTTACGAGACACTGGAGGAACGTTGAACATCACCGTTACCGCAGATAAGCCAGTTGACGAGAAACTCACCGTCAAGGTTACAGTTCCTGCTGCAGAGGTAGACGCTGCCATTAAGCAGGCTTACAAGGACATTGCAAACAAGTATTCCTTCCAGGGTTTCCGCAAGGGCCGCGCACCTCGTCCTGTCATTGACGGCATTGTTGGCCGCGAGGCAGTCCTTGCTCAGGCAACCAACGATCTTCTCGGCGCAGCAGAGCCACAGCTTCTTGAGGAGCTTGACCTTGTTCCTGTTGGCCGTGGTGATTACAACCAGGATGCAGACCTTCCTGTTGAGGGCCAGGATTACTCCTATGAGGTAGTCTTCAATGTTCGTCCTGAGGCTAAGCTTGATTCTTACGATGCCCCTGCAATCAACATGCCTCCAAATGAGGCAACTGAGGCTGAGGTTGATCACCAGATCAAGCAGCTTCTGTCTTACCAGGCTAAGTTTGAGAACACCAAGGAGAAGCGCGCTGTTAAAGAGGGCGACACCATTGGTGTAGACATCAAGAACATTGAGGGCGCTGCTCACATGGAGGGCGAGGACCGCGTTCTTACCCTTAATGGTACCCAGGCTCCAAAAGAGCTTGAGGAGGCACTCATCGGCATGAAGCCAGGTGAGGAGAAAGAGGTCAAGTGGACTCACAGCCACACTCACGGCGATGAGGTTCACTCCCACGATTACGACATCAACGTTAAGGTTGTTGCACACAAGAAGTCCGTCACTCCAGAGCTGACTGATGAGCTTGCAAAGAACACCTTTGGTTATGACACTGTCGAGAAACTCCGTGAGGCTGTTAAGTCTGAGATTGAGTCCGACAAGAAGAACTCTCTTCCAACTCTTAAAGAGGATCGCGTTGTTGAGGCTGTAGGCAAGCGTCTTCAGCTTGACGAGGTTCCAGAGGAGTACAAGAACGAGGTCTTCAACGAGATTGCTCAGGAGTTCCTGAGTGGTCTTCAGCAGCAGGGTATGACTCTTGATATGTTCTTGGCTGCACGCGGCATCAAGACTGATGACTTCATCTCCGATCTTCGTGTTCAGGCTGAGGAGCGCGCACGTCAGTCCCTGGCTCTTGACGCAGTGGCTGCAGAGCTCAAGCTTGAGGCAACTGAGGATGACATCCGCGCAGAGTTTGAGCGCGCTGGTGTTCCTAACGTTGAGGCTGCAATTGAGGAGTGGCGCAAGGCTGGCCGTCTTCCTGCAATCCGCGAGTCCATCCGTCGCTCTAAGGCTCTTGATTGGCTGCGTGACAACGCAACCGTCACCGTTGTCGACGAGATTGCTGAGGCTGCTAAGGAAGAGCAGAAGGCAGAGAAGAAGCCTGCCAAGAAGGCTCCTGCTAAGAAGAAGGCAGCTAAGAAGGACGAGGACGCAAAGAAGGACGCTGAGTAGTCCGCAACTGGTTGGGTTTCTCGCCAGAAAGACTGCGCCAAAAGTTGCAGTTACTTTGAATTTTTCATACCCCGGGTTAGAGACATGCTTCCCGGGGTATGTTTCTAAGGAAAGACTTTTGAAGGAGGATTATGCATTATCCAACAAACATTCCAACTATTCCGTATGTTATTGAGCAGACTCCTCGTGGTGAGCGTAGCTATGACATCTACTCTAGGCTGCTCAATGATCGTATTGTTTTCTTGGGAGAGCCGGTAACGCGCGATTCTGCAAACCTGGTCATTGCACAGCTTTTGCACCTTGAGAGTCAGGATCCAGACAAAGATATTTCTCTCTACATTGATTCTCCTGGTGGAGACGTTTATGCAGGCCTGGGCATTCTTGACACCATGAACTTCATCAAGCCAGATGTTTCTACCATCTGCGTTGGTATGGCAGCATCAATGGGCGCTGTTCTTCTTGCTGCAGGTGCAAAGGGTAAGCGTCTTGCGCTTCCTAACTCTATGGTTATGATTCACCAGCCATCCAGTGGCGTTCAGGGTCAGCAGACCGATATCCAGATTATTGCAGATGAGACAAAGTGGATTCGCCAGCACCTCAATGAGTTGCTTTCGGATTATACTGGACAGCCTATCGAGAAGGTCAATGTAGACACCGAGCGCGATAATTATCTTCGTGCACAAGAGGCTTGTGACTACGGCCTGGTAGACCGCGTTATCTCTTCTCGTAACGATCAATAATTGTACTTGTATTGAGGGTTTAAGTTATGGCTAAAGACCAGGACTTCTCGCCTTTTGGCGGATTAGATGAGATGCACTGTTCTTTCTGCGGAAAGAGTAGGTCGCAGGTAAATAAGCTTATTCAGGGTCCTGGTGGAGTCTGCATTTGTGATGAATGTGTCTCTACCTGCTCGGATATGATTGATGAGTCCCTTGGCTTTGATGAAGAGTCAGAGATTGAGACTCACTCTGATGAGCCCGTTATCAAAGACCTGCCAACTCCGCATGAGATTTACGATGAGCTATCCCAGTACGTAATGGGTCAAGAAGACGCAAAGCGTGCTATGTCGGTTGCGGTGTATAACCACTATCGCCGTATTCTTTCGGGCAACGATGAGCCTCAGGAGGGCCAGGAAGACGTTGAGATTGCTAAGTCCAACATCTTGCTCTTGGGCCCAACTGGTACTGGTAAAACGCTGCTTGCTCAGACGCTTGCTCGTTTTCTTGAGGTTCCGTTTGCTATTGCTGACGCAACAACCCTTACTGAGGCTGGTTACGTTGGTGAAGATGTAGAGAATATCCTGCTTAAGCTCATCACTGCTGCTGACGGCGATGTTGAGCGTGCTCAGGTAGGCATTGTCTACATCGATGAGATTGATAAGATTGCTCGTAAGGCCGAGAACCTCTCTATTACTCGTGACGTCTCTGGTGAAGGCGTTCAGCAGGCACTCCTGAAGATTCTTGAGGGTACGGTTGCTAGTGTTCCTCCAACAGGAGGCCGTAAGCACCCTCAACAGGAGCTTATTCACATTGACACCACCAATATCTTGTTTATCTGTGGTGGCGCTTTTGTTGGCCTGGATAAGATTGTTGCTGACCGCATTGGTAAAAAGGGAATTGGCTTTAATTCCAACGTTGCTCAGAATGTCAAAGAAGGTGAGTCCGAGCTTATCGCCAAGGTTATGCCTCAGGACCTGCACAGGTTTGGCATGATTCCAGAGCTTTTGGGCCGTATTCCAGTTATCACTTCTACTCGTGAGCTTGGTGAGGAGGATCTGATGAGCATTCTCACAGATCCAAAGAATGCTCTTACCAAGCAGTACAAGCGTATGTTCGAGCTTGAGGGAGTAGACCTAGAGTTTACTGAGGATTCACTCAGAGAGATTGCTAAGAAGGCTTTAGCTCGCGGCACCGGTGCTCGTGGTCTTCGTGCAATCTGCGAGTCTACACTACAAGAGACCATGTTTGACCTGCCATCAGATTTGGATATCACAAAGGTTGTGGTTACTCCAGAAAGCGTTGGTGGAGACAATGCTCCAGAAATCATTAAGGGCAAAAAGGGCTAGCAGCTTAGTAAAAATTGATTGACTGTTTATTGCGCGCACCGCTTTGGCGGTGCGTTTTTCTATTCCAAAATGTTATGACAAATATGAAAAAAATAGTGATGACCTTGAGTTTATTACCTCTTACAAATTGCATGCCGCTTGCAGCTGAATGAATACCGTTTAGAGGAGACGATTACAAATACTGCAAGATTCTCTCTATTTTTTATTCAAGATTGTTTTAAGGAGAGACCGAAGAATAGAGGAACAATGAAAGCCAAAAAAGTAGCTGCAGGAATTGTGGTGCTGGTACTTGTAATTGTTTCTGTTCTCTATGGTGTTGTGGAATATAACTACCACGGACATCTATTTGAGTGGTGCATTCCTGCAATGAGGAGGAATGCTGCTCAGTATTTTATTGATAATTGGCGTTCTGAGCTAGGGCAGGAAGATTCAGTCTGGATAAGCCAGTCTGGATTAAATGATTTGAAAGTTGAAGATTTGCAAATTTCTGGTCCGGTTCAATTTGTCTATTCAAAAGACGGAGAGCTTTTTTGTAACTCCGTGTATTGGATGATTTCAACAAACGGAAAGTTTATTGGCTATGTAATGCAAGACCTTGGACCGCACGCCATAAATGCGCTGCTAGGAAATGCAGAGGCATATCACATTCAATTTAAGAATGCCGATATTTTTAATGCTGCAACGCAAAATAGTCAGAGTAATACCTGTGTATGCCTAAAGATAATCAATACATCTGATACACGAGCGACAACAGACAATATTGATTTGTGTATTGGTGATCAGGTGGCATACTCTCAATCCGTGAGTGGGGAAATGCAAGTTTATCAGCGTAATCAACTGTTTCAGAATAAAGATACTGAGTGGATTAATAGAATTAACCAAATTGCTCAGAGCGCAAATCTCAATAGCCGAGAAAAACTTACTGACGTAGTAAATTAGTAATATGACAAGAAAGTCAAAATGAATTACCTCCCATTTCTTGGACACGAGAAATAGAAAGCAGTTCAAAACACACCTAAGTCAGATAATCTGTTAAAAAGACGTATACATTACGCCGAAAATAGCTGAAACATGCAGAATATCTGACTTAGAAGTGTAATATGCCTGCAATTGAGCAGAATATCTGACTTAAGTGTGTTCCTTAGGTGCGGAATTTACCTATAGTTAAATCTTTTATATGACGCTATTCATTTTATAGCATATTAGATGAAGCTTATGCATAGAGATGCATATCAGGTAGTGCGACCGCCTAGCTGCCTGGCTATCTTGATTAAGAACATGTCGATTCTTCAGCAGAACCTACCAAAGCTGCGCTATTTTGTGCGCCAGGCCTAAAAGCCGACGCTAACACGCTGCAGAATCATAATCACCCACATATGAACTGCCTCCCATTTCTTATGTCCAAGAAATGGGAGGCAGTTCAGATACGAGAAATGGGAGGTTTTCTTTTGCGTTATAGATTGCCGCCGCCAAGTTTGTTGTATGACGTAATAAGTTGGGTGCGGGTCTTGGTGCCTGGTGGAAAAACGGTATCAAACAAAGGCATCAAGCCGCGGAAAAGAACACCACTTTGCACGCGATGAGAAAGACCTCTTACCGTACGTCTTGACTCTTCAAGCTGTGAACGAAGCTCCTCAAGATACGGGGAGCGACGAGCATAGAACCAGAAAAGGCCTGCAAGGTCTGAGTTTGGATAGAGCCAAGGCCTGTTGTCTGGTCCTGCAAAATGAGCAATACAGATATTCTTACGAGCCTCTTCGTATTCTTCTCGCACGTCTTTTGGTGCCTGAGCAACAATGTGATCACGACGAAGGAATTGCCAGTCTACCAGGTAATTCCATTTCATATTAATACGGAGATAGTGGCCGTTTACAAACCTGTTAAGAACATCTTGGTCAAGCCATCGCCATGCACGCATGGTTGAGACCTTCAGAAACTCCTCAGGAGAAATCTGCTTTCTAATCTCTTCAAGGTTCATCAAAATGACGCCTGCCTGGAAGTAATCGTGAGGATCGTCCATACCCAGCTCATTTTTGAGGTAGGGGCCAACTGTGGCGTCATAGCCATCAATTTGACCAATAGTGTCTGCGTCGCGCGTAGCGCCTACCAAGTATCCTGTGACGTCGATATCATAGAGCTCTGCAATATCGGTATTAACTACCAGGTCAGAGTCAAGGTAGATGGCTTTATTGACGTTAGGAAGCAGTGAGGGAGCAAGCAGTCTGTAGTAAGTTTCTGGTCTAAAGTGACCATGATGAGGAAGCTCAATATCACCAAGGGCAGCATCAACATCTAAGAAACCAACATGGACGTTATCAACAAGCTGAGCCTGACGAGTAAGCGTAATCATGCTGGTAGGAGTGAGATCACGAGTTAAAACAATGATGTCGTAACGACGTTCAGGATTGACGTTCTCAATGATGGATTGAATTGCTACAGACAAATACGGCACAAAGTTATCGCTGCAGGCAAAAACAAGCACAACGTCATTAAGAGCAAGTCCCAGCTCATCGGATGAGCTTGCAAGCATTGCTCCAGAAAGTTGCGCCCTGCCTGTTCCAACAAGGCGTTGTGTGGGTATTTTACGTAATCTTCTCATACGTAAGACTTTATCACTTAGACGCCAAAAACGCCTGCTGCGTTTGCCATAACTTCGGTTTGCACAGAGTATCCACGAGCCTTGCTTAGACCGCTCAGCGCGCGTTTCAGGCTGTCCACAATGTCCGCCGAGCTAATGTTCGTCTGATCACTGGAAGGAAGATCAGTCTCGGTAAGCAGCTTATCTTTTGGATACACCTTGGCGTATTCACGGCCTCGCTTGGTCTTTAGGCTCATCTCACCAATAGAGAACCAACAACCAAGCTTAATGGCCCTTTGGAGCTCGTCCGAGCTACCGCTAAACCAATGAATGATAGGAATACACGCCTGAGCAGCTCCTGTCTGCTCAAGAATATCTAGCACCACATCAACGCTTCTAACGGTGTGCATCGAGAGTACCCGAGGTTGGCCATTGCGTGATAGTTCTGCGGCGCGAGTGCAAATCTTCGTAAAGGCCTTAACCTGCAGTTCTTGCAATCCATCAACACAATAGCGAGAAGAAAAATCTAGTCCAATCTCGCCAAGGTAAGGTGTCTCTCCCATAAGCTCTAGCAGGAGCTCTATATCTTTTTCAGTGACACGCCCATCAGAGATATACCAGGGGTGCGCTCCAAGTCCCACGCGGATGTTATCTTGCGTAAGCTGAGGAGCAAGCTCTAGGTAGTCGTGGGGAGTAACACCGCAGGTAAAGAGACCTAATTCAGCCTCATTAGAACTTCTCGCTACATTGAGTGGGGAGTCCATAAGGTTGGCATGGACGTGAGCATCAAAATACGTGAGGTTACTCATAAGCAAGCCCTGAAAGATGCAAGATGACGTCTGAAGCAATCATTTGACCCATAATAGGAGGGTAGTAGGACATGGTGCCTAGCTTGGCAGATTTGCCCGTTGCGCCTTCTGGTGCAAAAACTGGTCGCGCTGGCTCGGGGGAGTAGAGCACGCGGAAGTCAGCAAGGCCGCGTTTCTTGGACTCTTTTCTCATTACCCTTGCTAGAGCATCGGTATGCGTTTTTGAAAGCGTAGTGATCTCCAGGAGTTCTGGGTGGATTTTATTGCCGCCTCCCATGCTGGAGATGAGGTAGATATTTTTTTTCTGACACCACGCAACAACAGCCAATTTGGCAGAAATGGTGTCGATAGCATCAACTACAACATCTGGTTTTGGAAGAGCAGAGAGCTGCTCGTCAACGTTGTCTTTAAGCAAAAAAGCGTCAAGTGTGACCACATGAGCGTCTGGATTAATGTCCAGAATCATCTCTTTGGTAACGTCAACTTTTCTTTTTCCAATGGTACTCACATAGGCAATAGCCTGCCTGTTTAGGTTGGATGCTTCTACTGCATCGGCATCCACTAAAACAAACGAGCCTACACCGCCTCTGGCCAGCGCCTGAACACAGTTTGAACCAACGCCACCAAGTCCTAAGACCATAACGCAGGAATTTTGAATCTGTCCAAGGCGATCTTTCCCCAGGACAAGTTCAAGTCGAGCAGTGGCTTCAGGAATTGTGGCAGACATAGAACTCCTCATAAAATGTATCTGCAGATAGTATTTATTGTTCAAGAGTATAGAGGGCCTTAAAGTACTGGTTTTGTTGCATAAGTTCCTCAAACGAACCCTTTTCGATAATACTACCTTCCTTCATTACAATAATTTCGTCAAATTTTTTCAGCTGAGCTTCCTCTAAGTTGTGTGTAATAACTAGGCGTAATGTGCCTGTGAGATTTGTTATTGAATTTATAATTTGGTCAGTAGTTGAATGGTCAAGTGCTGATGTAGCTTCATCAAAAAATAGAACTTTAGAACCTTTTAACAAACTTCTTGCAATACAAATTCTTTGACGTTCGCCACCAGAAAGGTTTGAACCTGCTTCACCACATTGATAACTCAGCTTATTTTGTTTAATGAAATCTGTAAGACCAGCTTTTTCACATGCTTGGAAAATAGCATCTTTTGGGTGACTTTCGAACATAGTAATGTTGTCTTCAATTGATGCATTGAATAAGAAATTCTCTTGTTGTACGAGTGAAACATTTTGATAGAGACTCTTTTTATCAATAGTTCTTAACTCTAAGTCATCATAAAATATATTTCCTTGATAACTTAAATTGCTGCCCATGAGCAGATTAAATAAAGTAGATTTTCCAGATCCTGATATTCCAACAATCGCATAACTTTTATTAGGCAGAAGTTTGATTGATAAATTTTTCAGCACAGCTTTATTTTGTTCGTAAGCAAATGAAAGATTGTTGATGAATATTCCTTTTGTAACTTTATCTAATGTCTGTTGTCCCTCTTCTTCTTCATTGTCAGCAAGAGTCTCAGAAAATTTTAAAATCAAATCATTTGAAGCCTTACGTGATGCGAGTACCGGTGGAATTGTTTGTAAAGGGAGACTAATGTAATTCATAAGTAACGTAGCCATAAGAATTACACCAGGTGTTACTCCTTGATTTGAAATACAAAGATATGTACCAGCAATTAAAACAGCCCATTGAGACAAGCCAAAAGCACTCCAACTCAGAGTATTAATGAATCGAGTAGTTTTTCTACTTTCTCTTTTTGAGCTTTCAAGAGCGGTATTGTCTTTCTCAAAAAGTCTCACTGCAGCCTTTGTTGCTCCGTAAGCTTTTATCAAAGGAAAGCCTTTTACTAGATCAGTGACTTGGGCAATGAATTGGCTAGTTTTCGCAGAAGATTCTTTTTGAATTTTACCGAGTGTTCCACCTAGCTTTACGCCAATGATTAGAGGAAGAATTGAAGCGGCAATAGCTACCATAGTTAATGGAATGCTTTGAACCATGAGCATTATGAGGGCCACAATGAAAGATATACTATCGCTTACCAAAGAAAACATCTGTTCAAGATATGTAGTCTCTATAGTATTTAAATCATTAGTAAGTGCAGATACATAAACGGAACTACCACTTGCTTCAAACGAGTTTATACCTTTTTTCAGCATGTATTTAAATGCGGTGTTGCGATAAGAGTTAGCAGCATGATAGAGATAATTAGGAACAAAATAACGAACCACTAATTTATTTGTAATTGCTGAGATTGTTAATATGGCGGCAAATAGACAACCTTGTAGAAAATCATTAAATGATCCTGACACAGCGGAATTCATGAGAATTGAAGTTATATAGGGAGAACATACCGTAACTAGTTCTAGAGAAGTCGTAAAGAAAAAAGAGCCAAATAATAACTTTTTGTTACTCCAAAACAGACTCCGCTTAAGGTCATTTTGAATTTCTTTAACAGTGCTTTTCATGTCAAACCTTCTTTACCTGTAGAAAAAGTTGTTGACTATACTTTTGATTTAAATGTTGTTGATTTTTTCAATCAATTTTAGTGTTTGATATGTTTGCTATGGCTTCTTTCAGCTAAAACTTTGAATTGAATGTTGTGACAAATCAATACTACTACTTTTTATACAAAGTGTAATTTTTTATATGTAATATTAAAATTACATTAATATATTCCCCTAAACCATATCTGTTTTAATGCATTATACTGTTCAAATGGTTAATAGGAATACTGCTAAAAGCATATGAAAGGCAAGATTACTGTGGAAGAAATGCCCAAGAATTATGATCCTCAGGCGGCTGAGCCTGAGCTCATTGAAAAGTGGATTAAGGCAGATTGTTATGGTCGTAGCAAGGGAACTGAAGACCGTACAGTAGTTATCCCTCCACCAAACGTTACCGGCATCCTTCACATGGGCCATGCCATGGATGACACCATCCAGGACACCTACATTCGCTATTCTCGCATGCGCGGTTATTCAACTCGTTGGATTCTTGGAACTGACCACGCAGGTATTGCAACTCAGACCAAAGTTGATAAGAAGCTTAAGTCAGAGGGCATTTCTCGTCTTGAGATTGGTCGCGAGAAGTTCCTGGAGGCTTGCTGGGATTGGACGCGCGAGTATGGCGGAACCATTGTTTCTCAGATCAAGCGCATGGGCTGCTCCATTGATTTTAATGACGAGAAGTTCACTATGTCTCCTGAGTACACTCAGGCAGTACGTAAGGTCTTTGTTGATTGGTATCATGACCAGCTTATTTATCGCGGTAAGCGCATCGTAAACTGGTGTCCTCATTGCGAGACTTCTATCTCTGATGATGAAGCAGAATACGCTGACGAGAAGGGCCATCTTTGGTACCTGCGCTATCCACTCAAAGAGCCTGTTAATGGTGTTGAGTACATTACCGTAGCTACTACTCGTCCAGAGACCATGCTGGGCGATACGGGCGTAGCTGTCTCTCCTCAAGATCCAGAAAAGGCTGACCTTGTTGGAAAGACCGTTATTCTGCCAATTGTTGACAGAGAGATTCCAATTTTCTCTGACTGGCATGTTGATGCAGGCTTTGGTACTGGTTTTGTTAAGGTAACCCCAGCTCATGACCCTAACGACTTTGCTATGGGTCAGAGTCATAATCTTGAGCAGATCAACATCTTTGATGAGCATGCTGTTGTTGTTGACGGCTATGGTGAGTTCTCTGGTCTTGATAGAGATCAAGCTCGTGAGGCTATTGTTGCTTGGTTTGAAGAGCACGGTCTGCTTGATCACGTTGAAGATCTTGATCACTCAGTTATGCATTGCTACCGCTGTGGCACTACGCTTGAGCCATGGCTCTCTGAGCAGTGGTTTGTTGCTGTCGATAAGCTCAAAAAGCCTGCGGCGCAGGTAGTAAAAGACGGTCAGGTTACCTTCCATCCAGAGCGTTGGACTCAGACCTACCTCACGTGGATGGAGAATCTCCGTGACTGGAACATCTCCAGACAGCTTTGGTGGGGACACCGCATTCCTGTGTTCTACTGCGATGATTGTGGTTGGCAGGACGCACTTATGGAGGACACTGACGTCTGTCCAAAATGTGGCGGTCATCATGTTCACCAGGATGAGGACGTTCTGGATACCTGGTTCTCTTCTCAGCTGTGGACCTTTGCTACACAGGGTTGGCCAGACCATCCTGAGCAGCTTGAGGGCCATCACCCAACACAGGTTCTGGTAACCGCTCGAGACATCATTGCTCTTTGGGTTGCTCGCATGATTATGAGCTCGCTCTACTTCACCAAAGAGATTCCATTCCACGATGTCTACATCTACGCAACCATTTTGGCCAAGGACGGCAGCCGCATGTCCAAGTCAAAGGGTAACGGCGTAGACCCTATGGACCTCATTGCTAAGTATGGTGCAGACGCAATGCGTTATAACCTGCTTACGCTTATCACTAACAACCAGGACGTCAAGTTTGATGCTGTCCTTGATAAGAAGACTCGCGAGCTTATTGAGTCTCCAAGAACTGATCAGGCACGTTCATTTGTTACTAAGATTTGGAATGCAAGCCGCTTTGTTCAGATGAACCTTGACGGCTACACTGCCGGTATGCCAAAGGCAGAGACGCCTGAAGATGCATGGATGTTCTCGCGCCTTGCAAAGGTTGTGGCAGAGACAACCGAGCAGCTTGAGACCTATGGCTTTGGTGAGTATGCCCGCAACATTCAGTCCTTCTTCTGGAATGATGTTTGCGACTGGTACATTGAGCTCTGCAAGGGTCGCCTTCTGGATGGAACTCCTGAGGAGCGCCTGCAGGTTCAGCGCAACCTTGTCTTTGTTCTGGACGTCAGCATGAGGCTTCTGCATCCTGCAATGCCATTTGTTACCGAGAGCGTTTGGGATGCTCTTCCTGCATCCGGTCTTCTGAGTCACGACGCAGAGTTCCTGATGATCTCTGAGTGGCCAGACCCACAGAAACTTGCCAACTTTGTTGACGAGGCAGCTGAGCATAACTTCTCGCTTGCTAAGACCGTTGTTTCTGCTGTTCGTTCTTCTCGCGCACGTTACAGGCTGTCGCCAAAGACAGACCTTGCTGTTGTGGTTAAAGCTCCAGCACAGGATGTTGCAGCGCTGAAGGAGCAGGCAGCATTCATTCAGAATGTTGGTCGCGTAAGCTCGCTTGAGGTTGCTGAGGCTCCTCAGAAGCCTGCTGGTTCTGTTTCTGTCACCGATGCTGGCCTTGAGATGTACGTTGTTCTGGGCGAGCTTGTTGACCTAACTGCAGAGGCTAAGCGTCTTCAGAAGGATCTTGAGTCCGCAAAGAAGGAGCTTTCTGGTGTGGAGCGCACCCTTGCTAACGAGGGCTTTGTTGCTAAGGCAGCGCCTGAAGTTATCGAGAAGAAACGTGCACGCGCAGAAGAACTGAACAAGCTTGTTGCTCAGCTAGAGCAGCAGATTGCTGACTTCTCATAGGTAAAACTTGATGCGGTGTAACAGCCGCATCATGTGTTTAGTACGTGCAAACAGTCCACTTTAGGTTAGGATCAACATGTCTGAGGTTAAATCCGATATCGAGATTGCTCAATCATCCGAGATGCTTCCCATCTTTGAGGTGGCAAAGCGTGCGGGTATTCCAGAGGATTTGCTGGAGCCTTATGGTCGCTATAAGGCAAAGCTTGATGCACGTGCTTTGGCAGATAAGCCTCTTCGCGGCAAGCTTGTGCTGGTAACTGCCATTAACCCAACGCCAGCGGGCGAGGGAAAGACCACTACCTCGGTAGGTCTGGCAGATGCCTTGACCAGCTTGGGACAGTCTGCCATGTTGGCTCTTAGAGAGCCTTCTTTGGGCCCTGTTTTTGGTGTCAAGGGCGGTGCTGCAGGTGGCGGCTATGCCCAGGTAGTTCCTATGGAGGACATCAACCTTCACTTTACCGGAGACTTCCACGCCATCGGCGCTGCAAACAACCTCTGCGCCGCCATGCTGGATAACCACATCAAGCAGGGTAATAACCTCAACATTGATCCACGCCGCGTGGTGTGGAAACGCTGTGTTGACATGAATGATCGCCAGCTCAGAAATGTTGTTGACGGACTTGGCGGCATTGCTGATGGCATGCCAAGACAAGACGGCTTTGATATCACGGTCGCTTCCGAGGTCATGGCCGTATTTTGCCTTGCTTCGGGCATCAAAGATCTTAAAGAGCGCCTGGGTAGAATGGTTATTGCCTACACCTACGATCGCAAGCCTGTTACCGTCAGTGACATTCACGCAGAGGGGGCTATGACCGCACTGCTCAAAGATGCTATTCAGCCTAATCTGGTCCAGACACTTGAGCACACACCTGCTCTTGTCCACGGCGGTCCTTTTGCCAACATTGCTCACGGTTGCAATACGGTTGAGGCAACAAAGACTGCTCTTCGTCTTGCAGATTACGTTGTTACCGAGGCTGGCTTTGGCGCAGACCTTGGTGCCGAGAAGTTCTTGGACATTAAGTGCAGAGCTACTGGCCTTGCTCCATCGGCTGTTGTTCTGGTAGCAACCGTTCGTGCACTTAAGTACAATGGAGGCGTTGCCAAAGCAGACCTTAACCAGCAAAACGTTGAGGCGCTTAAAGAGGGCATTCCTAACCTGCTTCGCCACGTTGACAACATCCAGACGGTCTATGGTCTTCCTGTAGTCGTTGCCATCAATGCATTCCCAACCGATACCGCTGAAGAGCTTGCTCTGGTAGAGGAGGAGTGCAAGAAGCGTGGCGTAAACGTAGTGCTATCTGAGGTTTGGGCAAAGGGCGGAAAAGGTGGCCAGGCTCTGGCAGAAGAGGTCATGCGCCTTTGCCAGACTGAGTCTCAGCTCACTTTTGCTTACGATGTTAAAGAGTCTTTGAAGCAGAAAATTACAGACATTGCCACTAAGATTTACCACGCCGATGGTGTTGAATTTGCTCCAAGTGCTGCCAAGCAGCTTCAGCAGCTTGAAGAGCTTGGCTTTGGTGAGCTTCCTATTTGTATGGCAAAAACTCAGTACTCTTTTACTGACGATCAGACCAAATTGGGTGCTCCAGATAACTTTAAGATTACTGTGCGAGAAGTTCGTGTTTCTGCAGGTGCTGGCTTTGTGGTCTGCCTTACGGGCTCTATCATGACCATGCCAGGACTTCCAAAGGTTCCTGCTGCAGAGCACATTGATGTTCTTGATGATGGAAGAATTGTGGGTCTTTTCTAATGTCTTATCCCTCTTCACCTGAAGAAGTAGCGTTTACAACCTATAGTGCAGACTCTTATGCTCAACACCTTGCTGCTAAAGAGCCTATTCCTGGCGGTGGTAGTGCTGCCGCTTATGTAGGTGCGCTTGCAGTTTCCTTGGCTTCAATGGCCGGTGTGTATGCACAAGGAAAACCTGCCTATGCTCAGCATGAAGACGATCTTGCAAAATACATTGCTCGAGCTGGAGCGCTTCGCCAAGATTTCATGGAGCTTATGGACGAAGACTCTCGCCAGTTCCTGCTGGTGTCAAGTGCGTTTAGCGTGCCCAAGGAAGATCCAAAACGTGCAGAAATTGTTGAGGATGCCCTTAAAGAGGCAGCTCAGCCGCCACTAAAGGTTATGAGAAAAGTATGCGAGTCCATTGAACTTCTCGAAGAGATGCTTATTAAGGGCTCCCGTATGCTTTTGTCTGATGTGGGTTGTGGTGCTGCTCTTGCACGCGGTGCTTTGATTGCCGCTTCTCATACGCTGTTTGTAAACACTCGTTCTATGCATGATACGGCGTACGCTCAAACGCTGCTTGATGAGGCGGATAAGCTTTTGGACACCTATGTATCACGAGCTGATGCCGTAAGTGATGCGGTAAGCGCACAGCTGAGACAGGAGGCATAACATGAGCTCAGAGACTACTTCGCAGGAGCTTCGTGGTGCTCCTGTTGCCAAGGCGATAACTGAAGAACTTGCTGCTCAAGTCCAGGAGCTCCGTGCACAAGGCATGACTCCTAAGCTGGTTATTGTTCGCATTGGACAGAAAGGCGATGACCTTACCTATGAGCGCGCAGCATATACGCGTGCAGAGAAGGTGGGCTTTGAAGTTGAGACCATTGAGCTTCCTGAAGATGCCACACAAGAGCAGGTAAATGCTACGTTTAACCAGGTTTCCGCCGATGCATCGGTGCATGGTTGTCTGCCTATGCGTCCTTTTCCTGCTGGAATTAACGAGCATGAAGCGCTTCAGCATCTAGCACCAGAAAAAGATGTTGATTGCGCAACTGATTCTATGCTGCTGGCAACACTTTGTGGAACTCCTGGTGCTCTGGGACCTTGTACTGCAGAGGCAGTTCTGGCGCTTCTCGATTTTTACCAGGTACCCCTTGAGGGAGCGCCTGTTGCAGTTGTTGGTCGCTCTAACGTCATTGGTCGTCCGGTAGCTGCGCTTTTAAGCGCAAGAAACGCTACGGTGACGGTGTGCCACAGCAAGACCAAAGACCTTGCTGCTACGCTTAAGCAGGCAGAGGTTGTGGTTGTGGCCGCAGGTCGTGCGCACCTTATTGGGGCTGACTACGTAAGAGATGGTCAGACCATCATTGACGTGGGTATTAACTGGGATGAAGCAGCTCAAAAGCTTGTTGGCGATGTTAATACAGAGCAGGTAGCCCCTCTGGTAAGTGCTTATACTCCTGTTCCTGGCGGTGTAGGTAGCGTGACAACGGCAATTCTTGCTCGCCATGTTGTTGCTGCAGCTCAAAGAACGCTTGCATAAGAGTGAAAGGTAGGTTGCCTCATGGCAGCGGAAAATAACTATAAAGAGCTTGACCAAGAGCGCGTAAAAGCCGCGGTCAAGGAGTTTTTGCTTGCTATTGGTGAGGATCCAGAGCGAGAAGGTCTGCTTGATACACCAGACCGTGTTGCTCGCGCTTGCATGGAGCTCTTTGGTGGTATGCAGGAAGATCCTGCAGCTCACCTGCGTAAACAGTTCCATGAAGAGGGCAATAAAGAGATGGTTATTGTCCGCGACATTCCTTTCTCGTCTACCTGTGAGCATCACATTTTGCCTTTTGTGGGCAAGGCGCACGTTTGCTACATTCCACAAAATGGTCGTATTACCGGCCTTTCCAAGATTGCTCGCTGCGTCAGCGGATATTCTCGCCGCCTGCAGGTACAGGAGCGTTTAACGGGCCAGATTGCAGACGCTATGGTAGAAGAGCTTGATCCCTTGGGCGTTTTGGTGGTTATGGAGGCCGAGCATACATGCATGAGCATGCGCGGTATTAGGGCATCGGGTGCTTTGACCACCACGTCTGCGGTTCGCGGCATTTTTAAAACTAACGAGAAAACCCGTGCAGAGGCTATGCGTCTGCTTGGTCTATAAGAGGTATGTACGCAATGAGTTATTCTGTTCCTTTTTCTGTGCCTGAGCTGAGCTATGAGCAGTCTTTAAAGGTGCTTCACGATACAAAGAAGTTTGGTATTCAGCCCCTGCTGGAGAGCGTGGAAGACATGCTCAAAGAGCTGGGCAACCCTGATCTCTGCTTTAAGAGTGTCCAGATTGCAGGTACTAA
This sequence comes from Atopobium sp., assembly GCA_018380095.1. Classification (GTDB taxonomy): domain Bacteria; phylum Actinomycetota; class Coriobacteriia; order Coriobacteriales; family Atopobiaceae; genus Lancefieldella. The sequence continues at coordinate 24,199 of JAGZUI010000012.1, forward strand.
CGGCAAAACGTCTACCTCTAGATACACTGCAGCCCTGCTCAAGGGAGAGGGTCTCAAGACCGCTCTGTACACGTCTCCTGAGCTCATCAGCTATACCGAGCGAATGGAGATCAACGGCACGCCCGTCTCTGAGGCGTCTTTTGCTCACGGCGTTTCAGCTGCTCAGGTAGCAGGGGAGCGCGTCAATGCTCAGCGAGTCGCCTTGGGTGAGCGCCCTTATGACATCACCGAGTTTGATCTGCTTACCGTTGCAGCTCTAGTGGTCTTTGCCGAGGCAGAGATTGACGTCTGTGTGCTTGAGTGTGGCATGGGTGGCAGATGGGACGCAACAAGTGCTGCGCAAAATATCACCTCCGTTGCCATCACGGGTGTTGGCCTGGATCACACGCGCATCCTAGGTGATACCCTTGAGGCTATTGCTGGCGAGAAGGCCGCCATCATCAAACCTGGTCGTACCTGCGTTCTTGGCGTGGGAACGACAACTCCTCAGAGCGTCCAGGACGTATTCTTGTCCCAGGCAGCTTCTGCAGGCGTTGTCCCAACTCTTCTAGTGGCTGACAAGCCTGAAGACGTTGAGGGGGAAGTTTCTGCTGGTCAGACATTTGACCATCCAGAGTTGCCTCACGCTCACTTCTTCATTACCAAAAAGCCTAAGAGCATTGGATTCCCGCTTGAGCTTACGGTTGTGACACCGCGTGCAACTTACGAAGATCTTGCCGCACTTAAACCAAGCTATCAGGCAGCAAACATTGCTCTGGCAACCTGCTTGGCTGAGGATTTTCTGGGTCGTCCGCTTGATGCAGAGAAAGCGTTTTTCTCCACAACCAGGTGCCCTACACCCGGTAGGTTCCAGCTGCTTCAGCCAAAGCCTTTGGTGCTTATCGACGCGGCTCACAACCCCCAGTCAATTGAGACATTCTTAACTGCTATCCGCTCAATTGAGCCAGAAGTTAGCAACCGTCCTATGCTTTTGACTGCGGTGTTTGCAGATAAAGATGTTAAGGGCATCGCAGAACTTCTCGCTAAAGAGTTCCCAGAGGTAGCGGTAACCCAGACAGACAACGATCGCGCCATGGATGCAGATGAGCTTGCTGAGCTGTACAAAACCTGCGGCGCTAACGTGGTAGCTGTCTACAGAAGTGTCCCTGAAGCAGTGGACGCATTGCGCGAGAAGGGCTTTGTAGCATGTGGAACAATTTCACTTGCTGGCGAGGTTGCTGCACATTTTAGTGATGCTTTGGTAAAATAAATTTATCTGCGACATTACGCTTCTTTTTGAGGCGGTTTGTCGTACGATTTAGGAGAGAACAAAAAGCCAGCAGAAGGGGCTGTCAGATGCAGGAGATTCTTGATCAGATTATTACACCTGAGGTACGTATGGTTATTTACCTCATGGTCATTTGCGTCGTAATGCTTTATATCCTTTCCATCATCTACGTTATTCGCGACGCTCAGCGCCGCGGCGCAGAGCCTTGGTGGATGTGGGCAGTCATTTCTGTTGTTCCTGTTGTTGGTCTGCTTGCGTACGTTATTCTGCGTCCAAGCAGCTACCTCATTGACCGCGAGGAGCAGGACCTTGATATTGCCCTTCGTGAGCACCAGCTTTCTCACTACGGCATCTGCCCTAAGTGCTCCGCTCCAATTGACCGCGATTTTATCGTGTGCCCAATCTGCAATACGCAGGTTAGAAACGTTTGCCCAACATGCCATCGTCCTCTGAACGCAGACTGGAAGGTTTGCCCTTACTGCCGTACTCGCATTCAATAACGTTTGGTTTTGTTCTTTATGATGGCAATCTGGTGTTTTACAACAGAGACTATGTAGGCGTCTGCTCCTAAGCTCCTGTGTGAGCAGAGTAGGCGCCGTGCCTGTTTCTATGAGTAGCTACCTCTGAGGGGTTTTACATGAAGGTTTTATATAACGACGGCCATGTTGGCGAGATTAACGATGCAGCTGAAGAGCTTGAGGTTATTCGCCACGATGCAGCTCATCTGCTTGCTCAGGCTTTGAAGCGTCTGTACCCACACGCACAGTTTGCCTATGGTCCAGCAACCGAAAATGGTTTCTACTATGACGTTGATCTTGGAGACACTAAGGTTAACGAGGACGATTTCCCAGCTATCGAAGCTGAGATGAAGAAGATTGTCAAAGAGAACCTTAAGATTGAGACGTTTGAGCTTCCTCGCGATGAGGCTATTGCCTACATGAAGGAGCGCGGCGAGTCTTACAAGGTTGAGCACATTGGCGATCTTGCTCCTGACGCACACATCACCTTCTACAAGCAGGGTGAATATGTTGACATGTGCGTTGGTCCTCACATGCTCTACACCAAGGGTGTTAAGGCTTTTAAGCTGACCAGCATTTCCGGTGCGTATTGGAAGGCCGATAAGAACAACAAGATGCTCACCAGAATTTATGGTGTTGCGTTTGGTTCCAAAGATGAGCTTGCTCAGTATCTCAAGATGATTGAAGAGGCCGAGAAGCGCGACCACAGGAAGATTGGCCGCGAGATGGAACTCTTCATGATGTCCGACTTTGGTCCAGGTTCTCCATTCTGGCTTCCAAACGGTATGGCTCTGCGCAACGCTCTGACCGATTACTGGCATGAGATGCAGGCTCGCTTTGGTTACCAGGAGGTTCAGACTCCACTGATCCTCTCGCGTTCCCTGTGGGAGACTTCTGGTCACTGGGACCACTACAAAGAGAATATGTACACCACCACGGTAGATGAAGAGGACTTTGCTATTAAGCCTATGAACTGCCCTGGTGCTTGCTTAATTTATAAGTCCAAGCCACGTTCTTATAGGGATCTTCCTATGAAGCTGGCTGAGGCTGGTCTTGATCACCGTTACGAGATGAAGGGTGCTCTGCACGGTCTGTTCCGTGTTCGTGAGTTTACTCAGGACGACGCACACCTCTTTATCCGCCCTGATCAGATTACTGAGCAGGTCACGGATGCATCTCACCTCATTACCGCTTACTATGCACAGTTTGGCTTCCCATACCGCGTTGAGCTTTCTACACGCCCAGAGGATTCCATGGGTTCTGATGAGGATTGGGAGCGCGCTGAACAGGGCCTTCGTGACGCACTTGAGTCTATGGGCATTGAGTACGTGGTCAACGAGGGTGATGGCGCTTTCTACGGTCCTAAGATTGACTTCCATCTGACCGACTGCCTCGGCCGTTCTTGGCAGTGCGGTACCATCCAGCTTGACTTCCAGCTGCCCCACAACTTCCAGCTTGAGTACATTGACTCCGATGGCACCAAGAAGCAGCCAATCATGATTCACCGCGCTGGCTTTGGTTCTTTTGAGCGCTTCATTGGTATTCTGACCGAGAATTACGAAGGTAAGTTCCCGGTCTGGCTGAGCCCATGCCAGGTTAAGGTTCTTCCTGTCTCCGAGAAGTCTCGCCCTTATGCTCATGAGGTTGCCGATAAGCTTGCAGCCGCTGGTATTCGCGTTAAGGTGGACGACCGTGACGAGAAGATCGGCTATAAGATTCGTGAGGCTCGCTCACTTGACCGTGTTCCTTACATGCTCATCCTTGGTGAGCAGGAGGTTGAGGCAGGAAACATTTCTGTCCGCGACCGCTCCAACGAGACTCACGTCGCAGAGCTTGACGAGTTTATTGCTCAGGTTGTCAAAGAGAATGCTGAGCGCGTTGGTTAATAGGGTTTCAGACAAAGTGCAGGTTATGGGTGGCACAGCGCAGGATGGCGCAGGTGGCACGAAGAGTGTCGGCGCAACCGACGTTGTCACGCAAACCGCAACCGACGGCGTCACGCAAACCGCAACCGACAGCGTCACGCAAACCGCAACCGACGGCGTCACGCAAACCGCAACCGACGTTGTAGCTGAATACGTAAAAATGACAGGGGCAGGCCGTGTGCGGCTTGTCCCTGTTTCCTATGTAGACGAACTTCTCGCCACACTGGTTGCAGGCGGAGCAAGCGTCGTGGAGCCGCTTGCTGGCGTGCCCGTTGAGGTGTGCGACATCAAAGGCAGAGCCGCAGCAGGGGAGCTGCTTGTGGCAGACGTGCGTACGATTGGAGCCGAGTTCAGCCCCGCGTGCCGTCTGGGAGCAGAGCTTGCAGTGGCCGAGGACGATCGGGTGCCGGGATATGTTGTCGTGTGCATGCGGAAGTGCTGCATACCGTGGGTAGCAGAGGCGGTTGAAGCCAAGGCGTGCCCTGCAGAGGACGTGACGATTTCTGCTACGGGGGCGGAAGAGCAGGCGAGTGCACGGGTTTCTCGCCACGCGGCAAGCGACGCGGCGCAGGTGGTTGCCGCGTATCTGGCGTGCCATCCGCGCGTCGAGGCGGTGCGCTATCCGGGTCTCAAGACGGACCCGAGCTTTGCGCGCGCAACATCGCAGCTGGTGGGTGGATTTGGTCCGTACGTGGATTACATGTGGAAAGAATCGCCAGGTGAATGGCATAGATTTACAGCAACTGATGAAGACGCCAGAACGCAGATTATAAATTTTGAGAGAGTCGGTTAACGGTAAGCATTTGATTAGCATACCTTGGTATAATTTGAACTAATGTTCCTAAATAGAAGGGGATTTTATGGCAAAGAAGGCTACTCAAATTGAGGATGTTGATACTTTGCTCAAGCGCCTCGAAGAGATGCGCGAGGCACAGGCAGAGTTTGCAACATTCACTCAGGAGCAGGTCGATAAGATTTTCTATGAAGCTGCTCTTGCGGCCGAGAAAAATCGTATCCCTCTTGCTCGCATGGCAGTTGAAGAAACTGGCATGGGTGTAATGGAAGACAAGGTTATCAAGAACCATTACGCAGCAGAGTATATTTACAACAAGTACAAGGACATGAAGACTTGTGGTGTTGTAGAGGATGATCCAGCTGCAGGCTATCGAGTTGTAGCCGAGCCAATGGGTATCGTAGCTGCAGTTATTCCAACCACTAACCCTACTTCTACCGCAATCTTTAAGACACTTCTTGCTCTGAAGACAAGAAACGCCATTATTATTTCCCCGCATCCACGCGCTAAAGACTGCACTATTGCCGCAGCTCGCATTGTTCGCGATGCTGCCGAGAAGGCCGGCTGCCCCAAGGGTATTATCGACTGGGTTCCAGTTCCTTCCATCGACCTGACCGCAGCAGTTATGAGCAACGCTGACATCATCCTAGCAACCGGTGGTCCAGGCATGGTTAACGCTGCTTATTCTTCTGGTAAGCCAGCTCTGGGTGTTGGTGCAGGTAACACTCCAGCTATCATTGATGACACCGCAGACATCAAGCTTGCAGTTAACTCCATCATTCACTCTAAGACCTTCGACAACGGCATGATCTGCGCTTCTGAGCAGTCTGTTACCGTTCTCGACAGCGTCTATGACCAGGTTAAGAAGGAGTTTGCAGACCGCGGTTGCTACTTCCTCCAGGGTAAGGAACTCGATGCAGTCCGCAAGACTGTCATTATTAACGGAGCTGTTAACGCAGGTATCGTTGGTAAGTCCGCTCACTTCATCGCTAAGACTGCCGGTGTTGAGGTCCCAGAGAAGACCAAGATTCTTATTGGTGAGGTAACCTCTGTTGAGCCTTCAGAAGAGATGGCTCACGAGAAACTCTCTCCAGTTCTTGGTATGTATCGTGCAAAGACTTTTGACGAGGCAATTGCTAAGGCAGAGCGCCTTGTTGCTGACGGTGGCTATGGTCACACCAGCTCTCTTTACGTCAACATTAACGAGAAAGAGAAGATTGCTAAGCACCAGGCAGCAATGAAGACCTGCCGTATTCTGATCAATACCCCTTCCTCTCAGGGCGGCATCGGAGACATTTACAACTTCAAGATGGCTCCATCCCTAACCCTTGGCTGCGGCACCTGGGGCGGCAACTCCGTTTCCGGCAACGTTGGCCCACAGCACCTGCTTAACTACAAGTCTGTTGCAGAGAGGCAAGAGAATATGCTTTGGCTTCGTGTACCTGAGAAGGTCTACTTCAAGAGGGGCTGCATGCCTCTTGCTCTCCGTGAGCTCAAAGAGGTCTATAACAAGAAGCGCGTCTTCATTGTCACAGACCAGTTCCTTTACAAGAGTGGCTTCACCAAGACCATCGAGGAGACTCTGGATTCCCTGGGTATCGTCCACTCTTCATTCTGGGATGTTGCACCAGACCCAACCCTTCAGTGCGCTCTTGAGGGTGTAGCTCGCATTCGCTCCTTTGAGCCAGATTGCATCATCGCAATCGGCGGCGGTTCTGCTATGGACGCAGGTAAGATTATGTGGTCCATGTACGAGAATCCAGAGGAGAAGTTTGAGGACATGGCGGCGGACTTCATGGATATCCGCAAGCGTGTCTACAACTATCCTAAGATGGGCAACAAGGCATTCTTCGTTGCTATCCCAACTTCTTCTGGTACCGGTTCCGAGGTAACTCCATTTGCCATCATCACTGATGCTGACAACGGCGTTAAGTACCCACTTGCAGACTACGAGTTGCTGCCTAACATGGCAATCGTTGATACCGACAACATGATGAGCCAGCCTAAGGGCCTGACCTCCGCTTCTGGTATTGACGTTCTTACTCACTGCCTCGAGGCATTTGTCTCCATGATGGCATCTGACTACACAGATGGCATGGCTCTTCGCGGTATGAAGTTGGTCTTTGAGTACCTGCCACGCGCTTACGATAATCCAAACGATGTCGAAGCACGCGATCACATGGCAAACGCATCCTGCCTCGGTGGACTTGCATTCGCTAATGCATTCCTTGGCGTTAACCACTCTATGGCTCACAAGCTGGGCGCTTTCCACCACATTCCACATGGTTGGGCAAACGCAATCGTCCTTACTCGCGTAATGCGCTACAACGCAGCTGAGCGCCCAACAAAGATGGGTACCTTCCCACAGTACGATCACCCACACACCCTCGCACGTTACGCTGAGGCAGGTCGTTTCTGCGGCGTTACCGGCAAGGATGACCGTGAGGTCTTTGAGAACTTCGTCAAGAAGATTGAGGAGCTCAAGGCATACATCGGCGTCAAGGAGACTATCAAGGATTACGGCGTAGATGAGAAGTACTTCCTCGATACCCTTGATGAGATGTCTGAGCAGGCATTCGATGATCAGTGCACTGGCGCAAACCCACGCTACCCACTTGTCTCCGAGCTCCGCGAGCTCTATCTGGATGCTTACTACGGTCGCGAGCCAGGCTTCTACGAGGACTAATTCTCGCACGTAGCGCTCCGCCTCGGAGCGCGTAAAGCACAAAACAAGAGCCGGTTACCTAAAACCCAGGTAACCGGCTCTTTTTCTGGTGAGCTGAATTTATCGCTTACTTAGCCGATGAGTTGTTTTGATTGAAACCGTGACCCTATAATCACAAAACACACCTATGTCACATAATCTGTCAAAAAAGGCTATACATTGCTCCAATAATGCGTGTTTAGTGCAGAATATCTTCATTTGATGTGCTATTGACATCAAGTTTTACAGATTATCTGACTTTGCTGTGTTGTCACATAGGGCAATTTAGGGATAGTTAAACTTTATATATTAGTTCATTCATAAATCTGTATATTGAATCAAGTTTATTCATCAGAATGAATTGCTCATGAGAATACTGGCGCAGCGTCCGCTTGATCCGGTACAAATTGCTGTCTCCCAAGTCTTTTTTAATGCTTAGGAACATATTTTGCATTGCCAGCTGATTCCTGTAGATATCTGCATTTACAAAGTACTCTTTAATACTCACCGAGTTCAGTTCATTTGTTCTTTGATTATCTTTTCTTTGCTGGTAGAAGTCATCATGATACGCACCGTTATATTCGATAGCCACTAAATTTAATCCAGACAAATTTGACTTAGACATCTTGCCAAAAAGTAAATCTAATCTTCTTTCCTTAGCTTGTAACTCTGGTTTTATCTGGTCTTTTATTACATACGATTTATTCAACGCAATCGGCATTTGATTGAAACCACCTTCACAATATGGGAGAGCAGATCTAATTGCCATCTTTACTTCCATGGGAGAGGCTGCATCAGAAAAGAAAAAGCGCATATTCTTTTGTGTGACATGCAATCCAGGAGAATAAGATTCAAGCGCATTTAATAGAGAGGCAAGCTCTTCCGCACTTACCAACGGCGTATCAAATTCACAGAGGTCACCGTTTGGGAGATGACCATAACTAGCCATCATTAAATTCGCAAGCACAATTTGATGAAGAGAGCTTTTATTCCTAGAGAGCAAGCAAACAGCTAGGGGAGGCGCAACACAATAGACATTTTGACCCAAATCAATAAGGGAACCTGCCGGCAAAAGGCATTTGAACTGGTGAGATACTCGCTCATCACAAAATCTTGTTCTCGAATTGTTTCTTAATAGTTCATGAGTAGTTTTTCCTAAGACAATGCCATATGCTTTCCTCAGAAAACAAAGTTTTTCATCGTATGTTTCGGTCGAACACGCAGAATACGTCGCGCGAAAATCCCTTGTTGTCCGTTGCAACAAAACATCATCATTTCCGCGTATCTTAAGTTGCGCGCAGATTTGTAGTGCAGTTTCATGCGAGAAAACAATATCCATTCGCTCCTCCTTAAAATGAGAAACGAATATAACAGTAGGATTTTTCAGTAGTTTGACATCAGTTTGACAGATTTCTGTATCTGTTCTGCCAAAACTAGAAAAGTCCTCTTATACCTGCAGGTATAAGAGGACTTGATAACAAAGCTGATTAAAGTTCAAATGAAACAGACTAATCAATCAACACAAAACTTATATGACTGATTAATATAACAGCTAAACGTGCTTGTAGGTTACAAACTTGAAAGCGACACCTTCTGGAGTCACGCCGCCATCTTCCTCGTTACAAATTTCCCACGCAGGATCTTCGTCCAGGTTGGGGAAGTACGTGTCCGCGTCAACTACGGTGTCGTGCTTCGTGATGTACGCGTAAGAGCACTTGTCGAGAAGAGCGCGATAAATTGGAGCTCCACCAATAAGCCAGACCTTCTCGGGAGCTTCATCCGCAACTAAACGAAGCGCTTCCTCTGCCGACGACACCACCTCAACGCCTTCGACCTGGTAATCGGCATTTCTAGAAATAACAATGTTGCGGCGACCTTTAAGCGGTCCACCAGGGAAGCTCTCCAGCGTCTTTCTGCCCATGACAACCGTGCAACCGCGCGTGTGCTCAACAAAATACTTCATGTCAGCCTTGTTGGGGATGAGAAGATCTCCGTCGCATCCGATGCCCCAATCGCGTGTTACAGAAACAATTGCGTTCATGTGGTTCTCCTGTCAAGTATCGTCTTAACTGAAATGATGGTCTTAGCTTGAGCGTCTGCTCGGGCGTGCCTGCAGCGTCAGCCGTGTCCGCTTGGGCGTGCCTGCAACGTCAGCCGTGTCTGCTCGTGCGTGCCTGCAACGCCAGCCGCGTCTGTTCGGGCGCGCCTGCAACGCCAGCCGCGCCCGCAGCAACTGCGCCTAAACCGCAATCGGAATGTTCTTAATCTGCGGACCGTGCTGATAATCCTCGACAATGAGGTCGTCAGTAGTGAAGTCGTAGAAGTTGGTGACGTTAGGGTTCAGGCTCACCTTTGGCGCATCAAAGGTGGGGCGAGAAATCAATTCTTTAACAATGTCAACGTGGCGATCATAAATGTGGGCATCGGCAATCATGTGAACCAGCTCACCAGCCTCCATACCGCTGACCTGCGCAACCATCATGAGTAAGATAGCGTACTGGCAAACATTCCAGTTGTTAGCTGCAAGAATATCCTGGCTACGCTGAACAAGCAGCAGGTTAAGCGTAGGTCTGTCCTTACCTGCTTCCTGAGTGACGTTATAGATTGCGTTGAATGCGCAAGGGTAGAGGTTCATCTCCGAGAGGTCGGCAAAGGTATACAGGTTGGTCATAATACGGCGGCTGAACGGATTCTCCTTGAGGTCCTTGAGTACGCGATCCATCTGGTCATAGTCGCCATCTGAGTAGTGAGAAACCTGTCCAACCTGATAACCGTAAGCCTTGCCAATGGAACCAGACTCATCAGCCCATGAATCCCAAATGTGTGAGTTAAGATCGTTAACGTTGTTAGACTTCTTCTGGTAAATCCACAGAACCTCGTCCATGGCGCTCTTAAGAGCGGTGCGGCGAAGCGTCAGCGCAGGAAATTCCTCACGCAAATCATAGCGATTGCAGACGCCAAACTTCTTGATTGTGTATGCGGAGGTACCATCTTCCCAGGTAGGACGGACTTTCTCGCCCTCGGTGGTGGTGCCGTTTTCAATAATGTCGGAACACATATCAATAAAAATGCGATCTGCTTTGCTCATATTCAATCCTTCAAAATACCGTTCAAAATGGAATAAACACCTGCTAGTTGTACGTATAGCAAGTCTTTTCCAAGTACATTACCAGTTGCTGTCAGTATAAGCGCTGTAGGGGTCCCCAAAAAGCGGGCTTGAGGAAGTCTGATTGCTCGAAACACAAGAACGTCCCAATCCCGAGAGCAGCATAATAACTATAAAAAATAGCAATCCTGCAGGGAAAGGAGAGCCGTCAGGCATCTGAGACGGATCGTTTGGGTCAAAGTCAGGGCCCTCGCCGCCAAATTCATGCCTGTTGTGCCTGGTGTCTTGGTTGTCGTCTTTCTTTGCCATCAATCCTCAATCAAACGCTTACACCTTGATGATACCCGTCGTCGCCCAAGGATTTCATGGCGAGAAACCCCTCTTTTTGTCACTTCACATTCTCTGCAAAGTATTTTGCACACGACGACTTGTTCGCGCCCGCGGTTCATGCGCTCGCAGCATCCGTAACCGCAACGCTCGCGTCCGCGGCTTACGCACCCACAGCTCCTACAGATGCTGCGACGCAAAGATGTCGTTCCAGAACGTGCCAAGCTGCTTGATGAGCTCAATGTCTGCGGGAAGCCACTGCACGTCGAGTAGCTCGTTTTGAGCAAGCCAACGAAGCTCCGAGTGAATCTCTGGGCCTGCGACAGGCTCCTCAGACTCGCCCAGCGTGCAGATGTAACAATCCATATGCAGGTCAAAAGTGGGGTAGGAGTAAGCTATCGTGTCATAGAAAAACGCTGCCTGCACGCTACAGTGCAGCTCTTCCTGAATTTCTCGACGCAGCGCCTGCTCTGAGGTTTCTCCAGCCTCGACTTTTCCGCCAGGAAACTCCCAGAAGCCAGCATTATCCGCATCAGCTCTACAAGCGGCAAGAATTTTGTTGCCTTTATAGAAGATGGCTGCAGCTACATTGACTGTTTTGGCCTCAGCCATGTTATCCCTCCAGCCTGACTGTTGCAAAGACGGTGGAACTCTCGGCATCTTTGAGCACTACCGAGAAACCCGTCTCATCGGTGTACACCTGGGGAGTAATGGTGTCGCCCAAGCGCGCCTGACTTCTGTACTGAACCACAATGCGGCGCAGCTTGTGAGAATAGCCAAGGGCCACAAGCGTGTCGACAGCCATGAGCACGTACTGAGCATTGTTGACGTGCTTGTTTGTATCCAGATGCTGCTGAGAAACAAGAATAGCTGGACCATCAACGGCGTTTCCCTCAAGTGCAATTTTTCGAGGAGTTGGTGGCAAATCTACGCGAGGCTCGCCGGTAATGTAGATGCTCTCGCTCTCTGGAACGCGAGCAGCCTTGCCTTCTTTAATGTCCATCAAATACCAGGTAGAATCCGCTTTTACGATAGTCGCGCCGCTAGCATCATTAATAACAAACGATCTAGATGCTTGAAGACCCTTCATCTGATACGACCAGGTACCTACGCAGATCTTCTCGCCAAATTGAGGAAGACGGTCAACTTGAATCTGCCAAGTTGCCAGAACCCATGCGTATCCCTCGCTGGTCAGCTGTTTAAAGCCACGGCCAATATCTTCTGAGTGGAACGTCGAGCAGTCCTGCAGGTAGTTCATAACGCCTACCAGGGAAAGCTTTCCGGTCTCATCACACTCGCTATATCTAACTCTACTTTCAATGGTGTACATACAAATCCAAACTCGAAATCAGCGTTTGCTGAGGTATTACTGTCTGTCGAGAAACCCGTCTAGTTGTCCCATGGGAACGAACCTGGCAAGCGGTCTCTGACTTTTTGCGTGGTATCGTCAAGTTTCTGCTTAGTTACCTGGACTTTTTGCGAAACCTGTTGAGCCTTTTGGGTAGCAATAAGAGTTGCATTCTGGGCCGCCGCATTTGCCTTTTGAGCTGCTGCGTTTGCTTTCTGCGACGCGTTTTGTGCCGCAGCGCTTACTTTTTGCGAAGCATTTTGTGCGGCTTCTTCAACCTTCATTGATGCATCTTGAGCTGCGGCTTCAACTTTGTGATGGGTGGTTGGCCCATTCCAAAGAAGGCTAGCAACCGTGTCCAAAAAATAGAGCGTGACCACAATAAACGCCACGACCGAGACAGTATGCTTGGAGAAAATCATCAAAATATTAAGCATCGTTGGAACGAGTACAAAGACTGAGGTAACAGAAAACGCGCCAAACACCGCGCTGGCCTGGGGACAAATTCGACCATGCAAGTTGAACTTAAACATGGAATAGTCCCACCACTTCTTTTTAAAGCGTCGCTCCAAAAAGAGGCCGGTTGAGTATTCAATAACAGTGGCCAAAAATCCGCCAATAATAAAGACAATAAATGGATTGGAAATCTGGCCAAGTACCAGCCAAACTGCAAGCGCGCCAATGCCATAAATGGGACACGTAGGTCCAAAAAGAAAGCCGCGCTTAGTAAATTCTCCCTCAACAACGGAGCAATAGATGGTTTCGTATACCCAGCCGCCAAAAGAAATCAGCGCAAAAATTATGACCATCTGAGGCAGATGCTGCACAAAGAGCTCAATATTCTTATCGAGTGCAAAGAGTGTACGCAGTGTCTCAGTCATAGCGCTCACGAGAGGTTTCCGTAATCCATGTAGTCGTTAAACTCATTTGACTCACTGTTTGTTGTGCCTTGAAAATCGCTTTCAGGTGTCGAGAAACCCGTTGGGCGGAAACCATCTTTTTTGTATGGATTGCCTGTTAGTGTTTCTGCAGTTGAACAAGCTTTATCGC
>JAGZUI010000024.1:0-3502 GCA_018380095.1 Atopobium sp.
CGTAAAGGCTCAACCTTTTCAGCCGCTATTTGCAGCAGTTTCTTGTCTCATTTGGGTCATCTATGGTTGGACTAAAGAGCCCAAAAAGGACTGGATTCTTATTATCCCAAATACTGCTGGTGTAATTTTGGGCGGTTTGACGTTCCTTACTGCTTTATAACAGCTAAACAGCAACTTTACATTAGAGATCTGGTGACATGAAAAATGCCACCGGATTTCTATTTTTCTCCTGGCAGTGGCCAGGATTGGCTTACCGACGGTAGCTTTGGCGCAGAAGGTTCCATCATTTGCACGCTTGTTATGCTGGCAAGCATCCTGATTCTTGCCTATCATCTCAGGAAATCTGGCAAGCTCTTTGAAAAGAAATCTGCCGAGGTCGCAGGTGCAAATCTACAAATTTCATACTACGCTGAATTTCACGAGCGCATTGCATTCTGTTCACTTAGATCGATTGATTTTTCTCGTCCACTTCTCCTGCACCTTAAGGAGAAGTGGATTGTGTATATACGGTTAATTTACAGCTTGAACAGCAAGTTCTTCTCGTCATTTATTATGATTTACCTATCTTTTTTGCTGTTTGAGGAGAAATAATGCGCGCTAAGAAAGTTTTGAGCATTTTATTTGCTCTTGCTCTTGTGTTGAGCAGCCTACCTGCATCTGCAATTGCTGAATCTATTGAAGACGCAGGTAAATACTCTGTTGTAGTCTCGTACGTTAATGTATTAAACGACGAAGAGATTCACGCTCCTTCTAAACAAGTTGTAAATGAAGGAGAATCTTGGTCTGTTACAGCTCCAACAATTACTGGCTATGACTTGGTAGATCCTGCTCAGGCAACCGTTACTGGCGTTGCTTCTGGCTCAGATCACTACATCAAGCAGACTGTCTATTACATGCCTGGTTATGTTACCTACACCGTTAAGCGCATGAAGGAGATGACTACCGGCAATTATGTTGAGGCGTCCTCCGAAGAAAATTACGGTGTGCCCGATTCGATTGTTACTGCTTCCGATGTTACCTATCCAGGTTTTGTGCGCACAACTACAGACCTTTCGCTCAAGGTTACCGCAGATGGCAAGGCTGTTAAGTACATCTATTACGACCGCAATCCTCGCAGCGCAATCTACTTCTCAACTTCTGGTAGCGAGCTTTCTCCTGTAATTGGAAATCCAGGAGATCCTGTTCCTGCCGTCCCTAATCCAACACGAACTGGCTATACCTTTGCTGGTTGGGACCTTAATGACGATGGTATTGCAGATTCTTTGCCTACCACCATGCCTCAAGAACCTGTTACTGCAAAGGCACTTTGGACTCCAGCAACAGCAACGTATCACTACGCCTATTTTATTCAGGATCCAAACAACCCTTCTAACTACAACTACGTCACAACTACTGCAGCCTCCGGAACCGTTGGAACAATGACTGCAACTGCTCCCGTCCAACCAAATACAGGCGTTTTCCGCTTTGAAACATACAGTCACGAGAGCGATCCAACTCCTATTGCAGCAGATGGCTCTACCACTATTAACGTTTACTACAACCTTGCAACTATCACCGTCAATGTGCGTCCAAAGAGAAATGGCTCCATTCTTGCAACGCTGACGCTTCGTTATGGTGACTCGTTTAATCCTTACGCCATCAACCCCAATACCGGCAACAAGTACAGCGACGATATGCTCGCCGCCATGCGCGCAGATGACCCTTCTGGAACCTACTATTGGTACGGCATAATCCCTGGTGTTGGCGGTACTGCAACCACCGTCCAAGCAAAAACAACTGACCCAGGAGCCGCAATTACTGCAGATAATGTGCTTGAAATTTTTGGTCGATATACCAATTCCACTGCTCTTGGTCCACGTTATCGCTTCTACTACTATCAAAATCTTGATGGTACCTACGATATGGGCGGAGATCACACGCTTTCTCGACCTGGCATGATTACAGAAATTGCAAACAACGATGGTGACGGATATCTTGAAAGCGAGAATAAACATCCTGGTTTTTCGTATGACGGCTATCGCATGAGCATTGGCCATTTTGATGGAACCAATTACGATGCACTTGGTTGGACCAGTTGGCAGCCATACAACTACGACTACCTCATCACTGATTACAATTCCAACTTGATTGAGCACCGCTATAAGCGCAATACCTATACCGTTACCTACGTAAGCTCTGGTACAACTGTTGCTACGCACTCTCATCTCTTTGGAGAGCCCTTTAATGCCAGCACCGATGTTCCTGGCACCTCTTTAACTTCTCCACGTCCTGGTTATGTTTTCAAGGGCTGGTACGACAATTCAGAGACTGTGGGTACTCCTGTTACCGACACCACTATGCCTGCAACCAATACCGTGTTGTATGCCAAATGGGTGCCTCTAACCGCAACCGTTACCTTTGACTCTGAGGGTGGTTCACCAGTCAACTCGCAGGAGCTCACCTACGGAGACGCAGCTACCAAGCCCGCTGATCCAGTACGAGAAGGCTACACCTTTGCTGGCTGGATTCTCTACACCAACGGTAATCCCTCTGTTTACAGCTTCTCCGCAGCAGTTACAGGCGACATCACCCTGCACGCACTGTGGAAGAAGAATGGTTCTTCCGTCTCCTACACGGTCATTCACCAGACAGATGACGGTCAGATTCTCTCAACCACAACCGAGACTGCTCCAATCGGCTCTCTTGTCAGCAAGTGGGCACTCGACGCAGCTGATCGCGGAGACTATGCCTATGTAGACGTTTCTTCTCGCTCTATGGTTCTTGATGAAAATGCCGAGAATAACATCTTGACCTTTACGTATAGCAAGGAAGCTCGTTACAGCTATACCGTCCATTACGTTGACGCACAGACCGGCGAACAAATTCATTCCGACGATATTATTGGTAGCCAGACACTCAACCTACAGAATGTTTCTGCTCGTGAGATTGACGGTTACACACTTCAGGGTGACAGCACCGGATATGTTTCTGCTGACCAGCTTGAATACACGTTCTACTACACAAAGAACCCTGAAGCACCTGCAGCACCTCAGACCCCAGCAAAGCGTAAAAGCTCTCTGCCCGAGACTGGCGACGCTTCAAGCGTGATTCTTGTTAGCACAGCTCTAACCTCTGTGGCTTCCTTGGGAACCTCTCTTGTTTTGCGTCGTAGGAAGCGTAACTAGAAGTAAAAGACAGCATTAACGCAAGTAAAACCCGGGTGCCTCGCACTCGGGTTTTTGTTTGCGTATTCTTGAAGTAGCTACAGGCGGGCACAACTCTACAATCAGAAAAGCCTAATGAGGCTCATTACTTTAGCCATAAATCTGTAAACCAATCTTCACAACTAAAGCAACAGTATTAAATTCTGATTTCACAGGTAGTTTAATTTTCTCGTTACCTCATCCTTGTAATTAAAATAACGAAGGAGGAGGTGTTTTATGTCAAAGAAACAAATCAATCTATTTGTAGGCTCTATCGGAGCTTTTATCGGAGTATTTGTTTTTATCGCTTATATTCCACA
>JAGZUI010000002.1:0-148606 GCA_018380095.1 Atopobium sp.
TCTCACAGGAGACATTACAGTCACAACCAACAACGATGGATACATCGCTGGAATTAAGTAATATTTACCCCTCTCGCTTCGGCGGGAGGGGTATTTTTTATGGGTAAATACGCCACTTCGATTTTTACGTGTCTTAAAACGCCTTACAACAAGCCGTTTAACTGGGCAAACGTAGCTATAAACTAGCTACTATGAAGCATAAAACAAGCATAGTATTTTGTGTCCTTAGCGTGTCCTAAATCTTAGAAACATATCAATTTAGTGAACTAGCTTTTTACATAACCGCAGGTAAAATATAGTATGAAACACACAAACATTACTAGACAACAATATACCTTTATCATTCAAAGGTTGATTTACGCCTCACTTGGGTAGAATGCCAAAGATATGTTTTTAACGATTGGAGATTTATGAGCAACGAAGGTAAAAAGGTAAAGGTCCACTACGTAGGCACTCTTGACGACGGAACTAAGTTTGACTCCTCCCGTGATCGCAACGAGCCACTGGCATTCACCTGCATGGCAGGTCAGATGATTCCTGGTTTTGACGAGGCTGTTAAAGATATGACCGTTGGCCAGATTGTTGATGTCCACATTCCAGCAGCTGAGGCATATGGCGAGCGCCATGAAGAGGCAGTACAGCCTGTTCCTGTAGCTCAGCTTCCTGGCTCTGAGAATCTTGTTGCAGGTCAGCAGGTTACTCTGGGCACCCCTGAGGGATACCCTGTTATGGCAACCGTTGTCTCAAACGACGGTACCACTATTGTCTTTGATACCAACCACCCAATGGCTGGTAAAGACCTTAACTTCAACATTGAGCTTCTTGAGGTTGAAGAGTAATCCACTCCCCCTTTATAGGGCAAGAAGGGCGTAGGTGCTTCTGACATCTGCGCTCTTCTTTTTTGCGACAGCAATAGATATCAAAAAGAGCTTGGTTGCATGCAGCCAAGCTCTTTTACGTAGCAAGTTATTACGAGGTTGATACCTTAGCTTAGGACAACGCCGCCAAGCCAACCCCACCTTGGAGTACTCAAAGCACCAAGCTGAGAAATCCAAGAACTCAAGCTCTGGCTTCTTACAATACCAGAGAGGCAGTGCCTGACCATGCCGCCACCAATGTAGATACCAACGTGGCCGTAAATCAGAGCTGCAGCAGAACCACCAAGGGTTGGAACAGCAATAATCATACCAGGCTCAATAGCGCTCTGATCGGTAGAGTAGCACCAGGAGTAGTACATATCACAGGCGTTGCCATAGAAGGTACCAACACCAGCGTTAGAGAAGACGTTAGAAACCCAAGCAGCACAGAAGCCAGCACCAGTAGATCCGGTATAGCCTGCAGCATTAACAACTGCAGCAGCAGAACCAGAACCTGCAGAAGAGGTTCCTCCTCCACCGCCACCGCCATAGTAGCTACTGCCACCACCGCTGTCGCTTGATGAAGCAGCACGCTGAGCGGCAACGCGCTCTGCCTCCTGCTGAGCAGCAAGAAGCTCAGAATCACGCTGAGCAATAAGCGCTTTAACATTGTCATCAAGATTTGCAACAACGTTTGCTGCGTCTGCCTGACGAGCAGAAATGTCATTAAGCTGAGACTCCTGAGAAGCGCGGAGATTCTCAAGCTCAGCCTTCTTATTCTCAAGCTCGGTCTTCTCGGACTGAAGAGCAGCCTTATCTGCCTCAAGAGCAGCCTTCAGGTTTTTAACTTCCTCAATCATCTTCTGATCGGACTCAGAAATCTTGTCGAGGTAGTAAATGTTAGAAGTGAGCTCCTCAAAGCTTGCAGAAGAAAGAATCATCTCCAAAGCACCAGCTGGGCCAGCCTTGTAGTTGCTGGACATACGAGCGCCAAGTTCTTTTCTCTTCTCGGCAATCTGAGCTTCCTTTTCAGAAATCTCTTTCTGCTTAGCATCAATCTGATTCTGCTTATCTGCAATCTGATCAGAAATAGCGCCAATCTGAGAGTTAGTGTCATTGAGGCTTGCCTGCATGTTGGAGACTTCATTAGAAATCTCATCGAGCAGCTTCTGAGCAGCATCGTAATCGCTACGAGCAGCATCAATCTGAGCCTGGGTAACACCAAAAGCAGGACGGGTGTTGATTAGGGATGCAGTAACGGCAGCGGCAGCAATGCCCATGCCGGCAAAAATCTTAAGGGCATCACGACGATTGAAAAGAGCAGCGCTCTGCTCCTCAATGGTGGTGCTTTGCTGTTTCTTTAAACTCATAAGGGTCTCCTAGAACGTTTAGTAGTACGGTGTGACCTTTGAGAGACTATTCTACCCGAGATACACGATGATATTCAAAAAGATACGTAATTTACAAACTCTCCGAAACGAATTTCGGGGAGTTTTAGCTCTAAATTGTGAGGTCAACGGTAGGATTTAGCGGTTTTCAATATGTGCAACATTTTTTATTGAAATGGTAATCCTGCCATCAGACTCGTGAGAAAATTCTAGATAACCTGGACGTTCTGTTAGGTTTGAAGGGAATGAAATCTCAATTCCCGTATCGGTGCGGATTTTATGATTCTTTGCAATTCTGTTAGCAACACCGCGTTTAACAGGAACTTCTTCGGGGAGCTCTCTGCTTGCCACCTGAGCCTCGTACTTCTCCTGAATCTCAGGACGCTCCTCAAAGATACGTTTACCAACCTTGATAGGGTCTACTACCTCTTCTACCTCTGCTGCTTCTGCAACAGCAGCTTTAGCACGAGACACCTCAACAGCAGGCTCAAGTCCATATTCTTCAGCCAGGTCTTGGACAATAACAGTTACCTCACCAATTACCTCATGACTAGACGCTTCTGATGTGCACTCAAGGAAAAGCTCGGGGATGATGAACTTTCCCTCTCCTGCAACAGAGCGGTCATGGTCGTGGAAGTCAATGGCGCCTGTATCCAGGTCAATAACTGCATACGAATCAACTTTTTGCGTAGGAGAAGGCAGCGTTGCATCTTGGCGCAAAATCTCGTTTGCTGAGCCGTTCACATCGTGGATAAAGGCCTGCTTACGTGGGAGAAGCACAATAGCAAAAAGACGTCTTCCCTCACCCTCAAATGCCTCAGCCTGAGCATCCTCATCATCTGCAGCAGCACTGGCAAGCGCCTGACCTGCATCAGTATCAATGTAGTCCGCTACAAGAAGATCACACTGCTCAACATCATCTGCACGACGAAGCTCTTCCCAGAACCACTGAGCAATCTGGTGAGAAAACTCTACAAACTCAACGTCTCCGTGAGCATACTCCTGAAGACCCCCAGCAAAATTGCTGGTAGGAGCAAACTCTCCATGCCTGGACTCTGGATTTGCCGTAATTTTACGCAGTCTACGCTGCACATATGACTTTGTCTGACGGTCTTCTAAATCCAAGGTGGATTGAGAGAAGTATTTAGTTCCCGTCTCAAAATCAAAGACGTGAAGAATTGCCTTAGTAACTCTAAGCATGTAAAACCTCGTTTATTGCAGATGTTTAGTTGGCGAGAAACCCTAGTGCTTGACGCACATCAGAGGATCGCCAATCTTAACCAGTGGGCGACCACCAATCAGTGTTCCGGACTCACCAATGAGGTCAATGCGCTCATACTGATCTGCATTAACAACGGTAACAACTACAACGTTCTCATATCCTGCTTCTTCAATGGCAGCAGCATCAAATGAAATCAGTGGAGTACCGGCCTTGACCTCATCGTTAGCGTGAACGTAACGGGTAAAGCCCTTGCCGTTCATCTCGATGGTGCCAACACCAATGTGAATCAAAATCTCAATACCAGTGTCTGTGGTAAGGCCAATTGAGTGATTGGTTACGTTAGTTGCAGTAACGCGAGCATTGCAAGGAGCATAGACGCAATCAAGGCCAACAGGCAAAATGCCATAGCCCTGGCCAAAGAGACCACTTGAGATTACCTCATCGTGAACCTCTTGTACGCTTACCAGGACACCAGAAACTGGTGCATAGATAGTGTCTTCCCTGGTAGCAAATGTAGCCTTCTGAGGCTGCTCTGTTCCGTTAGAAGGAACAAACACATTTTTAACCTTTGACCAAAGACCCATGATGCCTCCTTGAGTATGTGCTCTGCACAGATACCATCTGACATAACGTTTCTATTTTACCTAAGCGAGAAGGACGAATGCTCCACAGAGAAACATCCGTCCTTCTTTCACGAATTTACAACACGAAGATGCAGACTATTGCATTCTCTTAGCACCCCTGAAGATGATTGAACGTGCAGCAAAATAGGTAACCAGGAAGTATCCACCATACAAAGCAGCTACTACTGCAACTACTCCACCAATGCTGCTAGCTACATCAAAGTTGCCAATCGACTTGATGACAGAAACCATAATAGTCATTGCGCATGTTGCGTGCGCAGCTGCCATAAGCAGTGGGAACAGGAAGTACACACCAATCTGAACAAAGAGTGCGCGACTTGCAAGGCCCTTCTCGGCACCAAGCTCTGCCAGAACTTGGTAAGCGCGAGCGTTATCCGATGCCTCGGAGAGCTGCTGAAGTGCCAGTATAGCGGCGCACGCAATGAAGAGAACCAGGCCAATGTACAGTGCTAGATACGTCACAATACCAGAGAATCCAGCAGTCGATTGAATGTACTCGGAAGCGGTGACCACAAGCATTAAAGAATAAGGATCGGAATCGCTACCAGTTACGGCACCATCGCCAAAGTACTGCTTAATCTGATTCTGGAACTGAGCTTCAGAAGCATCGCCTGGGGTTTGATAGTTGCCCAAAATGTAAGAGTTGGTCAAAACGGTGCTTGAAGGGAAGCTTTGATCAGCAACAACCACAATTCCAAATGCTGGCATAAGTGCAGGTCCACCTTGTGTTTGGGCAATATCAAGCGTTCCACCAACAGCATGAAGTTTGTGACCCTCAATGGTGAGTTCAGGATTATTAGCAAGAGAATCCTGCCAGTATTTTGTGAGATTAGTATCAAGCGTCCAAACCATATAGCCGTCAGTACCAAAGTCAACAGGCTCAAGACCAGATGCAACACGCAGTTTGTTGTACTGAGAAGCTCGCATCAAAGTTACGTTTTTCTGCGCAGGATCTTCCTGGCCACTATATCCGGTAAAGTAATCACTAAAGCGCTTGCCTGTTACAGCGTCAATAGAACTATACGTAAAACTAGGCGTTGTTGGATCACTTTGAGCAAAGTATGTATCTACCTGGAAGGCATTTTTGATAGTTTTATCCCACTCTGGATCAAGCTTCTGCACTACAGAGAGATAGTCATATGAATCCGCTGGGCCAGGAGTATAACTGCGCTCTGAGCCTGGGTTGATTGATACAGAAACATCGTACGTTTTAAGCTTGGAGAAACTGACGTTCAAAGAGTCAACAAGCGAGAAACCCGTACCAAGTCCACAAACTGCCACAAAGAGCATGGCGCAGACTAAAGAGATGGAAACCCAAGCAGTATTAACGCGGGCATTAAACTGGCGCAGGATGAACGAATGAAGACCCTTGTAGTAGAAGCCCTTCTGCATCTGCATAAATCTGAGCAAAAAACCAGAGATTGAGAAGAAAAAGAGTGCTGTGCCCACAGATACCAAAGCAGTAGCCATGGCAAACTCGTCATCTATCTGTTTTAAACCATTGTGCTGAAGCAGGATATAGGAATAAGCAATGATTCCAAGAGAGGCCAAGAAGAGCAGTACTGAAACGGTAAGGTTTCTTACCTTGACGGTCTGAGTTACTTTGTCTGCGTTAAGAAGGTCAATAAGCTTATAGCGGGACACCGTGGTGACGTTAAAAATCAGCGCAACCACAAACATGACTACAAAGTAAATAACCGTTTGAATCAACGCAGTTTGCGAAAACACAAATTTAAATGAATCAAGAGTCGTGTTGAACATGTGGGCCGTTGCAAACATCATAAATTGAGAGATAAAAATACCTGCAACAAGTCCAACTACCAGGGCGAGAAAACCAACAAGCAGTGTCTCAATACTCATAATCTTAGAGACATTTCTCTTGGTCATACCCAGTATCTGGTACATACCAAATTCTTTTTTTCTACGGCGAATCAGAAATTGATTAGCGTAGACAACAAGAAATCCCATAATAACGGCAAGAAAAACGCTTACTCCAGAGATGGTATTACTTAAGAGCTGAACAATGCGTCTCTGGTCTTCAGAAAGATTCAACACCATGGACTGCTGAGTGATTGAATTGAAGGAATAAAACAGTGCAACGCCTACTGCCAATGTCAGAAAGTAAATGCTGAAATCGCGCAGTGATTTCTTGACGTTACCAAGCGCGATTTTACTGTACATCAGCACCCTCTCCTCCCAGGAATGAAACAACGTCCATGATCTGGTCAAAGAACTGCTTACGGGGTTTCTCGCCACGAACTATCTCGTTAAAGATGCGACCATCTTTAATGAAAATGACGCGATGAGCGTAAGAAGCTGCATATGAATCGTGAGTAACCATGGCAATAGTTGCGCCATTACGATTGAGGTTCTCAAGGCTTTCAAGCAGCGTGCGGGCGTTCTTTGAGTCAAGCGCGCCGGTTGGCTCGTCTGCTAGGACCAGCGAAGGGTTAGTGACAATTGCTCGGGCTGCAGCAACGCGCTGACGCTGGCCACCGGACATCTCGTAAGGGAACTTGTCCAGCACCTCAGTAATCTGAAGCAGCTTGGCAACGTTTTCTACGCGCTCCAAAACTTCCTGTGCACGGACGTGACCAATAGTTAAAGAAAGCGCGATATTCTCGCGAGCAGTAAGGCTGTCAAGCAAGTTTGCGTCCTGGAAAATAAAGCCTAAGCGGTCACGCCTAAAGGCAGAAAGCTCAGAGCCGCGCAGGCTGGAAAGCTCTTGGTCATCAATAAAGATGTGGCCTGCAGATGCCTGGTCAATGGTAGAGATGCAGTTCAAAAGCGTAGTTTTACCAGAACCAGAAGGCCCCATGATGGCAATGAACTCACCGCGAGCTACAGAAAGATTAATGCCGTCCAGTGCCTTTGTGATATTTCCGCGAGTTCCATAGTACTTCTCGAGGTTTTGGCAAACCAAAACAGTGTGAGGGGTAAGTGCTGAAGATTGTCCAGCCACAACAGTTGGCTGAGTTGGAGTTACTTGAGTAGCTGCCATGTTGCGTCCTTTCGTTGGGAGCGAGTAAATCTTGAGATATATACTCCGTCACTACCGTTTACGTTGCCATCGATTGACCTTACGGAAACCTTACGCTTTTCTCACTTTGATGTGTCAAAATATCACTACCAAGCATACGGGAGGGGCATGCTATGCAGTTAGTAATTAAAAGATTTGGGCAGCTTACCGCTAAAGAGTTATATCAAATTCTTTCTCTAAGAGCAGAAACGTTTATTGTTGATCAGCAGATTATGTACAACGATCTTGATAACGTTGATCAAGTTTCTACCCATGTCTTTTATCAGGATACTGACTCGGTGGCTGCATATTTGCGCATTATTGATGCAGGACAGTCGTATAACTCCCCTCTTATTGGCCGCGTATGTGTCAGCAACAAAGGTGCTGGTATTGGCTCAAAGCTGCTGCACGATACCCTGGATTACCTGGCGCAAGAAAGTAGCGCCTCCAAGGTGCTAGTTGAATCACAACTCAAAGCTCAGCCCTTCTACGAGCGCGCTGGATTTACGCAGGCATCTTCTAAGGTGCTTGATCACTTTGGCGTCCTCCACCATGTGCTCTCTTTTGACCTTGATGCATATCGTCAGGCGAGAAACACAGTCAATGTTGATGACGTTCACGTTTCAATTAGGCCACTTGAAGCAGCTGATTTACGTGCGCTGCAAAAGCTTAGTGTAGAGACATTTGTAGATACCTTTATTGACTCTAATACGGCAGATGATTTGGCAAGCTGTATTGACTCGCTCTACAACACAGAAAAGCTTGCTCGCGAACTTGCTGCTAAACACTCATATTTCTATTTTATTGAGGTAGAAGACCAGATAGCCGGCTACTTGAAGCTCAATACACGCTATGAGCAAACCGAGGGCCAGCGCGATGACTCACTTGAAATTGAACGCCTCTATATTCTTCCACGCTACAAAGGCCTGCACCTTGGATCAAAGCTCATGAAATTTGCCCTTGACCTCGCAAAGGAGAAGGGCAAAAAACGCGTGTGGCTGGGTGTTTGGGAACACAATGAGCCTGCTAAGGCATTTTATTCACATTGGGGATTCAAGCGTTTTAGTCAGCATACCTTCCCAGTAGGAAGCGATCCTCAAACGGATGAATTGTGGGAACTTCTAATATAGAACTAGCACAATTGCTGCTAGAAGGCTCATAGCCAAAAGTACATAGGTACTTACTTTTCTTTCTCTAAATTTAACTATCCTAAAAATTTGCAAGAGGAAGATGGAGAAAAAAATGCATGCACTTATCTGCTGTGAATAAGGGAATACTTCTGGATAAAAATGAATTGCCGTATTCAGTACGAGCAAAGCAGCTACGATGTAGTCTGCTTTGCTCGTATTTTCATTATTAATTAGTTTCATTTTAAATCCGTAAAAGACTGGTTGAACGTAATGGAAAAGGTTGAACCTTTACCAATTGTACTGCTCACAGCCAGCTTAAGGCCCATCTTTTTACAGAGCTCATAGCAGAGATAGAGACCCATACCGGTAGATTTGGCGTACTTGCGTCCATTTTGGCCGGTAAATCCCTTATCAAAAATACGAGAAAGATCCTCTTCAGGAATACCGATGCCATTATCTTTAATGAAGAGAGTAGTTGAAGTAGTTCCTTCACGTGGCTCTGAGACAGAGGCAGAAATCCAAACGTTTTTCTCGCCAGGTGCAAGCTCTGGATTTGAATACTTTGCAGCGTTAATCAGAAGCTGTCGCAAAATAAACTCAAGCCACTTTGGGTCAGCCTTTACCACGTGAGCCAAGTCATCAAAATGCGGAGAAACGCCAGCGTCAATGAAGACACGTGCATTATTTTTAAGGGCGTCTTTGACAATAGACTGCAAATTGACGTCTCTGATAGAAAAATCTCGATCTACGGATGCACTGCGAGCATAAAAGAGCGCCTGTTCTACCAGCGATTCAATCTTAGTGAGCTGTGTTTGCACGTCATCCATAGGCAGCGATGGATTATTTTGAGCAACCAAATGAGCTGCGGCGATGGGAGTCTTAATCTCATGCACCCACATCTCAATGTACTCTCGATATTCCTTTGATCGCATATGCTCATCAGCAAGCTGGTCCATCATAGACTTTGACATGCTTGAAAGTGCGTCTTTAAAAAGCCGTTCTTCCAGCGTTGAAGGCGTATCCAGCATGGTAGGAACCAGATAGCTCTCTTTATCAGTTGCTGCTAAATTCTCAGCAAGCTGCTGGTAAAACCAACGACGATGAAAATAATCGGCTAATAGTGCAGCTGTTCCCACTACCCATAAAACCAGAATACAGTAGGCAATAGCAAACACGTTAAGTCCAACACCTTTAAGCATAAAGCCAATCAACGTGCTGCTAGCTATAAGCGCAAGAAAGAAAATAGTTCGATTTTTGAGATACTTGAGAAACGACATAGCAGCCTACTCAATAACGTAGCCAAGCCCGCGGCGTGTCATGACAAAGTCCTCAACGCCAATGCTTGCAAGAGTATTTCTGAGGTGGCTAATGTTTACCGTCAACGTATTGTCATCAACAAACTCGTCCGACTGCCACAGTTCTTCTTGAATACGCTGGCGAGAAACAACCGTTCCCGCGTTTTGCATCAAAAGTGAAAGTATTCTGAGCTCGTTTTTGGTCAGCTCGACGCTCTTCTGATTTGCAGAAACTTTGCAGGAAGAAGAATCAAGCGTCACACCTGCATGTGAAAGCTTTGTTCCTGTTGTGACATCGCTATTTGCACGCCTCAAAACCGAAGTAATGTGCATAAGCAAAATCTGGGTATTGTACGGCTTGGCGATAAAATCGTCTGCTCCTAACGAGAGCACCATAAGCTCATCAAGATCCGTGTTTCTGCTGGTAACTACAATGATGGGAACGTTTGAGAGCTGTCGTACTTCTCGACAAATCTGTTGTCCGTCAATACCTGGGAGGTTAAGGTCCAACAGAACCAGGTCTGGATGAGCAGCAACAATTTGTTGAGGTGCAGACTCAAAAGACGTGAGAGCCTGGGCCTCAAAGCCGTTTCTTTGTAGCAGGAGCACCAACTCTTGCTGAATCTGATGGTCATCCTCTACTACCAGGATTTTTGTCATATGTGCTCACCTCCTACTGTGCTATGCAAGTCCTACAAAGCGCTGGGCGTTTTCCCACAGTATGGTATACGTCTTCTCTTTGGGGATATCAAGTCGCTGCCAACGAAGCTCCGCCAAGCGCTCAACCGTGTGCACCACCATCGCTGGCGTGCACTCCCCTCCGCGCAAAGGCTCTGGGGCCATATAGGGGAAATCGGTCTCTGAAATCAGTTGCGCCTCTGGACAGGAAATCATTGCAGCTCGAATATCATCAGAGCGCTTAAACGTTGCCGCACCACCAAAGGCAACAAAGCAACCAAGGTCTGCAAAAGGCTTCATGACCTCAGGACCGTCGGTGTAGCAATGCAGGTCACAGCCTGCCTTAGGCACACCCATACGATTTAGTATTTCAAACGCCAAATCATGAGCGTGCGTAGTATCAGCACCATCACGTAAGTGAAGCTCAACGCGTTGATTGTGCTCGTGTGCAATTAAGAGCTGGCGTTCAAATGCTTGGCACTGGACCTCTTCTGGGACCTCACAGTACGGTCCAAAATCAAGGCCAATCTCTCCCACACCGACGCAAAGAGGGTGCTCAAGTAACTCAAACAAGCGCTTTTCAGCCTCTTGGTTATAGTCTGGTGCACTATAGGGATGAGCACCAACCACAAAATACGTGTGCTCAAACAAATACTCTGCAGGTAAATCGCAGGGTACGCAGAGATTTGCTTCAGACAGCTTTGTATAAGCAGCGCGAGCCGCGCTAAGAGTATCCTCAAACCATGCAATAAAAGCGCTGGTGTCTGCCCACTTACGAGGGAACTCCGTTGCAATGTCTACGGGCACAATAAGCATGCGCACGCCTGCCGCAGCAGCACGCGCAAGAGACTCCGCTGCACTGTGCTCGTGGAGACTGCCCAGGTGACCATGGGTATCAGCAACAGGTGCTAAAACGCGAGGTGTTGGACGAGGCGTGCCGTAGATGTCGTGGAATAACTGACCGTCAGAAAATGAAAGTGCGTCCACTTCTTCTGCTGGTAGATGATGCTTTTTCTTACTCACTCAAAGGCTCCAAAGCAGCTGCAAGACGAATAAAATCTTGGCTGGTCAAAACTTCTGCGCGCACCGTAGGTGCAATTCCTGTGGCGAGAAACGCCTGGTCTAGCTTGTCTTTATCAAAGCCGGAGGCGCTCATTGAATTACGAATGGTCTTTCTGCGCTGAGCAAAGGCAGCGTCAATAACCCTCATGGTATGCAAGAGCTCTTCTTTAGAAAGAAGCTTGGAGGTCACCGGGTTTCTCGCGATGGTGCGATCAAGGCGGACCACGGCAGAGTTGACGCGTGGTGGAGGCATAAAGTTGCCAGGGCCCACCTCAAATCTACCAGTAACCTGCGCAAACAAAGACAGCTTTGCGGTATAGGCACCATATGCCTTAGTAGAAGGCTTGGCAGCAATTCTGTCGGCTACCTCAGCCTGCACCATGACCACCGCTCGCTCAAGCGAAGGAAGCTCCTGGAAGAACTTGAGGATCAGCGTAGCTGCCACCTGATACGGCAGATTAGACACAAACTTTGTTGGCATCGGAGCGCTCGTTGCTGCGTCATGAGCAACGGTCGGAAGCGTGCTGTAAGCCTCAGCAAGCTTCTGCGGCGTAATTGCCAGAGCGTCTCCCATAACCAGCGCAAACGAGTCTGGATGAGGCTCCTTGCAGGTTACCGCCAAGACTTGCTCCAGTTCAGAGTCTGCTTCAAGTGAACAAACCGCACGGGCGCGGTCGAGCAAGGCAACCGTAAGGGTACCCAAACCGGGTCCAACCTCAACGACCACGTCGGTAGACTGAACCTCTGCAAGCTGAACGATCTTCTCGATAACATGGTCTTGTACCAGGAAGTTTTGACCCAGCCTATATTTGGTGGCAAGGCCAAAACGTTCCAGCGTTTCTTTAGTGGCGCGCTGATTAGCTAGCCACGATGTCTGATGCGATGCGTGCTCCGACACGATTACTTGTTTGCAAGACGTGGGAACAGAGCGTCTCCCTTAGAGACAGCCAAGCCACCCTGAAGCTTGCCCCATACGCACTCGCTGCGGGTATCGGTAGAGGTAATCTCTGTCTCATCAAGGCTCATACGGTGCAGAACCTCAGCAGACGTCGTAGGCATGAATGGCATAAAGAGATGTGCACAAATGCGGATAGACTCAAGCAGCGTATAGATAATCTCTGCAAGCTCTGATGCGCGCTCTGGATCTTTTGCTACCGTCCAAGGAGCAGCGTCCTCAATGTAGTGGTTAGCTGCGTGGACAAGCTCCATGATGATGTTCTTAGCGCCCACGTAGTCCATCTTCTCCATGCAGGCAGCGTAGCGGTCATAGATACCCTCAGCCAGCTTGCGCAGAGGATGGTCTGCAGAAACAGAAGATCCATCAAAAGTTGGAGTGACGCCCTCAAAGTACTTATCGCTCATGTTAAGGGCGCGAGAAACCAAGTTACCCCAGCTATTTGCCAGGTCAGCGTTATAGACCTGCTCCATGCGCTCAAAAGAAATGCCGGAATCCTCGCCAGGAGTGACATCGGTCATGAAGTAGTAACGGTAGCCCTCAACACCCAGCAGGTCCAAAACGTCCTTAGGTGCAATGGCGTTTCCACGAGACTTACTCATCTTCTCAACAACGCCGGTCTCAGAGTTGCGGACGTTAAGGAAGCCGTGAGCAAAAATGTGCTCAGGTACAGCCTCACCAAGAGCCATAAGCATTGCAGGCCAAATGACGCAGTGGAAGCGAATGATGTCCTTACCAACAACGTGCATCTGAGCTGGCCAGAAACGCTTTCTCATTGCAGCAGCCTCTGGACTGTCATCGCCGTAGCCAACAGCGGTGTAATAGTTGAGAAGAGCATCAAACCAGACATAGGTTACGTGAGACTCATCAAAAGGAACTGGAACACCCCAGTCAAAACTGGTACGGGATACAGAAATATCCTGGAGGCCAGACTCAACAAAGCTTCGAACCTCGTTTGCACGGAAATCTGGCTCAATGAAATCTGGGTGCTGAGCATAGAGCTCAAGCAGTTTATCCTGGAATGCAGAGAGCTTGAAGAACCAAGACTCCTCAGAGACACGCTCAAGCTCACGATGGCAATCTGGGCAGAGGTGGGCGCCCTTGCAACCAGCCTCTTCATCTGCCTTTTCTACCTGAGTCTCGGTGAAGAAGGTCTCCTCGTGGATACAATACCAGCCATCATAGGATCCCTTGTAGATGAAACCTGCCTCACGCATGCGCTCCCACAGATACTGGACAGCTTTTACGTGGCGCTCATCGGTAGTACGGATGAAGTCGTCGTATGAAATGTTGAGCTCTTCGTAGAGTCCCTTGAAGAAAGGAACTTGGGAGTCGCACCATGCCTGTGGAGACAAGCCGTGATCAGCTGCAGCAAGAGCGACCTTCTCGCCATGCTCGTCCATGCCGGTGAGGAAAAATACATCGTAACCAGCAGCGCGTCTAAAGCGAGCCTGGATATCGCAAAGCAGGGTGCAGTACGCAGTTCCCAGATGTGGCTTTGCGTTGACGTAATAAATTGGGGTGGTAATAAAGTATGACGGCTTGGCCTCGGGCATAATGACTCCCTTTGTGTAAGTTGCAATAACTTATCCAGTATAGAGCAAATGCTGGGCGTTCTTTGTGTTGGTATGGTGATTATGCCTCGTGAGCAAGAATTGCCTGGTATGCCTCGTCACGCGCAATACCAAACTTCTGAGCAAGCTCCTTGGCCAGGGCTGATTTTCTCGTACCAGCAGCAAGACCGGCCTCTATTGCATCCTCAAGCGAGAGCTGAGATTCTCCTTCTGCCTGCGATGATGCAGAGACAAGCTCTTCATCCGTGGGAGCTGCAATGACCAAAACACACTCGCCTTTAAGGTTCTCTTTTGCAGCAAGTGTCTCAACAAGGCAAGGAGCCACGTCGCGCACTACTTCTTCGTGCAGCTTAGTAAGCTCTCTGACAAGAGCCACCTGCCTGGTTGGAAACACCTCGGCTATGGCCTCAACCGTTGCGAGCACCCTAAACGGAGACTCATACAGCACAATAGCGCCAGGAATTGATGCAAGCTGCTGTAAGCGCTGAACAATCTGCCCGTGTTTTCTGGGCAAGAATCCTTCAAAGAAGAAATGATCACTTGCTAAACCTGATGCAACAAGCGCACAGGTTACCGCAGAAGGACCCGGAATAACTTCCGTTGCAAGGCCTTCTGAAAGCGCCGCGTCTACCAAATGCTGACCCGGATCAGAGATGCCTGGCATGCCGGCATCTGAAACAAACGCAACATGCTGACCCGCACGAAGCCTCTCAAGCGTTGGCTCAATTTGCGACTCAATAATATTTTGATCACAGCGCTGCAGCGATACATGAATGTCAAATGCCGAGAGGAGCTTTGAGGTCACGCGCGTGTCCTCACATAAAATGACATCTGCTGCTGCAAGCGTTTCTTTAACGCGCGGTGACGCGTCCGAAAGGTTACCAATAGGCGTGCCCACAATAGACAGTTTACCTGCTAAAAGAGTAGATCCTGTCATTACTCGAGCATTCCCCTCTCAAACGTTGCTAGTGCAACGCGTGCGTCCCATGCAGCCAAAAATGCGGAGGTCTTCCAGGTCTGGAAGAACCATGCAGGACACGTATTGTACACTTTGAGCTGGCCGGAAGTGTAAATGCGCTCAAGCGCAATTCTTCCCTCTGCCGTCATAGCACCGTCAATGCTTGGAAGTGATGCTGACCACTTACCCACCATGACTGGCAGACCGCCTGAAGCAGAAGTCTTCAAATACGCTTCGTTTTTATCAATAAGCTGCTGTACACCCCTAGGACCTGAGCAATCAATTCCCTCGCAGGGTTTATCAAGGTGAGCGTCAAGCCAAACGTTTTGATAGGCCTGCTGGCTCATAAAACGCCTAAATCCCTGAGGCCAGCCACCATCTGGAAGAATGACCACAGGCTCTTCTCCTGCCACAGATCTAATGGTCTCATAAGCACGGCGATAATAGTTTCTAAGCGAGTGACCAGGAATACCATCTGTGAGCTTAAAGCCCTTGCGCACACGAGGTTTAACCTCATCGGCTACCTCAATGCCATAAAAACCGCTGCGGTGAGCGTAGTGAAGGGCAAGCTTATGCAGAATAGAAAGAGATTTCTCCCCAGAAATTCTGGTACGTGGAGCACCACCTGGCTGGTCATTCAAGCCATCAGGCAAACCTGGATTTACTGCCAGTACAAAAATAACGTGCAGGCCAAGTTCTTCTGCCCATTCAAGAGCTCTATCAAGCTCGGTAATGCAGCTAACATATGGAGTCCCTGCAGCTTCTTCATCAAAAACGTACCAAGGTACAGAAATTCTTACCGCATTAAAACCACGAGCGGCAATGCTGACAAAGTCAGAACTCTGAATAAATGAAGAACGATGCGCTTTAACAAGATTGTGGTAGTCCTCAACGCCCAGCGCTTTAATGAGCTGAGCCTCATCAACGCACCCTGTGCGTGCAAACGGTTCAGGAGTTACCCACGGTTCAAGCGTAAGCCAACCAGTTAAATTGACACCCCGCAACGCTCCGTGAGCCATGAAATTCCACCTCGCCAAAAGATAAAACCTCTACATACGTAGAGTATACCCATCGAGGTTACGTTGCTCGCACGAGCTTTAAAAAACAACAGGTTACTTCATATTTTTTGAATATATGGCGCAATTGTTGGGGGTCTCATCAACCTCAACGGAAGAGACGGGCAAACCTTCTGACTCAAGTTGCTCAAAGAGATACTTAGCCAAGTTTTCTGCTGTTGTTCTAAACGGCAAAATGGTAAGCGAGAAACCCTCTTCTTTAAGACAGGCCAACGTCTTTTCAGAAAGTGAGCCTTCTTCAATCAAAAACGTATGGTCAAGAGAATCACACAGTGCACGAACTTTGCGTTTAAAGACACCAAAGTCCATAACCATGTCCTTTTCTGTGCCAGACTCACCAAGCTCTGCAGCAGAAATACAAGCGGTTACGTGCCAGCGATGACCATGCAGATTCTCACACTTGCCATAGTAGTTGGTAAGAAAATGCGCTGAGTCAAAGGCATATTCAGTCTTAAGCGTATACATTACTCGTTGTCCTTTGAGCCGCGACCGCGATCATCGCGTCCAGCTCTTCTATGTCTACGACGTGCAGCGTTTTGTGGCTGAGCATCTCTAGATGCAGCGTTAGGCGCACCATTAGAACCAGAAGTATTCTGTGGAGCGTTCTGGGTCTTCATGCCCGCCCTATCACCTGGACGACGAGTCCTCTTTGCACGAACTGGTGCCTGTGCCTCATCGTCTTTCTGTAGTGCCTGAGGAGCATCTGTCCTTCTAAAACGCTTACCCTGAGGCTGCTTCTGTGCAGGAGCTGTACCCTGCTCATTCTTCTGAGGAGCCTGAGTATTTGCAGCACCTTCATCCGTTGCGTGATGACGGCGACGGGTGCGACGCAGCGTATCTGTTGAAGCATCAAAAGTACTAGAACCAGGATTGACTTGAGCATTCTTTGAAGTTCTTACGCGACGGGTGCGAGAAGAACCTTGAGCGCCTTGTTCTTCTCGGGCATTTCTTGCACCAGAATTCTTGACGTTTTCCTGCTTATTTGCAGAGCTCTGCTCAAAGCGTTCACGCTTGCGCCTTGGAGTCTCTGTGACAAAGAGATCAGGGTTAATCTCTGGCTCTTCATCAACAATCAGACCATTTGCCCTATCAAGTTCTGCCAGAGCCATCTGAACCTCAACAGATTCAAGGCGCTCAAGTGCAGCGCGAGAAATGCTATCTGGCCTGCAAGAACAACCCAGGTCTTCCGACTTCTGCTGTGCTGCAGGAGAGGCGTCCATATCAGCAAGAGGGATACGTACTACCTTGCCACTCTCTAGGCGAAGGGCAATCTCCTCTTTTGGCGTGTTGTACTCAACAATTTTTGCCATGCCCAAAGGAGTTTCAATAACAGCATTGCGCTTTGGGGCACGGTTCTTAAAGTCACGATACGCTTCAAACTCATAGCGCAAGCAGCACATTAAACGACCGCAAGCACCGGAAATCTTGGTGGAGTTCAGAGGCAAATCCTGCTCTTTTGCCATGCGAATAGAAACTGGCTCAAAAGAGAGGCCAAACCTTCTACAGCAGAGCTCTTGTCCGCAGTGACCGTAGCCACCAATGACCGCTGCTTCTTCTCTAACGCCAATCTGACGCATATCAATGCGCTCGTGAAGCTCATGAGAAAGCTCACGAACAAGCTGCCTAAAGTCCACGCGATCATCAGCCGAGAAGTAACACACGACCTTCTCGCCATCAAAAAGGTACTCGACACCAATAGGCTTCATCTCAAGTTCTTCTTGAACAGCAAACTTCCTGAATACAGGAAGCGCAGCCTCGCCTTTGGCGGCAAGCTCTTCTGCGCGAGCAAGGTCTTCTTCAGTTGCTACACGAACAACGTCTTTGAGCTCGGCTTTGTTTGTCTTGTACTCAAACTCTTCCTGTGAAATCTCACGAGGATCAGCAACAGCAAGACCAATCTCTAGACCGCGCTCGGTCTGACAAATGACGTGGTCACCTTCAAGAACGCCGGACTCCTTTGGATCAAACCAAAGGTCGCGCGCAGCGTATTCAAATTTCACCGGGACAACGGTGGGCATGTAAGTGCCTCCTTGATATGCAGCAGCATAACCTCAAGGGTTAGCTGGGGAGAAACAGAGCGGTCCAGGTTGTATTGAGCCTCTTGCACCGCAGCAAGAGCCCCCAAAACACCCTGGGTATGAGTTTGAGA
The DNA here is from genome assembly GCA_018380095.1 of Atopobium sp. Classification (GTDB taxonomy): domain Bacteria; phylum Actinomycetota; class Coriobacteriia; order Coriobacteriales; family Atopobiaceae; genus Lancefieldella. Next base: position 18,008 of record JAGZUI010000002.1, read on the forward strand.
TGCAACGCGGTCAATAATGCCTGCTGCATCCGTATTTACTATCTCTTCATCAACCGCTTCGCAACATAAAAGTACGTCGCGAAGAAGCGATTCCAGAATTGCCAACATTTCTATGATACCCGAACGCTCGCGCGCTGTGAGTTCTCGCTTATTTGCCGCCTCGACCTGCTTTAACGCAGCGCTGGTGAGAAAGTCTTCATTTTGAGCAAGCGCCTCTTCTTGGGCACGTCTTACGTCACCAAGAGGAATTTTTGCAGCTTCTATCAGCTCTTTTGCGGAAGTGAGTACATCCCACGAGTCATTTCTGAGCAGGTTGCCAAAAACATCAATGAGCTGTCTGCGAATATTTTTGCGCGTAGCAGACTGCAAAAACTCCACAGCTCTACCAGGAGTTCCTGTTGCCGCAAGTGCAATACGAGCTTCCTGCTCTGTGGCGGAAATCTCTCGCATAATAGCGGCTTTAGCAGCAGCGTCAGTGAGTGTTCTAAACGCAACTACCTGACAACGAGAAACAATGGTGGGAAGCACCGCAGAAGAAGAACGTGCAGACAGAATAAAGATGGTGTCTGCAGGTGGCTCTTCAATAGTTTTGAGCAGTGCATTTGCAGAATTTTCTCTGAGCAAATCAGCGCGGTCAATCACGTAAATCTTATGAGTTGAGCGCATAGGCGCCAGACTAACATCAGCGATGAGCTGACGAATCTGCTCAATAAGGTAGCCATTTGCGGAAGCTGGAGTAAGTACGTGCACGTCAGGGTGAGTACCGCGAGAAATACGAATGCAATCGTCACAGGCAGCGTCACCGCCCTGAGCACAGAGAACACACTGCGCCAGAGCTTTGGCTGCAAGACCTTTACCGGAACCAGGAGCTCCTACAAACAGATAGGCGTGGCCAAGCTTGTGCTCATGAAGTGCACGTGCAAGCAGATTTTGAACTTGAGGTTGATCCTGAAGACGGGTAAGTGCCTGAGGAAGTGGATAGGTGCTATGAGTAGTATGTGTGCTCTCTTGAGTCATAAACGCATCACTCACCAAGCTCACAAATACCAGGAATAAGATCTGCTAACAGCTGACGAGTACGTGCGCGAACCTCATCAATTGTGCCATCTGCATCTACAGCTTTTACACGCTCTGACTCATTTTGCAGAAGTTGCTTATAACCAGCAAATACTCGCTCCTGGAAGGCAACACCTTCTGCTTCTAGTCTATCGGCGTCATTTTGCGTAGCACGCGCATGAGCAACCGTTGGCTCAAGCATAAAGACAAGGGTTCTATCAGGAGAAACCCCACAGCTTCCCAAGCGATTTGCACGGTGCACAAGATCTGTATCAAGACCGCGACCAGCTGCTTGATAGGCAAAGGTGGAGTCATAGAAGCGATCACACAAGACGACTTTGCCCGCAGCTAGAGCTGGTCGAATAACCTCTCCTACCAGCTGGGCACGACTTGCTTCATAGAGCAACAGCTCACACTCATCGCACATCATGCCGTTTTCTGGATTAAGCACCACGCCTCTAATCTGCTCAGAAATAGCAGTGCCGCCAGGCTCACGAACAAAGACCACGTCAAAGCCAAGAGCTTCAAGATCTTCTCGCAGAAGAGAAGCTTGTGTTGACTTGCCACAGCCATCAACGCCTTCAAGCGTGATAAACAAGCCTTGAGATGTACGTGCGTCTTTGTTCATGCTTCCCTCCCTCTTAACTATCTCACGATACAGGCAGATTGTGTTTCTCGCCATGAATATTCTAAAGGTTTTGCGCATTTTCACATGAAAGGTGCTCAAAAATGGGTAAAAATACGTATGGAGCGGGCGTTGGAGAGGGACGCTCGTTCTTCCGAAAACGGTGCACCTCTCGATGCACCGTCATACGTTTACTTTTTTGCTGCCTTGGTGGATTTGGTGCTCTTAGTACTCTTACGAGCGCCTCTACGCGAGGCAGTTTTCTTTTCTTTACCAGGGCAATCGTAGTTTGGACAGAGCTTCCAAGGACCACGCTGAGTAGTAACAACCACCATAGGAGCGCCGCAATCTGGACAGACTTCATCGGTCTTCTCGAGCTTTCCACGAGCAGGCAGAGGATAGCTGGTCTCGCACTCCTCGTAGTTGGTGCAGCGAATAAAGCGCTTACCCGTACGCTCTGACTTATGAGCTACCAGGTCCCCGTGCTTGCCATTGGCCTTGCAGGTTGGACACTCACCCACAATAAGATCTGGCTCTGCGTTTGTAGGACAAGCTGGATTAATGCAAGTCTCATACGCACGCTGTCTAAACGGCTGAACCTTTACGCGAGGAGCACCGCACTCTGGGCAGACACCAGCCTCTCCCTCAAGCGGCTCAACGCGTCCCTGAGGCAGTGGATAGGTAACATCGCAGTCTGGCCAACCCATGCAGCCAACAAAGCTTCCACGAGTCTTCAGAGAGCTCTTAGCAACCAAGTCTTTGCCGCACTTAGGGCAAGTTCCCACCTTTGCGTCAGCAGTAACTGCATCAGCAATGGCCTCAGACAGGTCTTCTTTGTGGTCAATAAGCGTATCAATCATGCCTGCAAGCAGGGCTCTTGAGTGTGTAACAACGCCATCACGCGTATCTTTGCCCTCAGCAACGCTTGTCATATCGGACTCAAGCTCTGCCGTCATATCAGGCGAAGTAATGTGTGGCGCAAACTGCGAAAGTGCATCAACAATTGCCATACCAAGCTGGCTTGGCTCAACAGGATCATTCTTGAGGTATTTACGCTGGTAAAGCGTATCAATAATGGAGGCACGCGTGGACTTTGTACCAAGGCCTCGCTTCTCCATCTCTTGAATAAGCTTGCCCTGGCTATAGCGAGCAGGTGGCTCTGTCTGCTTAGCGTCAAGCGACAAAGACTGAATAGAGACAATCTCTCCCTCACCGACATCAGGAATCTGATCGTCTTTCTTAAGGCCAAAGGGATAAATCTCTCTAAAGCCTGGCTCAGCCAGTACGGTTCCATTTGCAACAAAGGGCTGACCAGCAACATCAAGCGTGATCTTAGTGCCGCTCATAGTAGCCGGACCCATAAGAGTTGCAAGGAATCTACGAGCAATTAAGTTATAAAGCTTCCAAGCTGCAGGCTGCAAAGCATCTGGATTTGCTGCTGCCGTTGGATAAATTGGTGGGTGGTCAGTAGACTCCTGCTTGCCACGAGTAGCATGAAGCTTTGGCTGACCCAAAAGCTTTTTGCAGGTAGGAGCATACTGAGGAACTGCAGATAATGTACGGACACAGTCCTTCAAGTCAAGAGAACTTGGATAAACGGTGTTATCAACACGAGGGTATGAAATCAAGCCATCCATGTACAGAGACTCTGCCAAACGCATAGTTCTAGCTGGCGAGATACCCTCTGCGGCTGCAGCCGCCTGCAGCGACGTAGTGTTAAATGGAGCTGGTGGCTGCTGCTTTCTGCTACGAGACTCAATCTCGACAACCGTTGCCTGCGTTTGATCCTTAACAACGGCGTAAGCTGCATCTGCTTCTGCCTGATCCCAGAATCTTGCGGTCTGGTGAACCATCTTAAAGGTTGCTTCCGCATCATCTTCTGGAGCAGCAACGCCAGAAATAACCCAATAGTCTTCTGGCTTAAATGCAAGGCGCTCACGCTCACGCTCAACAACAAGTGCCAGCGTAGGAGTCTGAACACGACCAGCAGAGCGCGTGTTGCCCAAACCGCCAAAACGTGCGGTAGTCAGATAACGGGTTAGTACAGCACCCCAAATGAGGTCGATATACTGTCTGGACTCGCCCGCCGCAGCCAAGTTGTAATCAAGGTCTACCAGCTTATTGAAGGCGGTTTCAATCTCTGTCTTAGTAAAAGCAGAGTAGCGAGCACGGAACACTGCCAGGTTAGGATTAACGGAGAGAACCTGGGCAAGCGCATCAGAACCAATAAGCTCACCTTCGCGGTCAAAGTCTGTACCGATAATGACAGACTCTGCCTTCTTAGCAAGATTCTTGAGCGCTCGAATAATTTCTTTTTCTGCAGGTTGTTTATCTACAGGAGCCCAAATCAAATAAGGCAAGCTAGGGATTTTCCAACCCTTAAGGTCAACGCCATCTGCCATAAAAGGCTTACGCTTAACCTTGTAAGGAGGACGCTCAAGACCATCTGGAACGTCTGCAGGAAGATGCTCCCCTTCTGCAGTTTCTCCGTACCAACCCTCTTCCTTATCAAACTTGAGAGCTAAAGGAAAATCAGGCTGCAGAATATGGCCACGAAGACCAATGGCAACATGGTCTTCTCCGCCACGTCTAAAACGATAAACAGGAGTGTTGTATACCTTGTCTGCCTCAGGCTTACCCGATTCAGACAGAAGGCGAGCAATCTGCTGCGCTGCGTCGTTTTTCTCGGTAACAACTAGAATCAAAGAACAACACTCTCCAAATTAAAAAGCGGAATTACTAGATTTTGTCCAGCTCATGCTGCTCATAGTCCTCGCGACTCCACTTAAGAGCAGCTTTGCCATCGCGGGCAATAATTACGTAGCGAGCAACAGCCAGAGCAACTTCGTACAGCAGGATAAGAGCTGCAAACATCAAAATCATGGTGACAGGTGATGCGTCAGGAGTGACAACTGCAGAGAGGATCATCAGTCCAACGTAAACGTAGCGCCACTGCTCACGCATATCCTTATAAGGAACAAGGTGAAGAATAGCCAGGTAGAAGATAACCAGAGGAAGCTGGAACGCAACACCAAAGCCAATCTCAAACATCATAATAATGTTGAGATAATCGCTTGCCTCATTAATGGTTCCTGCAAACTCCTGCGACTGGCCAATCATCCAACCAATTGCGGTGTTCAAAATGATGAAGTAGCAGAACAGCATACCCAAGAAGAACAGGGTAATCATAGCGGCTACGGTAGGAACAACCCACTTGCGCTCTTTAGCGTTAAGCGCAGGCAAGAAGAAAGCCATAATCTCCCAGATGATAATAGGTGTGCAGATAATTACCGAGAAGAAGAAAGCCACCTTAAACCTGATACTAAAGCCACCAAGAACCGAGATAACCGTAAGCTTACCATCGGTTAAAAACTCCCTGATAGGGTCAATCAAAATCTCAATCAGTGCAGGTGTAGCAAAATAAATAATGATTGCGGTAACAAAAAGCGATACCACTACAATGGTCACACGACGACGGAGTTCTCCCAGGTGATCAAAAAGTGGCATACGAGCTGGAGTAATAGGCATTACACGCGAAAGCTGGACTTATGCGTCCTGGCTTTCTCCCTCCTCTCCAGCAACTTCTTCTTTCTTGTCTTCTGCTATGGAGCGAGAAGAACGTGCAGATCCAAGGTTATAGAGGTCTTTTGCAGATGGAGCGGCAGCAGGAGTTTCTTCTGCGGCCTGAGGTGCCACGTGCTCAGTTACCTCTGTGGAATCATCGGAGAAAGCAACAGAAGAGGTAGTTTGTGGTGCAGATGCAGGAGCCTCGTCAGCAGAAGCAGCCTCTGCCTGCTCAGCCTCCTGGGTCTGTTCAGCTTGCTTGCTTTGCTCAGAAGCCTCAGCAGCAGCCTTCTCAGCAGCCTCGCGCTCCTCCTTGAGGCGAGCACGACGCTCAGCAAAGGTCTCCTGATGGTCAGTATCCTCGCGGTCAGCATCAGATACAGCATTTTTGAGCTGCTCGGAGCGCTTGGGCTTCTCGTGAAGTGCATCCGCTGCAGGGTCAAGTAAGTCTGCACGGACAACTTTATTAAAGCCTTCTTGCGCGTTCTGGAACTGTCTAAGAGCACGGCCAAGCGTGCGACCCATACCAGGTAATTTATCAGGACCAAATACTAAAAATGCAAAGAGCAAAATTAGTACGAGCTCTGTTTCTCCAATGCCAAACACAAGCAATACCTTTCTGGAACAAACATAAACAAGCTCTTTGAACCGTTTCTCAAAGAGCTTGCAAGTTACCAAACCTACTTGCGAACGTTAAGGTCTTTATCGACCCCAAGAAGCGAAAAGACACGCTCCACGTTTTTCTGAGGATTTGCAACAACAAGCACAGAACCACTCTCTTGTGCTCGATGTGCGGCACCCACTAAAACGCCAATGCCCGTCGAATCAATATAAGCTACCTCAGCAAAATCAGCTTCAACTTCTTTTGCTCCATCGGCGAGCGCGGTATCCAAAGCATCGCGAAGCTCAGAGGCGTTTGATACGTCTACCTCGCCCTCAATGCGAATAATGGCCTTTTCATCTGTAATTTCAGAGCTTATCTCTAGTGCCATAACTCCTCCTTACTTAGTGTTATTTGAAGAGGTAGAGGTGTTTCCGTTTAATGCATCAAGAACTTTCTGTGCATTATCCCTCACACCGGCGCTATTATCGGAATCTTTCTCAATTGCCTTCTGCAGTGCCTCTTTTGCAAGATCTACTTGATCAGTAACACGATACATCATTCCCAAATTAAGCCAACCGTTAGCATAGTCTGGAGAGCGATCTGTTACTGCCTTAAGCGCCTCAACGGCACCCGTTTGGTCTCCCGCATAGAACTGCGCAATAGCCCTATCAACACGAACCTCATCAGAATCATTTGAAGCAAGATACGTATCGTACTCGGCAATTGCCTTGTTGATAAGCTGTAAAGACTGCTTCTGAACAGAGTCATCTTGAGAGGAACTCTTAAGTGCCATTCCCCAGCCTAGATACGTACGAGCCAAATCAAGATGTGCTGGTAGATTATCTGGATTGGACTGAATAGCAGACTCTTTTTCTTCTGCCTGTTTCTGATAGACCTGGTTAATGGCCTCAGGAGAATTCTGATGGTTCTGATTCTGCTTTTGAGAGTTAGAGAAAATGCTGGCCAGGGAAGGCAACATCATAGAAATAGCAATAAAGAGCGAGAATACTCCAATAGCAATCTTCATGCCTGTAGAAGGACCTGGTTTTTTAGGAGCCTCATCGGGCTTGCGGTCCTTTGCCTTCTTTTTTGCGGTCTGGTTTGCCATAGCAACCAGCTCTTTTTCTGCCTTCTGTTCTGGTGTAAGTTCTGGCTTTGAAGTATTAGTTGGCATTCAACATCCAATCGCTTTTTCTAAACATAGTTAATCAAGATACGGCAGAATGGGTTTACTTTCAAAGTAAATACCAAAGTTACACAAGCTATCCCCAGACGCTCTGACCACGATCAACTTTTGCTAGTCGAGCACTTACCTGTTTAACAGCAACAATAAAGACATCAAGCGCTGCATCAAGCTCTTCCAGCGTTGGGTAACTTGGAGCAATTCTGATATTAGTATCAAAGGGATCCTTGCCACTTGGCCACGTAGCACCTGCAGGTGTCATAGTAACGCCAAGCTCATGTGCGCGAGAAACAATTGCGCGCGCAGAGCCAACAGGGCCATCAAATGAGACAAAGTAGCCGCCCTTAGGATGAGACCACGTTGCAACGGCTAAATCGCCCAAACCCTCCTGCAGTTTGCGTTCCACCAGATCAAAACGTGGCCTAAGCAGTTCAGCATGCTTTTGCATATGAGCTTCAATGCCGTGCGTATCTTTGAGGAAACGTACATGCGCCAGCTGAGAGATCTTCTCGGGAGAAACACGAGCAACCTTGAACGCGCTCTGGATTTCTTTAATGTCTGCAGGGCTTGCGGCAACCCATGCCATGCCTGAGCTTGGGAAGGTTACCTTTGCCGTTGAGGCAAAAGCAATCACCAGGTTCTTTTGAGCACCACCTGCAGCAACCTCTGAAAGTGCATCAAAGATATTTAAGAGCTGAGGAGCCTCAGATTTTGGTACAAAGGCGTGAATTGCGTAGGCGTTATCCCAGAAGATTCTAAAGTCAGGAGCCGCAGGTTTGAGGTTTGCAAACGTACGGACTACCTCATCTGAATAGGTGATGCCAGTTGGGTTAGCAAAACGTGGAACGCACCAAATTCCCTTAACAGAACTGTCGTTTTCAACAAGCTCCTTGACCACGTCCATATTGGGGCCGTCATCGGTCATAGGTACGGCAACGTTTTCAAGTCCGTAATGCTGTGTAATAGCAAAATGACGGTCATAACCGGGAGCAGGACAGAGGAACTTAAGTGTAGTGCCCTGAGCCTTTGCAGCCGCCATTTGCTCTGCCCAAGAAGGCTGACCAGCAAGACCATGGGTTACGGCATGAGAAATAATGTCATGCATAAGGTTAAGGCTAGAAGAACCATTTACAATGACCTGATCAGCTGGTACACCTGTGAGCTCCGCGGCAAAGACTCGCGCAGAAGGAAGGCCCCAGGGGTCTCCGTAGTTGTCCGCAAAAGAGCCGCCGTCAGTCAGGTCAGAAGTGGAGTTCAGCTCATCAAGCATAGGCTTAGACAGCGCCGTCTGCGCAAGGCTTGGCTTTCCGCGAGCCATATCAAGCTTGAGGTTTTTCTCGCCAAGTGCACGAGCTTCTTGTCCAATAAGCTCAAGGGCCTGGTTAAGCTCAGCATCGCTCATCTTCTGATAAGCGTTTTGCTCAGAGGTTGATTTTGGCTGGAACAGCTCGCGAGAAACTAGCTCAAACATGACACTCCCCTTTTCGGTCTCTGCGTGATACAAAGTATAGGTGATTTAAAAATCAACGCGACAAGGAGAATCATGGCAAATTCTGCACAGCCTGGCATGCGCTCGGAGGCATATGGCGAGCTCCAGCACCTTGTTGATAATCTTTATAAGCGCAAACCTTCGGGCACAGTCACTAAGGTTGACGTGCTGATTCAAGCTGAAGTAGACGATCTTGAAGAAGATTTGCAAGAAGTTATTGAGTTGATTCCCTCTGGCACCTATGTCCGTGCTCGCCTCTGCGATCAGATTAACTCAATTGTTACGGCGCACGGTTGGGGCTTTACCTACGGCACGGTCGAGTAGTCTTAATCTTCCTTTATATTGTTCTGCCTTTGATGCTTATAGAACTCTGCGAGGTGTACAAAAAGTAGACCCAAGATTGCAGAAGCAAACGAAGCAGCGAGAACAGCTACTTTAGCTGCAAGAATCTCCTCTGCATCGGGGAATGCAAGATTAGAGATAAGAATTGACATGGTAAAGCCAAGGCCGCCCATAAGACCTACGGCAGTAATCTGAATCCAATCAACTTTTGCAGGAAGCTTGCAAATCTTACATTTGACCAGCAACAACGTTACAAAAATAATTCCTAGTGGCTTACCAAGAACGGCACCAAAGAAAACGCCATGTGCAATAGAGCTGCTCAATAGAGCAACGAAATCTGCTCCCACCAACGTAATCTGCGCGTTTACAAACGCAAAAATAGGCAGAACAACAAAGTTTACAAAGACGGAAATATAGTGCTCAACACGCTGAAGCGGTGGAGTTACGTGGTGCATGACCTGCTCAATAGAGTTAGCACCATGTGTAAAGTCATGCTGACCCAAAACGTGATGCTCATCGTCGTAGTGATCGTCAAGCTCACGAGCGCGTCTTGAAAGCCAGCTTCCCAGCTTGCTCAAGCGAACATCAGAGTGAGATGGCAAGAAGAAGGCAAGAAGAACGCCTGCAAGGGTTGCATGAATTCCCGAGTGGTACATGCAGACCCAGAGAACCAAACCAACAAGCAAATAAGGACCAGAAGAATAAATCTTCAGGCGATTCATTCCCCACAAAATAACAAGAACACCAAGAGAAGCTGCTAACCAGGCAATATTTGGCGTGTGACCATAGAAAAGCGCAATGACCACAATAGCCAGGATATCGTCGGCAATAGCAAGTGTCTGGAAGAACACCTTAGTCTGCGGACTAATTCTGTTTCCTAAGAGCGACATAACGCCAAGCGCAAAGGCAATATCGGTTGCAATTGGTGTTGCCCATCCATGAGGGGCAGTGCTTGCGTTAAGCGCCAGATAAATAAGAGCAGGAACTGCAACGCCACCAACAGCCGCAAGCATAGGAAGCATTGCCTGTCTTGGCTTTCTGAGCTGGCCAACAGTTACTTCATACTTGAGCTCAATGCCTACAAGTAGGAAGAAGATTGCCATAAGGAAGTCATTCACAAAGGTTTCTAGAGCCATATGCGCATGAATCATTCCAAGCGAGAAACTCATTTGGACTTCAAGAATTTCTCGAACCACCTCATGAGCAGGTGAGTTGGCAACTACAAGTGCAATAAGAGCCGCAAGCACCATGACTGCTGCTGCAATAGTGCTGTTAGAGGTGATTTTCTTTAGAGAAGAGCGCTGACTAATTCTTCTTACAACTGCGGGCTCTCTATAAATACTAGACATTATCTGCCGTTCTCTCTTTATCTAAATGGTATTGACCGTTAGCTATGAAAGTTTTTCTCGATGTATATGCCTAGTGTACCGTCTACCTACCGTTGAGGGCAACTTGTCATATCTCAAGAAAACGGGGTATATCTCTATGTAAAATGTGGGTAATAGAAAGTCAACGTTTAGCTACTTGTAGCACGTATATATTTGGAGCGGATAATGGACACTAAACGAATTGCCATCATCACAGACTCAGGAACTAATGTCCCACCTGATTTTGTTGCTGAACACAATATTCGTATCACCCCACTTCGCATCAACTATTCTGACGGCTCTTCCTATGAGTCTGGTATCACCATTACGCCAGCTGAGCTGGTTGCTCGCTTTGAAGAAGAGGTTCCAAAGACTTCGCTTCCTTCTCCTGAAGGAATTAAAGCTGCCTTTGATGATGCAAAAGCAGCAGGTTACGAGGGTGCTGTTTACGTTGCTATCTCTTCTGGACTTTCTGCTACCTGCGATACTGCTCGCATGATTGCAGAGTCCATTACAGACTTCCCTATTTATGTTGTTGATACCAAAAACATTGGTATTGCTTCCGGCCTTATTGTTATTGAGGCTCAACGTCTTATTGAGCTGGGTCTTTCTCTTGAGGAGATTGGCGCCAAACTTGATCAGGCTTCTCTGAACACACGCGTATACTTCTCCGTTCCAAGCCTTGAGTATCTACGTAAGGGTGGCCGCATTTCTGAGGCAATTTATCGCATTGGTTCCATGCTTAATATCAAGCCAGTTCTTACCTGTGATGAGAACGGAAAGTACACCATTGCTAAGAAAACTCGTGGTTGGCAGAAGTCTCTTGCAGGACAGATTGCTCTTGGATCAGCTTTTGCGCAGAAATTTGATCGCGTCCATGTAGGAATTTGCTGCTCCGCGCCTAATATCATTTACTCCGAAATGGAAGCCATGATTAAAGAGGCAATCCCTAATGTCACTGACTTTAGGTATGTCGAGGCTGGCTCGGACCTTGTTGTCCACACAGGTCCAGGTCTTGTTGGCTATGCCGTATTCGGTTACTAACAGTTAATCGCCTCATGCAACTAAGAACAGCCGCCCACTCAGGCGGCTGTTTTCTTGTAAAGAGTATGTGTGGCGAGAAGATCTTCTCGCCCTATGCGTTTAGGTTACAGCAACGGCTGATCAGCAAAGAATCCCTGGTCGTCAAGAAGATTGGAGCCGTCAGCAGCTTCAGTAGCCAGCTGATCGCAGCGCTCGTTAAGTGGATGACCTGCGTGGCCTTTGACCCACTTAAAACTTACCTCATGGTCTTCCATGGCGGAAAGCAAACGCTTCCAAAGGTCTACGTTTTTGACAGGCTCTTTAGAAGCCGTTTTCCAGCCTTTTCTAATCCACCCCGAGACCCATTTTTGATTAAACGCATCAACTACGTACTTTGAATCGGAATAGAGCTCAACCTGGCAGGGACGCTTAAGCGCTTCAAGTGCAACAATGACGCCGAGGAGCTCCATTCGGTTATTTGTAGTGGATTTATAACCCTGGCTGAACTCTTTTGTATGCTGCTGGCCGGAGGGATCGGTATATAGAAGCACGGCCCCGTAGCCACCAGGACCAGGGTTTCCTCGAGACGCACCGTCTGTATAGACTGTGACGTGCATATATGAGGTTGCAGCCTCCATACCAAATCTCCTCTAAAACGTGTTGCTTACGTATTTACTTTGCCTCAGCCCAATTGGAGCCATAGCTGACATCAGCAATCAGAGGGACACGCAGGGTAACAACGTCTTCCATGGTCTCTTTTACCAACGCAGAGACTGTCTCAATCTCTGACTCTGGAACTTCCAAGTCAAGTTCGTCGTGAATCTGAAGAATCAGCTTTGACGCAAGACCCTCATCACACAGGCGTTTCTCGACATTAATCATTGCAATTTTGATAATGTCTGCAGCACTTCCCTGCATAGGGTGATTCATAGCAGTACGCTCGCCAAAGGCAATGAGCTGGCGATTTGACTGATTGAACTCTCTAATGTGGCGCTTACGACCGTACATGGTAATCGCATAACCAGTCTCGTGAGCAGTACGGACGGAATCGTCAAGGTATGCACGGACTCCAGGATATGCGTCAAAGTAGCGGTCAATCATCTCTTGCGCTTCCTTGCGGGAAATCTTCAGAGACGTTGCCAGACCAAAGGCCTGCTGACCATAGACAATGCCAAAGTTAACTGCCTTAGCACGGCTACGAAGTGCTGGCGTGACCTCTTCAACAGGCACGCCAAAGACGCGTGCGGCAGTTGCGGCGTGGAAATCGGCACCAGAGTTAAATGCTGCTACCAGGTGCTCGTCAGCTGAAAGATGTGCCAGCAAGCGCAGCTCAATCTGGGAGTAGTCGCAGGCGAGAAAAACGCTGCCCTCGGGAACGGTAAAGGCAGTACGGACACGATGTCCCAGCTCAGAGCGGGTAGGAATGTTCTGCAGGTTTGGATCAGAGCTGGAAAGCCTTCCTGTTGCAGCAACGGTCTGATTGAATGTGGTGTGGATGCGCTTATCGCCACGAATAAGCGCAGGAAGCGCATCGAGATAAGTTGATTTGATCTTGGCACGCTCACGATACTCAAGAACATCAGCAACAATCTGGTACTCCTGCGCCAGGTCTCCTAGAACCTTTGCGTTGGTGGAGTAAAACCCGGTGCGCGTCTTTTTGAGGCCATAGGTTGGAAGTTTAAGCACGTCAAACAAGATGTGCGAAAGCTGGCTTGGAGAATCCAAGTTAAAATCCTCGCCTGCTGTCTGGTGAATACTTGCTACACGCTGCGCAATATCTTCACCCAGCTCCGAAGACTGCTTAGCAAGCTCCTGAGGATCAACGTAGAGACCACGACGCTCCATCGCGGCAAGCACAGGCAAAAGTTGCATCTCTAGAGAAGTAAAGAGCTCCAAGGAACCATCATCTTCAAGCTTTTTAGTGAGCACAGGCACAAGAGCTCTAGCAGCTACAGCTCTTAGTGCTGCAGCAGGAATCTCATCTGTAGGCTCAGGAAGCTCAGAGCCAAAGTACAGCTCAACCAAGCCGTTGATATCAAAGCTTGAACGATCGGACTCAAGCAGATAGGCAGCAACACCCGTATCAAAGAGGCGGTCAGAATCAATGGTCTCAATATCCAGTTTCTGTGGTTCAGATGAATCAACAGGACTTACCTCGTGCAGTAGTGCCTTGACATCATCTGCAGCAACACGAGCTTCTCGCAAAATACGCAAAAGTGCTGCAGTTGCGTTTTCTCCCTCAAACTTAAGAAGTGCCTTTTCTGTAGACACCCAAAGTGTGCGAGAAAGGCTAAAGAGCGCTCCAGCATCAGCCGCAGAATCCTCAGCAACGCCAATCCACTCCTGGTCCTCAATTGCCGCAGTGAGCGCAGCAGACGCGTCTCCTGCCTGTAGATACTCTGATGGAATAGGAAGTGCAGACGTAGTGGAAGCAGTTTGTGCGACTGCACCAGCAGCAGACCCACCAGCCATGCGAGCAAGCCTTGAGGTCATACCGGTAAAGCCCAAAGCCGAGAAGGCCTTGACCACGTCATTTGGATCAAACGTGGGGAACTGAGCGTCTTCCAGATTGATATCAAGCGGCGCATCGGTACGAATAGTAGCAACCTTACGGGAGAGCAGCGCGTCATCAATATGGGCGCGAAGGTTTTCTCCCACCTTGCCCTTGACCTCGTCAGCGTGGGCAATGACCTGGTCAAGCGAGCCATACTCCACAATCAGAGCAGCAGCTTTCTTGGGGCCAATTCCAGGAACACCTGGAATGTTATCGGAAGAATCTCCCTTAAGACCATAGAAATCTGGAACAAGCTCAGGCGTAATACCTGCATAGAGATCTGCCACAGTCTCTGGTGTCATAATTGAGACGTCAGAGACGCCCTTGCGCGTAGAGACAATCTTGACGTTTTCTGTGGAGAGCTGGTACATATCGCGGTCACCCGTGAAGAGTAGCATCTGGTAACCCTCAGCCTCACCGCGGCGGGCAAGGGTACCCAAGATGTCATCGCCCTCCCAGCCTTCAAGCTGGCAGACAGGAACGTCCAGCGTTTTGAGCAGCTCTTTGACTACAGGAAACTGCGCGTGCAAAGCAGGGTCCATAGGAGGACGCTGAGCCTTGTACTGAGGCAACATATCAATGCGAACCTGGGGTTTACCCTTATCAAAGGCGCAAATCACGCCGTCAGGCGAGAAGGACTCAACAAGCTTGATAAACATGTTGAAGAAGCCAAACAACGCGCCAGTTGGCGTACCATCTGGAGCTGCCATTGGCTGACGGATTGCATGGAATGCTCGGTGCATGAGCGAGTTTCCGTCAATAACGGCAATGGTCCTACGTGGTTTAACTGCACCTTCTTTGATTGATGCAACCTCGTTTTGATCTGTAGTATCAACTGGCATAGTAGTATCAGACATACCTGCTCCTCTTAGTTTTGTGTGCTTCTATTGTACTAAGAGTTCCTCTGCTTATGCGCGCCAGAGCCCATGGAAACAAAGCCCACATCTCATTTGGGCAGCGGCCAAAATTTTTTGTAATCGTTATGTTTCTGTTTGTATCCTCGCCACTCTGACTCTGTCAAACGTGCGAAAATAACAACCAACATAACGTGCCCGGCACGCGAGAAAACAGACTAACTGCCAGCATTTACCCACAAGGAGGGGCTGTGGCTCACGACAAAGTTTCTCAAGAATTTGGCTCACTTCTCTTTACCGACGCAGACATGCAAGAACGCCTGCCAAGGCCAACGTACAAGAAACTTCGTAGTGTCATCCAGGACGGCAAGCCGCTTGACCTCGACATTGCAAACGAGGTCGCGCATGCCATGAAAGAGTGGGCGCTAGAAAAAGGTGCCACTCACTTCACCCACTGGTTCCAGCCTCTCACAGGCATTACCTCCGAGAAGCACGACAGCTTTATGACTCCTCAGGGAAACGGCACTATTTTGATGTCCTTCTCGGGAAAAGAGCTGGTACAGGGCGAACCTGACGCATCAAGCTTCCCTTCTGGCGGTCTGCGTGCCACTTTTGAGGCTCGCGGTTACACGGTTTGGGATCCTGCAAGCCCAACTTTCATCAAAGATGAAGTCCTCTGCATTCCAACAGCATTTATTTCATACACCGGAGAAGCTCTAGATAAGCGTACTCCTCTGCTTCGTTCCCAGGTTGCCCTTGAAAAGCAGGCCAAGCGCGTTCTTGCACTTTTTGGACAAGAGCCTTCTCGCGTTGTTACAAACATTGGCCCTGAGCAGGAGTACTTCCTTATCAAAGAGGAAGACTTTGAGCAGCGCCCTGACCTTATTCTTTGTGGTCGTACCCTCTTTGGTTGCGAACCAAGCAAAGGTCAGGAGCTTGACGAGCACTACTTTGGTGCCATTCGTCCAACCGTCAACAACTTCATGAAAGAGCTTGATGACGAGCTCTGGAAGCTGGGTATCCCTGCAAAGACCAAGCATAACGAGGTTGCTCCTTGCCAGCATGAGCTTGCACCTGTCTTTGAGCAGGGCGCACTTGCTATTGACAACAACCTTCTAACCATGGAGAAGCTCAAGCTTCTTGCACCGCATCACGGTCTTGCCTGCCTTGAGCACGAGAAGCCCTTTGAGTACGTCAATGGCTCTGGTAAGCACGACAACTGGTCACTCTCTGCAGACAATGAGAACTTGCTTGAGCCTGGCGATAAACCTGGCGAGAACCTTCGCTTCCTGGTCTTCCTTGCGTGCCTTGTTGCCGCTGTTGACTCTCATGCAGACCTTCTGCGCATGTCGGTTGCATCTGCTGGAAACGATCACCGTCTTGGCGCAAACGAGGCTCCTCCTGCGATTGTCTCAGTCTTCTTAGGCGCTGCGCTTTCTGTAATTGTTGATGATCTTATCACTGGCTCTGATGTTCACGGTGCAAAGCGCACTCGCATGGACCTTGGCGTACCAACACTACCTGCAGTCCTTAGGGACAACACAGACAGAAACCGTACCAGCCCCTTTGCGTTTACTGGTAACAAGTTTGAGTTCCGTATGTGCGGCAGCCAGCAGAACCTCTCTGATCCTAACGTCATTTTGAACACCATTGTTGCCGAGCAGTGTGACCGCTTTGCAAACGATCTTTCAAACGCTTCTGAGGAGAACTTCACCAAGGAAGCTTTGAGGTGGGTTATTGATACCTTCAAAGCTCACGAGCGCATCCTCTTTGAAGGCAATGGCTACTCAGGCGATTGGGAGAAACTTGCCGAGGAGCGCGGTCTTCCAAACCTCCGCACCACCCCTGAGGCACTTCCTGCAATGGTTGCTCCAGAGAACATTGAGCTCTTTGAGCGCTACGGTGTTCTTTCCCAGGCAGAAGCACAGGCTCGCTACGTTGCAAAGGCAGAGCAGTACGCTAAGGTTCTTAACATTGAGGCTCGTACCATGCTGTATATGACGCGCCACATGTATCTGCCTGCACTCTTTACCTACTCAAGTGATGTTGCCTCTTCAGTTGCTGCTAAGCAGGCTATTGGTATCAAGAGCGCTGCAGAAACAGAGATTGTTGAGAAGCTCACCGCAGGTATTGACGAGATTTATGCAGCTACCAACAGCCTTGATGAGATCAATACCACAGCTCACCAGATGAAAGATCAGCCTCAGGAGCAGTGCGAATACTACTGCAATGAAGTTCTTCCTGCTATGGCCCGCCTGCGCAGCGCCGTTGACTCCATGGAGCTCATCTGCGGACACGACTGGTGGCCAGTTCCTAGCTACAACAAGATGCTCTTCTACGTCTAGTGATTCATCAGAGCTTCTTGGCGAGAAAACCGGTCTTCTCGCCACTCCATCTTTAAAGCAAAACGGCTCAGTTACCTGGGCCGTTTTTTGGTGTCCAAATGCTTAACGTTTAGAAAGAGCTATGCGTTGATCAACTTACTGTAGATAGCATGAACGTCTTCAAGCTTGATGAGATTGCCTTCTGCATCGGTTGGAGCTGGAGCTATCTGCATTGATTCACTTACTGCTGTCAAATTCAGACGATCTGCATACCAAGGCGTTGGTGTTCCCTCAATAACTGGCGAGAAGAACGAGTCCATTTCTCCCATGTGTTCAGCAGAATCTCGCTTAGTAATAAATTCCTGCCATAAATACGCTGAATACGTATGTTTTGACCCCTGACATACAAATGACCTTATCGTAGAGAAATAAGAAGTGCCTGGCAGAATAACTGAAAGATTATCAAAATCGTCTTTAGTAATTGCTCTATAAGCAGCGCTCAGCGGACAAACACAAGCCCTGTACCTGCCAAATCCTGTGTCTCTAATAGCTTGATACGTACTCTCAGAAAATGTGTCAACATTTTCAAACAAACTTTGGATAATTTGAGCGCCTTTATCCAGACCATACTGTCCTAAAAAGAACGATTCAAACTTCTTGCCCGTATACGTAAGTGCGGGGTCAGGAATAACATACCTTCCACGCAGGCCATCTGTAAGAAGATCAGTCCATTCGTGAGGACGCAAAATCTTTTTCTCATTAAGGCGCTCTTGATTTACAAGTAAAACCAATGGATCTGCAGCGTAGGCATACCAGTATCCGTTGGCGTCAAAAAACTCAGGGCGCACATACTGGTCTGTTGAAGAAACTTCAAACGTTTGACAATATGCGGAAGTCTCAAAATTTTGCATGAGAGCTTCGCTTGCCAAGAAAATGACATCGGGTTTCTCAAAACCCCAATCAGTACCAGATTTGGTATTAGAAGTTTCAGACTCCGAACTTTTACCAGAAGTATATGTTTGCTGAATAAACTCCTGAATTTCTTCCTCCGTTGCCTCACCCACCGTAACAGGCATAGAAAACATTCTTGAATATGTTTCTACCAGGGGCTTTACCGCTTCTTTGGAAGTACATAAAAGATTGAGGGAGCCCTCTCGTTGCGCAAGTTGAATAAGCGCTCGAGCATAGCCTGGAACTTTTGAATTAAGCTGTGGAGGAAGAAGCTCCTGCTGAACATAAGAAATTCCTGGACTCAAAACGTTTGCTACGGTAGCTATTACGGGCGCAGCAACCGCTGAGACAGCCAGGATAATAAATGAGGTTCGTGTAACAGATGTGGCAGTTGGTGGAGTGATCTTCTCGTCATGGTCTTTTGGTCCAAAAGTTTTATGCAACTTCTGGCGCAGACAATCTGGGATAAACTTCACGCTACCTCCTTACCTGCTACTCAGTCCATCTGGTCAAACAAATTTTATCCAAAAAAGGCTTTTAGTCCAATCAGGATAAGCACTACACCACCGACCATCTCGGCGCGATCACCCAAAAGCGAGCCGAGTTTTTTACCAATGAACAATGCAATAGTGCAGAGGATAGCGGTAATAATGCCAAAGAGTGCCGAAGCAAGCAAAATATCTACGCTATGTGCCCTAAAACTTACACCAACAGCAAATGCATCAATTGCCGTAGCAACAGCTTGAAATACTAGCTTGCCGTAAGAAAGCGTTATAGCGCTTTGCTGAGCGCCTTGCTGAGCTTCTTCCTCATCTTCTTCAGAAGCATCTTCTTTGAGCGCCTTATAGCCGCTGTACAGCATGTTTGAACCAATGAAGCCAAGAATAACCAACGAGACAATACCTGCGTACTTCTCAATCAACTCTGCTGCAATGCCACCAACAAAATAACCGGCAAGAGGCATGACAAACTGAAAGAGACCAAAGAAAAGTGGCATGCGCATAAGGCGAGAAAACCTATGGTCATCAAAGGCAAAGGTGTTAGAGATAGTGACAGAGAACGCATCTGTTGCAAGCGCCACACCCAGCATTAAAATTTCAAGTAGACCCATGTGTCAGTTCCCAGGTATCATTAAATCTTGTAACACGAAGGAGAAATTTTAACGCCTGTAAGCTGTTTTAGGCTACTCTTATATTGAAAAACTACGAGGAGTCTTATGCCTGCTTTAATAACCCACTATCTGTTTGGCGCAGAGGTGGTTCATGATTTACCGCAAGAACTTGTTGCAACTGATGCAGAGGTCAATGCATTCCTGCTTGGAAACCAGGGTCCTGATCCCTTCCTAGCACGTCATCTTGCCTGGCCAAACCACTCACTTGCCTGCAATAGACTACATCGTCGTATGCATGCAGGTCATATTGTTGACGCGTTTCTTTCTATTCGCGATGGTGTTTCTCGCCTCCCGCAGAGCGACATGCCAGCTGGTCGTGCGTTTGCACTTGGTCTCTTAGCACACTACGCACTAGATAGGATTGTCCATCCGTTTGTGTATTCCCAGCAAGATGCGCTGATTGAGGCGGAACCATCTCTCAAAAATGCCTACAGAGAGCTCCATCCTATTATCGAAACGGATTTGGATTCATACCTTCTTTGGCACATGCGCCACACTACCGTTGAGACGTTTCCACCAGCTGAGGTGCTTGAAGCCATTGAATCCACCAAACACGTTGGTGGCGCGCTTTTCTCGCAAGTAGCGCTTCAGGTATTTGGCCTTAATGTCGGCGTTGGTGAGTACGAGAAAGCCCTCCAGGATTACGCTCGCATTTACCACACGGTAGAGCGCACTGATCCTAAATACACTACCAAGCTTCCTGACGTTTTATACAAGACCGAGAAGTTCATGCGTCCTTCAAACAATTCGTACGTTGCTGCAATGGCTCACCGTATTGTTATGACTGAGGACTTCCCTACCGCTAATCTCAAGCGTCTTCCTTGGAAAGAGCCTTACACCGGAGAAATTAAGACTGAAAGCATTCTTGATCTTATGGATGAAGCTCGCGAGTTCTACAAAGAGCTTGTTCAGGCAACTATCTTAGGTCAAAGAATCACCCTGGAAGAGCTAGTCGACGGTATCAATTACATGGGCAAACCCGTTGTAGAAATGGTTGATGACGAGGACTAACTCGCAGCAAAATACAAATGCGTTGAGCATTCAAACACGTAAGAGAAAAGCGGCTACTTGAACTGCCTCCCATTTCTTGGACACGAGAAATAGGAGTCAGTTCAAAACACACCTAAGTCGAATAATCTGTCAAAAAGACGTATACATTACGCTGAAAATACCTCAAACGTGCAGAATATCGTCATTAGGTGTGTAAAATGCCCGTATCTGAGCAGAATATCCGACTTAGGTGTGTTCCGTAGATACTAAATTTATCGATAGTTAAATTTCTTATATTTCTCTATTCATGTTCAAGTATATTAGATGAAGTTTATGCATAGAGATGCATATCGGGTAGTGCGACCGCCTAGCTGCCTGCTATCTTGATTAAGAACATGTCGATTCTTCAGCAGAACACAAGAAAGCTGCGCTATTTTGTGCGCCAGGCCTAAAAGTCGATGCTAACATGCTGCAGAATCATAATCACCCGCATATGAACTGCCTCCCATTTCTTGGACATAAGAAATGGGAGGCAGTTCACTTAGTAGTCGCCTTTTTGCTAACGCTTATCCACAAACTGATGCATGCTGAAGAAGCTGGTTTTACAGAAGTGTTTCTTCCCACACAGGCTCTTTAAATCCAAGAAGAATAGTATTGCCTGCAACAACCAATGGGCGCTTGACCAGCATACCTGTGGTGGCAAGCAAATTATAGGCATCACTATCGCTCATACCCGCATCAAGCTGCTCCTTGATGTTATTATCGCGATATACCATACCTGAAGTGTTGAAGAACTTTCTGATAGAAAGACCGCTCAGTTTGTGCCATTCAGCAAGCTCTTCAGCAGTTGGATTCTCCTCTTTAATATCACGCAGTGTATAAGAAACACCATGCTCATCAAGCCATTTGAGGGCTCTCTTGCATGTAGTGCAGCGAGAATAGCAGAGAACCAAAATGTTTTTATCTGCCATAGCTTTTCCTTTTGGATAGATTATCGATTGCATAAACGCAAACTATTTTGAGTAGAAAGCAATCCTAAAATCAATACTCCTAGGGATATGCCATAGAGCATACCAACAAATAGATCATTAACGTTTGATGCCACACTCAGGACGATTGCTAAAATCAAAAACATCATTCCAAGAGAAACATACTTATTTTTTATTAGTTTCATTTGGTCGTCTCCTTTTTACTGATAGTAACAAAGCATTATAAATCACCACTTTGTTACTGAACATGCACATTTATGCAGGCACCTGTCCTGTTTCAAGAATTTGCTGAAGCGCAGCCTCATCAAGTACGGGAACACCTAAGCTTTCAGCCTTTGTAAGCTTAGATCCCGCAGCTTCTCCTGCCACTACAAAGCTTGTCTTTTTAGATACAGAGCCGGAAACCTTTGCTCCCATGGCTTTAAGCTGGGCGCCAGCCTCATCGCGTGTGAAGTGCTCAAGGGTTCCCGTTAAAACAAAAGTAAGTCCAGCAAGCGTCTGAGGAAGCTCGTTTTCTGGCTTCTCTTCCTCGAGCATTACACCCGCCTGACGAAGACGCTCAATAACGGCAACATTTTCTGGTATCGAGAAGAACTCGTGTACAGACTCTGCGATCTTAGGGCCAATACCTGGGATTTCAGCGATCTTCTCGACAGGGGCTGTAGCAAGCGCCTGGATAGAGCCAAACTCCTGGGCAAGAAGCTCTGCAACGTTAGCACCAACATGCCTCATGCCAATACCAAAGAGCACGCGGCCAAGACCTCGCGTCTTTGATTCCTCAACCTGTACCATAACTTTCTTAGCAATAGTATGACCCACGGGGATGCTATCGCCAGAAAGGTGATCAGCGGTATCAGTATCGTACACACGGCCCGTAGGCATACTTGCCAGCGTTTCTTCAGTGAGTTTGTCGTAGAAATCAGCAACATCAGAGAGAACACCCTCTTCAACCATACGGTTAATAAGCTCGTCACCAAGGCCGTCGATGTCCATGGCCTTACGGCTACCCCAGTGAATCAGACGCTCAACCGCCTGAGCGGGGCAATCAATAGAGACACAGCGGAAGGCTACCTCTCCCTCTTCTTGAATAACAGGGCTACCACAGCTCGGGCAGGTAGCTGGCATCTGGAACTCAACAGCATCTGCAGGTCGAAGACTCAAAACTGGTCCTACAACCTCTGGAATGACATCTCCTGCCTTGTGGACAATGATGGTATCGCCCTCGCGTACGTTTTTACGACGAATCTCGTCAAGGTTGTGGAGGGTTGCACGCGCAATGGTAGAACCTGCAACAGTAACGGGATCAAACTCAGCAACAGGTGTGAGTACGCCCGTACGACCCACCTGAATACGAATTTCTCGCAAAACGGTCTGCTTTTCCTCTGGTGGGAACTTAAATGCAATAGCCCAACGAGGAGCGCGAGAAGTAAATCCTAGAGCCTCTTGGCTCGCAAATGAGTCAACCTTTACTACCACGCCATCAATGTCGTAGTTAAGATCTCCTCGCTGCTCAAGAGCTTGTGCACAGAAATCGTGGACCTCCTGAGCGCTCAGGCAACGACGGGCATGAGGATTAACATTAAAACCACAGCTACGAAGCCAGTTTAAGAACTCCCACTGACTGTGAACATCAAGAGGGCTTTCGTCGGCTACTGCGTAGATAAAGGTCTCAAGATCTCGGTGTGCTGTAATCTTTGGATCCTTCTGGCGCAAAGATCCAGCAGCTGCATTTCTTGGGTTAGCAAAAGGCTGTTTACCAGCAGCGTCCGCATCCTCATTCAAACGAATGAAGGAGTGCTTTGGCATATAAACTTCGCCGCGGACCTCAATACTCTGGTTGAGGCCTCTATTCTCTACCTGCTCAAGACCAGCATGCGCAAGCTCTCGGGGAACATCAGAGATAGTCAAAACGTTTGCTGTGACGTTTTCTCCCGTGCTACCGTCGCCTCGTGTAGCAGCTCGTACAAACTGACCGTCACGATACGTGAGTGCAACACCTAAGCCGTCAATCTTAAGCTCGCAGGTATATGCCACAGGATTAGTGGGCGATGCGCCAAGAGCCTCATCAGTTCTGGAAAGCCATGCATCCAGCTCTTCCAGGTTCATGGCATCGTCCATGGAATACATGCGAGCAGCATGCTGAACAGGCTCAAACTGTTCAGAGACGTAGCCACCGACGCGCTGGGTATAGCTATCCTCAGTAACAAGCTCTGGGTTTGCTGCCTCGAGTTGCTGAAGCTCAATGAGCAGGCGGTCAAATTCAGCGTCGGTAAGCTCTGGATTATCAAGGGCATAGTAGGCATATGCCGCATGGTTCAAGATTCTATTAAGCTCCGCTGCACGAGCGGCATCTTTTGGCGAAAGTGCTGCCATTACTACTCCAAACATAAAAACGTAGGTGCAAGAAATCTTGCACCTACCAGATATTTATTTGCGTCCTCTTAAGGTTCTACCAAGGGCCTTAAGGGCTTCTCGCCTTGCGCTGCCATATGGTGCAAGAGGGTCAATAATCTTACGCAGAGGACTTGCATCAGAAAGCGCGCGCTCGTGGAACTCCGTGACGTCTGCGTCATTTCTAGCGCCTGGCACCATGTCCTGAATAATAACCTCGTAGAACGGGGTATTACGCGCGTACTTCCAGAAATAGGAAGCCATGTCGCAGCTGGCGTTCTGCCAAGGCTTGATAGCACCAGCGAAGTGAACAATCTTTGGTGCGCGGCGTGCTGTTTGATAATCATCAAAAACGCTGTTTGGTGCCATTGGATAGAGTTTCTCGGCACGGCCAAAGATATTATGCGTAACGTTCCAGTCAGCTGGTAGATAGACAACACGACCCTGGCACTCGCTGTTCAGAATATCTTGATCGTTGTAGATAAAGATCGGATTGGTTGCAATACGTAACCACTCCGGAACAGTGTGATAACGGCGTAGCTCAGCAGTATTGAAGACCATAACTCCTGCCTGGAAGTAGGCATAAGGATTCTTAAGATTAAGCACGTCAAGGCTGTACTTCATACGGTCTCCGCCGCGAATGTTGAGGTTTGCCAGATAGTCAATATCAAGCGTTGCCGCAATAAGATTATTGCCCATTCTTACGTCATACAGTTCTGCGACATTACCGTTAACCACAAGGTCAGAGTCAAGATAGACAACCTTATCGTAAGCAGAAAGAATGTCTTGAGCCAAGAAGCGGAAGTATGTCTCAACACTAATGTGAGCGTTATTAGTATCTAGCTTGTAGTCTTTGACCATGCGCCACACGTTATAGAACGTAATACGAGCATTCTTATAACGCGAGAAGTGCTTCTTAACCAGCTCCTGCTTTGATCCGCCAATATTGGTGTTGAGAACGACCACATCGTAGAAACGGTTAGGATCGGCATTTTCAAGCATTGAGCCCATAGCGCAGGTAAGAATTGGAACATAGTTGTTGTCTGCTGCAAAAACAACAGGAACAACGTTCTGGCTTGCAATCTCTGGCTTTTCTTCAAAGAGAGGAATAAACTTCTGACGAGGCTCTGGATTAGTAAAGTGAATGCACTGCAGCTCTTTTACCTTCCAGTTTTTGCCCTCTGTACGCAGCATATGCATACGCCAGATATTAAAGAGGCGCTCAGTCAGATGACCTGGGGTTCTTAGGGCCTCTTTGCTATAGGTAGACATATCAGTACGGGCAGTCCATTCGTCAACAAGTGGGAACACCCATGCTGCATAGCGATCAAAGAGCTCTTTACGCATGATATACATGTTGCAGAAGCACTGCTGATGACCGTTGAGAAAAGCGGTTACGTCCTCTGCATACTCTGGATGACGCTCAACGATAAGCGCAGCCATAGTATCCATATCCTTTGGATGGAGTAGCGGGGCGGAATGGTATTGCTCAAGAGGTGTGTTAGCGCTTCCGGGGAATTTACGAATATCCTTTACCCCAGTAGTAATGAGGTCATAGCCCTCAATGCACTGAGCAATGGTCTGATCATCAAGACCATATTTCTTGATGGCATCCTCATCAATGAAGTCATCCATAACCTCACCAAACGGATTTTCTGGATAAACCGTATCAGTAAAGTTGAAGTAGCGACGATAATGACCAAAGCCAACATAACGCGCATTGGTGATGTTCTTCCATGCCCAATACTGTGTAGTCATCTCACAGTACATGGGGTTTTTCTCGGTAATAGTATCGCCCTCATCGTCATGGAGCATATACGTAAAGCGATTGGTCTTCTGGCCTGGTCCTACCTGGATAGGCTGAAGATACTTACTTGCGGGAACATCAACATCTTTATGAGAAGTAATGAGAATGCGAATAGGCTGCTGCTCAAACATCTTTACCATGTGCTTTCTCTCTAGATACTCCATGTGCTCATCGGCAATCTGTTTCATGCGAACTGCCCTATCAAACGACAGTCCTTCATCCTGATTCATCAGATCCGCATACTTCTTTGCATACTTTCTAAAGCGATATGCATCGCTGTCTTCTGGAAGCTCAGTACCAGTGGCAATGGCCTCGTATGCTTCATCTCTTACAAAGCGATAAAGCTCTCGAGCAGCTACCGATGGTCCAAAGAGAATGGCAAACGGCTCAAGGGCTGCCTCTTGATCTTCAGGAGCAAGACGGAATCTCCACTCAGCGCTCAGAAGCTCCAACAGTCTATGCTTCATTCCCCTAAAGGAGTTGAGATGCGCAATGTTATCTGATTTGCCAATATAGAGTTCTACCTGATCAATGTTGTCTAAGAACTGATAGCAGAACTCTCCAAATTTATCTAAAGAAATACGAGAAGCACCAGTTACTCCGATGCCATAGTGGTACAAAAAGCCTCTGCAAGACTCAAAACCATCGGCAGTCTGAGCCTTATCTGCCAGGATAAATACCTCATAGGCATCTTCTGCTCTTACCAGGCGCTCCGAAGTCATCTCTGCAAAGGCAGAGCGGAAAAGCTCTCCGCGATACAAGCGTTGCGTAGCGCGCCAATCAAGCTTCTGCCCATAGCCCTCATCATAAATAATGCGTAGGATATCATCGCCTTGAGTAAAGTCTGATTGCTGGTTAATGTAGCTTTCAAAAGACTTTGCATCAGCTGGGTCAACACCATTTTCTGGAATAACGGTAATACCAAGGTGGAGAATATCAACAGGGTTCTGATCAATACGAGCAACTACCTGCTCAAGAAAATCAGGAGTAACCTCATCATCACCGTCTAGGCAAAAGACCCACTCGCCTTTTGTATGAGTTGCAGCAGTTTTACGTGCAAGATGAAGTCCCTGGTTAGTTGCATGAGTAACAACTTTGAACCTTTTGTCATCCCCTACTGCCGTAACGATTTTCTCTGGAGTGGAATCTGTTGAGGCGTCATCAACAATAATTGCTTCAAAATCACCAAACGTCTGATTCTTTACGCTTTGAATACAACGCCCAATGTACGATTCGATGTTGTATGCAGGAATTACAAATGAAACCTTAGGCATACCAACTCCTTATAAATAAGCAATCTCAACTATCTTCTATCTTATCTAAAATGTGCCTTCCTGGGGCGTGCAAAAGATGTCTACTCGACGCTCTTCAAGCTCTCCACCATATCAATATTTTTGAGCTTTGGCCGCATAGCAACATACACTAACAGCGAGAAAACAAGCGTGAGTCCAAAGGCAAACCAATAACTTGGTGCATGAATAGCACGACCAAACATAACAAGATCAATCTCAGCAGTCTGAACTACAAATCCCTCAAGATATGTTCCTAGAACAAGTCCAAAGAGCGCTCCAAAGACGGCTAATAATGCAATTTCTCTAAAGACGTAAGCATCAACCTCGTGTCGCGTAAATCCAAGTACTTTGAGGCTGGCAATCTCTCTAATGCGCTCTTCAATATTGATATTAGTGAGGTTATACAGAACGATAAATGCCAGCAGAGCTGCAGCCACAATAAGAATAGCTACAACACGGTTAACTACGGCAAGTGATTCTCTATAGGTGCGGATAGCTTCATTGACGTCATCAACAGTTGCAACTCCTGTCTGGTTAATAAGCTTTTCTCCAAATGCATCTCTCGTTGCTTGATCTTCGGGAAGCGTTGCATACCAGCCGTCCGCTGCTTGATCTTGAATACCTAGAGAATGCCATGCTGAAGGTCCCAGATACAGATACGACCCAACGTAATTCTCGGCAACTCCTGTAACAGTAAGCGTACTTGGCTCGCCAGAAGCGTTTCCGATTCTGTCTTGAGCATAGACCTGAATAGTATCTCCCACGCCTACCCCAAGCCGTTTTGCAAGCTTTTCTGTAATTACAACCGAATCTTCTCCAAGCTCTATTGTTTGACCAGAAAGACGATTGCGCAGGGTAGCTAAACCCGTGAGGTCTTGAAGAGAATCACTGGTCATAATAGTTGTTCTTGTCAGTGAGCCTGCCTTTTGTGTAGAAGACTCAAGAAGAACGTTTTCTCTGGTTATGCGGCGGATATTTGTAGCGCCCACCTGATTAAGCTCTGCATTAATCTGATTTGCTTCTTCCTCAGAAACATCAGAAGTCATTCCCACTATGTAGTCATAATGCGAAATAGCTGGCCATTGGTTATCAATGATGTCGCTAATGGAATCTCTAAGACCAAAAGCCACCAATAAAAGCGCAGTACATCCAGCAATTCCTACCAGCGTCATAATCAAGCGTCGCTTATAGCGGACAAGGTTTCTGATTGTAACTTTCCACGAGAAAGACAATCTGGACCATAGAGGCTCAACGCGCTCAAGCAAAATCTTTGAGCCCGCTTTTGGAGCTTTTGGAAGCATGAGGCTAGATGGTTCTTCTTTCAATGAGGATAAAACAGCAGCCATAGTTGAAAGAAGCGTGATGCCTATACCGGAAAGTCCAGAGAGGAGCGCACTATCAAGCTGAATAGGATAAGGAGCTCCCCCATTTGGGATGGTATAAATTGACCCGTATGCAGAGATAATAACGCCTGGCAACACTTGACTTAAACATGCTATGCCAATAACGGCACCCAAAAGTGAGGCGAGCAAGGCATATAACAGGTACTTTGCCGCAATCTGAGCGGTTGAATAACCAAGCGCCTTATGAACACCAATAAGCGTACGTTCTTCAGAAACCATACGCGTCATACTGGTAAGTGAAACCAGAGCTGCAACCAAGAAGAACATCAGCGGGAATACATTAGCAATATCATTGATACGCTCAGAGTCTGCTTGATAAGCTGCAACACCAATCTCTTTTGTGCGATCAAGTACATACACATCAGGCTCTTTAAGCTCATCAATCTTCTTCTGAGCTTCATCAAGCTCTTTCTGACCGTCAGCAAGTTGTTTCTCAACCTCAGTGCGTTGCTCCTCAAGACTCTGTCTTCCCTCGTTAGTCTGAGCTTCTGCACTTTGGAGGGCTGTTTGTCCTGCGCTCAGGTGGCTAAGCGACGCAGCAAGTTTTTCTTGAGCCGCAGACAGCTGATCTGCAGTAGCACTTCTCGCCTCACTCAAATCCTGACGCGCCTGAGCTACTTGAGACTCTGCCTCATGTAGTTGAGCTGTGCGCTGATCAAGCTCTCCCCTCGCAGCCGCAAGAGTCTGCTGCTGGGTAGCCAATTCTGTCTCTGCAGCCGTAATCTGCGCTTGTGTGGCGAGAAGGGCGTCTACTTGCGTAGTTGCCAGACCTAAAGCGCTGAGCCGTTGCTGCGCTTCTTCAAGACTTGAAGCGGTGATGCCTTGCGCAGCAAGCCCCGCAAGATACGCATCTCTACCCGCTTCAAACGCACTCTTTTGCTGTGTAAACGTTGCTTGTCCTGCATTATAGGCAGCAAGACCAGCCTGATACTGGGCCTCTCCTGCACTGAGCTCAGCTGTACCCTGAGCTATCTGAGCCTCTGAGGCAGTAATCTGAGCTTCCGCTTGGGCAAATTGCTGCTCAGCACTGTAGCGAGAAGCTGTAAGCTGCTGACGTCCCGCATCATATTGACGCTGACCATCAGCCAGTTTTTGCTGTTGAGCGGAAATCTGCGCTTCCGCGTCATCAAGCTTCTTTTGAGCATCCCCTAGTTTATCTGCGGCTTCCTGCCTTGATTGCTCCAGCTTTTGACGAGCCTCATCAACTTGAGTCTGAGCGTCATCTTTGAGCTCTTGCAAACGAAGTGAAGCAAGTGATGGATTCATCTGCGGAATGCGTTCCGCAACGCTATCAACGGCACTCTGATAGTCTGATGAGCCGCTTTTATAGCTGGTAGCACCCTGAACCGTTAGATACGCTTCGGTATAGGGGTCATCATTTGCAAATGCATCTTCAGTAACATACACAAATTGCTGAACAATGCCATTGCCTAACGATGTAGTACCAAAATTGCTTACATACGGATACGTTGGTGCATTTACAAAGCCAACAACCGTGTACGAACCGCCCTTTAAATGAACGCCGTTTGAAGTATCTGGAAGCTCAATTTGTTGACCGAGGCTAATATCTGCACGTTTCTTGGGATCAGCGCTCATCACGCACTCGTAAGGCCCTTGAGGAAGCCTTCCCTCAACAACTGTTGGTTGATTAAGCTCACCAGGTCTAAAAGAACTCACACGAGCAGTAGATTGCGAAGATGTCAGTGTAGCCATAACGTCTACCGTGCGAGAAGGCATAACTGCCTCAACGCCCTCAACTGATGCAAGGGCATGAACGTCCTTCTCGCTTAACCCAAGCGTAGAGATTACACGCAGGTCGTAGAGATGTTGGTTTGCGAAAAACGTATGAGCAGCTTCTTGCATGTCAGGGCTGGCCATTTTGAGGCCTGCAAAGAAGCCGCAGCCTAAAGCAACAATTCCTGCAATTGCAAGAAATCTGGCGAGAGACCCTTTGATGGTCCGAGTAATCTCGGTAAAAAGAGCGTGTGGCATGACTACCACTCGACAGTAAGCGCGTCAGCTGGGTGCTTATTAATTTCTACCGATTGAGCCTGGCCTTCTTTAACGTGGATAACCCTATCGGCAATTTGAGTGAATGCAAAATTGTGTGTGACAATAGCCACGGTCTTATGCTGCTCCTTGCACATATCTTGCAAGAGTTTAAGAATTTGCTTTCCTGTTTTATAATCCAGCGCACCCGTTGGCTCATCGCAAAGCAATAGGCGTGGGTTTTTTGCCAAAGCGCGCGCAATAGAGACGCGCTGCTGCTCTCCACCAGACAGTTGAGCTGGGAAGTTATCCATACGATGCTCAAGACCAACAGCGCGTAGCGCATCTTCTGGCTGCATGGGGTCAAGACAAATCTGTGACGCAAGCTCAACGTTCTCTTTTGCGGTGAGATTAGGAACTAGATTGTAAAACTGGAAAACAAAGCCAATATCATGACGACGATAGAGCGTTCTTTCTTTTTCTGAAAGCCCACCAATTTCTTTTCCATCTAAATAAATAGACCCGGAGGTACAGGTATCCATACCTCCGAGCATATTTAAGACAGTTGTTTTGCCGGCTCCTGATGGGCCAACAATTACGCAAAGCTCTCCCTCTTCTATGGAGAAGTTCATGTCATGGACAGCGTTTACCTTAACGGAGCCCATGGTATACGTCTTTGTTACCTCTTTGAATTCAACAAAAGACATACGTTTCTCCTATGAGAAAAGATAATTCTCCTGAACAAGAGGAGGTATGCGTGAGGAGCTACTCCTGTGGAGCCTCTGGAGCTGCAGGAGCCTCAGGTGCGACAGTTGTGACAGTTGCTTCTGAAGCAGGTGCTGCTGTTACCTCTGTAGTTACAGGAACTACAGGAGCAACCTCTGCGCCCTCAGTAGCAAGAGACATTGGAGCAACAACAACCTCTTCCTCCTCAAGATCAGCCTGACGCTGGTCAAACTCTTTCTTAGCACGAACCCAAATGAGAAGTGCAAGAAGAGCGGTAAAGAGCAGGAAGGTAACAATCATGACGTTAAGAATAAGGGTGGTGAAGTTCACTGCCTGGCTGATAGAAATCATCACAGAAAGCTCTGTAAGTGCGGAAGTTAAACCAACTACAGAGAGAATGGAGAGACCCCACCTAAGACGAGGACGGAAACCCCTCAGAAGACCTGAAACCGCAGCAAAAAGGTAGCACAGGAAAATAATGTAGGTGACACGTGCAAGTATCAGGGAAATTGGGCTTGTCTGACGAGTTGCAAAGTTAAATACCGTGTGGAAATAGCTGAGATACTGAACAGGTGCAACAAAATCAATGACAATAAAAATGAGAGCCACAATTGCTGGAATGGCAATTTTTGCTTTGGGGTTCATGAAACCTCCTCGATTTCTTTATACGACCTGTCTATTTTATCGTATAAACCTATGACCAGTGCGGTAAGTCATGAAAGTCTTTTATATGGTCTTGAGCTTCTTGTTCTCTTTCTGCTAAAGCCTCTCTTAAACCCTTCAATGCATCAAAGGGCATGAATATTTTTGCCCTGTTTGCCCGAGACATGCGAGGATGTCCGTAGTGCATCTGCGATGCAAACACCTCCTCTTTTACACCATCTTCCGCTGGCGAGAAACCCTGTCTAGGCTTCATTGGTTTCTTCTCCACTACGGTGTCCTCCAATCTGAGCATTTCTCTGTCGAGCAGTTGCTTCGGGAAGTAGGTCCATAGCTTTGAGCAAAGAGTTCTTTCCAAACTTCTTCTTTATGGCGTTGATGGTATCTTGGCGCTGGCGCTCTTTCTCTAAAGCGGTATTGTCCTGGAAAAGCGACGTCTGAATACCAGATCCCGTTTCTTCTTGAGTGTTTCCAAAGGTAAGGCCAACACGATGCACGCTTTCTGAAGGTATTACTCGCTCGTCAAAGAAAGACAAAACCTCTGCCATAAGCTCATCTCTAGAGTTAGTGGGGTAAGAGAGCTTCTTAGTGCCACTACTGGAGGGAATATGTCTTCTCCAGCTTCTATAATCTCCTGTTTGCCTCAGTTCTTCCATCTGGCTCTCTGTTGCCGAGTAGCCAATATAGATACCAATAGAAGAGCAAACCAGCTTTTGCGTTACAAGCTCAAGCGTTAACGCTTCAACCATCTCTTTAAAGATAAGACGCGCACCTTCTGTGTCTCTGTTGTGATCAAAGACCTGCGCCGTTGAGACAGAATGACTTTGAGACTTATAGGACTTAATATCTGCAATGGTAGTTGGCTCAATGCCCCATGCATGATCAATAAGAATTTCTGCATCAACGCCAAATTCTTTATACAGAGGTTCTGTAGGAGCCATAGCAAGCTGCCCCATGGTGTGAATATTCATTGCCGCAAGACGCTTTTGAATACCTGCACCAATATGCCAAAAATCAGTCAAAGGTTTATGGTTCCAAAGTTTAAGTTTGTACGACTCTTCATCAAGCTCACCAAAGAAATTTGGGCTGTGCTTTGCCGTAATATCAAGCGCAATTTTTGCCAGATACAAATTTGGGCCCAAACCACAAGTAGCAGGGATACCAGTAGTTTTTGCTACGTCTGCACGGATCTTCTCGCCTAGCTCTCTTGCTGTGCATCCGTAAAGCGATAAGTACGGTGTTACATCGATAAATGCCTCGTCAATGGAGTACACGTGGATGTCTTCTGGGGCAATGTATTTGAGGTAGACCGAATAGACATCTGCAGAGCGCTCCACATACAAAGCCATGCGGGGAGGAGCCACCTCGTACGTAAGATTTTTGGGAATCTCAAAAACGCGACAACGTCCAGGAACACCCAATGCACGAAGCGCCGGTGAAACCGCCAAACAAATTGTCTTTTCTGTCCTGGTAAGATCAGCCACAACAAGCTTAGCCTTCATGGGATCAAGGCCCCGCTCAACACATTCAACCGATGCGTAGAAACTCTTTAAATCAATGACCAGGTACTGTTTTTGAGATGGTGTCATGGCTTAGATAAGCACAATACCTTGAGAAACTTTTTCTGCCACGTCATTACCTACAAGATAACGGACAATCTCTAGACCAAACTTAAGAGCGGTTCCTGCACCTTGGCTGGTAATGAAAGAGCCATCAACACAAACCGCATCTTGCGAAAGATTGGCGCCATTCTCTGAGAGAAAATGCTGGAAACCTGGGTTGGAAGTGGCCTTCTTACCCGTAAGCAATCCACGCTTTGCATAAATTGAAGGAGCTGCACAAATTGCGGCAAGCGCACGACCATCTGCTGCAAACGCATCAACTGCCTGCATAAGTGGCTCACAAGCCTCAAGATTAGTGGTTCCGGGAAGACCACCAGGAAGCACCAACATGCTGTAAT
Source organism: Atopobium sp. (assembly GCA_018380095.1). Lineage (GTDB taxonomy): Bacteria > Actinomycetota > Coriobacteriia > Coriobacteriales > Atopobiaceae > Lancefieldella. The sequence goes on from JAGZUI010000002.1 coordinate 51,322, forward strand.
CATCAAACGAGACCTGACTGAGCAGCTTGTCTGTTAAAAAGGTAACCTGGTGAGAAGAAGTCACGCTCAAAGAATCAGAGATAGACACTTTGTCACAGGGAATACCTGCACGATACAGGACGTCAACAACGCTCAGTCCCTCAATCTCTTCACAACCATCAGCAAAAAAGACAGCAACGCGCTTGTCAGTACATGGTGTAAACATCTGACTCCCTTCTCGACTAAAACTAGTACAAGTGTACGCCTTTTTACACAAAAAAGGACACTCAAGTTTGTGCTTGAGTGTCCAAAATTTTACCCAGTTAGACTGTTGCAGGAAGTACCTGCCAAGCCCTCTATAATCTGGCGAGAAACCCTACTCCTCGCTAATGCCCTCGTTAATAGCCTGAGCAATAGCTTCCTGATCATTAGAGCCACGAAGTAGAGACTTAAATTCATCTCTCATTAGAAGAACAGCGGTCTTAGAAAGAAGCTTGATGTGAGTGGTGCCAGCCTCTCCATCTGGGACAAGCAGTGCAATAGCAACATCAACGGGTTTCTCGTCAAAAGAAGGCCACTCAAGAGGGGTGTTGTTCTTGAAGACAAAGACAGCTGCGTCCTTGATGGCAGCATCTTTTGCGTGAGGAACTGCAAAGCCGTCAGTCATGCCGGTCTCGCCCATTTCCTCACGAGCTAGGAAAGCATTGTAAACAGCGTCTGCATTATCAGTTACGCCAGCCTCCTGAGCCTTATTGGCAATAAAACGCAGGACATCATTACGGCTCGCTGCGTTCTGATTAACAAAAACGTTGTCTGCTTTAACAAAACCGCTCATGAATCTTCCTTCCGTATGTTTGAGCTTAGTGGCTCAGTAACTTCGTATGTAGTAATAATACCCGCAATGAAACAAAATTTGCCTTGAGAAACTTTACTTTAGAGCCATCCTCAGAATCTGTTGAACATCTGCTGTTTTAAGCTGCATAAAGTTACCTGCATGATCTCCGCCGCGAGCGTCAATAGTGCCCTCAGCCATCTGAAGAATATCCTCTTCAGAAGGGGCAACTCCAAGCTCTGCAAGGGAGGTTGGCATACCAATTGCATGACACCATTGATTCCAAGCCTCAATTCCTGCAAGGCCTGTAGCGACAGGATTATGGAAGTTGTTTTGAACTCCAAAAACATTGACGGCAAACTGCGCAAAGCGCTCTGGATCTTGATGCATAACGTAGCGGGCCCAACTTGCCCAAATAGCTGTGAGTCCAGCACCATGAGCGACGTCATACTTTGCGCTGAGCTCATGCTCAATTGCATGAGAGGCAAAATCGCTTACGCGACCAGTGCCGGTAAGTCCGCAATGAGAAAGCGACGATGCCCAGAGCAAATCTGCTCGTGCAGCGTAGTTCTCTGGCTCTTTGACAGCAACCAGAACAGCTTCTTTTACGGTACGCAAGAGTCCCTCAGCCAGCTCGTCGGTGAGCGCCACGTCCTTCTCGAGCGTAAAGTAGCGCTCCATGGTGTGCATCATGATATCTGCACCCGTTGATGCTGTCTGATAAGCGCTTACAGAGTAAGTGAGCTCTGGATTCATGATGGCAAAGCAAGGACGACCGCACTGATGGTGATAAGAACGTTTAAGCACGCGATCATCAGCCAGTGTAATGTTCATGACAGAAGAATCTGAGGTCTCAGAGCCAGTTCCTGCGATAGTAGAAATGACACCAATAGGAGCTGCCTTTGAAACACTGACCTTATGCAAATAGAGGTCTTCAAGAGAGACTTCATTGGCTAAGCCGTATGCAATAGCCTTAGCGGAATCCATAACAGATCCGCCGCCGATAGCCAAAATAAAGTCAACACCCTCACGTTTACCCAGCTCTACAGCTTCTTCTGCAAGCTCTAAACGAGGGTTAGGAACAACTCCACCACAATCAACATACGCAATTCCAGCATCGCTTAAAAGCTGATGAATCTGGTCAAGCAAGCCGTTCTTTACCACATGATTGCCACCAAAATGCACCAGCACCTTGCTGCCTCCGTGAGCAGAGACAAGCTCTGCCGCACGAAGTTGAGTATCTTTTCCAAAAACCACCTGAGTAGGTACAACGTACTCAAAATTAACCATGACCAAAGACCTTTCTTACCTACTCGAGCAACATCTTAAACGCGAGGCTCTTCTCCCCACCAGAACGTTGCAACAGTTCCAGGACCAGTATGAACGCCAATTGTTGCACCAATAGTAAAGATGTTGATATCGCCTGTCTGAGGAAGTTTTTCTTTAATAAGCTCTTTAACAGCCTGAGCATCAGAAACGCACTCGGAATTAGAGATAAACACCTTACGCGCATAAGCATTTCCCTGCTCAGCAGTCTGAGTCATAATCTCAACAACGCGAGCAATAGCTTTCTTCTTACCACGAGCCTTCTCTTTAACGGCCAAAGAGCCGTCAGCCTCAATATCCATAACAGGACAAATGTTAAGCATGCCGCCAAGTAAGCCTGCTGTCTTAGAAATGCGACCACCACGAACAAAGAAGGTCAAATCTGTTGAGAAGAACCAGCCATACACACGATGACGTGCTTCTTTAGCCCATGCAACAACCTCGTCAAAAGACAGGCCTTCATCGCGCTTATCGGCAAGACCATCTACCAAGAGACCATAACCAGAAGATGCCTGCAGAGAGTCAACAACCTCAATCTTTCTGTCAGGGAACTCCTGCTCAATTTCTACTTTTGCCTGGCAAGCAGACTCGTATGTTCCAGAAACGCCTGAGCTCAACGAAACATGAAGAACGTCTTTACCTTCCTCCAGGAAAGGACGCCAGAAGGCCATGTACTCACCAATTGATACCTGTGAAGTGCGGCACTCAGCACCTGCAAGCATCTTTTTATAGAGATCAGCTGGTGCATTAGTGCGACCAAAGTCATCCTTGCACTGAACACCATCAAGTTCGTAGTTGAAATATACGTATTTCACATCTCGTGACTGAAGGTACTTCTCACTTACATCGGCCGTAGAGCAACAGGTCAGAACGTAGTTGGACATACAAGTCTCCTTGAAATATCTTCTTGCATAAAACAATCGCATACACTTATTTTTCTTGCAGATGTGAGTATACTTCTAATCTCATTTTTATGCTGCTTGTGGGGCCCTTCAAGTGCAAAATCACGTATACTTGCACGCGTTTGATTTTCTCAGAACACTACCTATACCTTAACTTTTACCTTCGACGGGAATGGATAGCGCGTGGCATCATCAGATCTTTCTACTAGAAACTCTTCCAGACTCACACTAGATACTTCTTCTGCGCTTGTATGGAAGTTTGCTCTTCTTGTCTGCGCACTTATCTGGGGCGGGTCATTTGTCGTTATCAAAGATGCAATTAGTTACATCTCGGCAGCTTGGCTTATGACCTTACGTTTTGTCTTTGCTGTAGGTATTGTTGCCATCATCTTTAGAAAAAAACTTAAAGAACACTTGGATGCCACACATATCAAATACGGTGTGCTTTTAGGAGTTCTTAACGGTCTAGGATTTCTGTTCCAAAATGGAGCTCTTGCTTATACCACTGCAGGTAAAGCCGCCTTTATTGCATCAATTTATTGCGCGATGATTCCATTTGTAAACTGGCTTATCGCAAAGAAAAAACCTCATGGAACCAGTATTTTTGCAGCCTTTTTATGCGTAGCTGGCATTGGTCTTATCTCACTGGGCACTGATTTTTCGTTCTCGTTTGGCTTGGGCGAGCAGATGACATTGCTCTCAGCCATTATTTTTGCCTTTGTTTTTGTGCTTACTGCCGAGCTTGCTCACAAATACGACATCATCACGCTTACGGTGGTGCAGCTTGGCGTGAGCGCCCTTCCCTGCCTTGCTTACGCACTTTGCTTTGAAACGGTTCCCAATTTTGCAGCACTGCCCACAAATGCCTGGGTTGCCCTCACCTACATCACTCTTATTGCAACCGCGCTAACCGGTGTTTTGCAGAACCGCGCACAGAAGTCAGTTGCTCCTGTTCAGGCCTCACTAATAATTTCTCTGGACAGTATTTTTGCAGCAGTTTTTGGCGTTATCTTCCTTGCCGAAGTTATTACCCCTACAATTTTCCTGGGCTTTATTGTTATCTTTGTTGCAATCTTTATCAGTGAGCTTGGCGAGAAACCCGCAGAGTCCCAAACTCCTTCAGAAAACTAAAGCTCTCTATACAACACGACCCTAAACAAAAAGCCCGCATACGCGGGCTTTTTTGCGTTTTGGAGCTCTTACATCTCACGAGAGCTCAGCATAGGTCCATCGGACCAAAGTGTAATCTCTCCTGAAGTAAGCGTTTTAGGAACATCAATAAGACGCTGGTTGGAAGAGCCTCTAAAACGCAAGGTAATATCGTGGAGACTCTGAACCCATGGACCGTCCACCAGTACATCAATACAAGACAGAATGCGGTCAGTGTACTCTGTGTGCCACTTTCCCTCGGTCAGCTGATCCCAGGTGTGACCCGAATACATCCAAATGCTCTTTTGTGGGTAGGTAGCTCTGACCTTCTCGACAAACTCAACAAGGCCTTCTTGGTTTTCTGGCTCAAAGGGCTCTCCACCAAGGATGGAAAGACCGTTGATATAGACAGGTGCAAGGGAGTCAATAATCTCTTGCTCAACTTCTGGAGTAAACTCTCCGCCGCTCTTGAAGTCCCACGCCTCATAATTAAAGCAGCCTTCACAGTGCAGACGGCAGCCTGAAACAAACAGAGTTGTTCTTACGCCAACACCATTTGCAATATCTGAAAACTTAATATTTGAATAGTTCATACATAACCTTTGATGGGTAACTTCCACATATTTTGGATGTTACCTGATAGAGATAATAAAAACGAGCAGAAGGGCCAAAGCGCTCTTCTGCTCGTTTGTCTAGTACATAAATCTTAGAGGTGAAGGACGCGGTCCTTGATCTCCTGGGTACGGCCCTGGTTCCAGAACTGGGTACCAATGTAGCCGCAGGTACGACGAGCAACATTCATCTTGGTCTGGTCACGGTTGCCGCAGTGTGGGCACTCCCAAACCAGCTTACCGTCCTCCTCGACAATATGAATCTCACCGTCATAACCGCACTCCTGGCAGAAGTCAGACTTGGTGTTGAGCTCTGCATACATGATGTGGTCATAGATGAACTGCATGACGCTGAGAACAGCCTCGATGTTGTCCTGCATGTTAGGAACCTCAACGTAAGAGATTGCTCCACCTGGGGAAAGACGCTGGAACTCAGACTCAAACTGGAGCTTCTGGAATGCGTCAATCTCTTCTGCAACGTGGACGTGGTAGCTGTTGGTGATGTAGCCCTTGTCGGTAATGCCTGGGATAACACCAAAGCGACGCTGAAGTGCCTTAGCAAACTTGTAGGTAGTGGACTCAAGAGGAGTTCCGTAGAGGGAGTAATCGATATCCTCTGCTTCCTTCCACTCGGTGCACTTATCGTTCATGTGCTGCATAACCTGGAGTGCAAATGGAGTTGCCTCTTTGTCAGTGTGGCTGTGACCAGTCATAGCCTTAACGCACTCATAGAGGCCTGCATAACCAAGGGAGATAGTGGAATATCCGCCGTAAAGCAAAGGATCGATAACCTCACCCTTGTCCAGGCGAGCAAGTGCGCCGTACTGCCAAAGGATTGGAGCAGCATCGGACAGGGTGCCCTTCAGGCGATCGTGACGAGCGCGGAGTGCACGGTGGCAAAGCTCAAGACGCTCATCAAAGATCTTCCAGAACTTGTCCATATCGCGACCAGCAGAAAGAGCAACGTCAGGAAGGTTGATAGTTACAACACCCTGGTTGAAGCGGCCGTAATACTTAGGCTTGTTTGGCTCATAGTTCTTTGCGCGAGCAACGTTGTTGAAGCCATTACCAGAACGGTCTGGAGTCAGGAAGGAACGGCAGCCCATGCAGGTGAAGGTATCGCCCTCGCCTTCCTTCTCGCCCTTAGAAAGCTTGTACTCCTTCATCTTCTTCTCAGAGATGTAGTCAGGAACAAGGCGGCGAGCGGTGCACTTTGCAGCCATCTGGGTGAGGTAGTAGTACTTGGAATCCTCGTAAACGTTGTCCTCTTCAAGAACATAGATGAGCTTAGGGAATGCAGGAGTAATCCAGACACCCTCCTCGTTCTTTACGCCCTGGTAACGCTGACGGAGCATCTCCTCAATGATGAGTGCAAGGTCCTGCTTCTCCTGCTCATTCTTTGCCTCGTTGAGATACATGAAGACAGTAATGAAAGGAGCCTGGCCGTTGGTGGTCATCAAAGTGACAACCTGGTACTGAATGGTCTGAACGCCACGAGAAACCTCATCACGAAGGCGCTTCTCAACCATCTCGTTGAGCTGCTCAGCAGAGAGCTCAACACCGACGGAGTTCATCTCCTCCATAACGGTCTTGCGGATCTTCTTACGAGAAACATCAACAAAAGGAGCAAGGTGAGCCAAGGAGATGGACTGACCACCGTACTGGCAGGATGCTACCTGAGCAATGATCTGCGTTGCAATGTTGCATGCAGTGGAGAAGCTGTGTGGACGCTCAATCAGAGTACCGGAGATAACAGTGCCGTTCTGCAGCATGTCATCAAGGTTGATGAGGTCACAGTTGTGCATGTGCTGTGCAAAGTAATCGGAATCGTGGAAGTGGATGAGACCCTCGTTGTGAGCAGCAACAATATCCTCTGGAAGAAGCTCACGCTGAACGAGGTCCTTAGAAACCTCACCAGCCATGTAGTCACGCTGAACAGAAACAACGGTAGGATTCTTGTTGGAGTTCTCCTGCTTGACTTCCTCGTTGTTGCACTCAATCAGAGACAGAATCTTGTCATCGGTGGTGTTCTTGTGACGCTTCTGGTTCTGGAGGTAACGGTAAATGATGTACTTACGAGCAACCTCAAAGCGGTCAAGAGCCATGAGCTGATCCTCGACAAGGTCCTGGACCTCCTCGACGGTGACGGTGTGTCCAGCCTTCTCGCACTCATCGGTAACGTTGAGAGAAGCAAACTGAATCTCACGCTCAGTCAGGCGCTGATCCTCAGGGACCTCTGCGTTAGCCTTAGCAATTGCGTTAACAATCTTCTCAACCTCGAAGGTGACCTCTGAGCCATTGCGCTTGATAATCTTCATGTGCAAACTCCTTGAACAAACGTTGGTGAAAGCAACGCTTTCATGCGTGTTTAATTGGATTATCACTGCGGTTCCTAAGCTTTTGCCTAAGCGAAGTAGTTGGGAACCCGCTTGTGTGATGAAAACTACTATGCCACAACTTATAGTGTTTGAGTTCGAGAACTATAACAATATATTGTGAAATTTCCACACGAATACAAAATTATGTATTGACACGTTGCGGCAACCAATATCTCTGCAGGTAGAAAATTAGCTAGAAACTTCGCTAATTACAAAATTTATTAATGGTCATAAAATAATTCGATTTTTTGTAAGTAGGCATTCGTCGCCTTTCACAAATGCGCCACAATTCACCCCTCAGTACTCACTTTTGTTGGGCGTTTGGGGACTAAAAAAGCCGACACAAAATGCCGGCTTTGGTGGCTAGTCTAGTGGAGGTTGTGGACGCCAGGTTGCATCTTTATAGATAAGGCGTGCATCCTTCCAGCCCTTTATAAGGCGAGAAAGACCAGACGAGAAGTGCGCTCTATCTACCAAAATGAGTCGAATAATCTCTTTTGCAAAGGTCAGCGCAGTACCAACACCAAAGAGCACGGGGTTGTAATCACCGTGAACCTGGAAGTAACGGGCAATATAGCCGCGGTTACGTGTGATGTAATAGCGCGTCATATCAGAGGTTGAATTAAGTTGACGCACAGAACCAATACTCTGACCGGGAACTTCTCGACATCTTGAAAGAACAAAGTCTGGAATCAAAATAGGCTGCGTTACCTTGCTGGCCAAATAGCCATATAAGGCGTCATCCCAATAGATAAAGAAGCGCGCGTCAGGTAGACCAATCTTCTGCACTACAGAGCGCTTAAAGCAGGCACCCTCAAAGCACATCACATTGCACTCGCGATAAGGCACACCGTCAAAGCCAGCCTTTGCCAGCGGATTGTAGATGCCCAGGGCGGTGCTAAAGCGATACTGCCAGAAGAAAGGACCACCATCAAAGTCGTAGCGCTGACCTTGGATAACCTCAGCCTTATCTGACCATGCGTCAAGCTTATCAAGACCATCAGGCAGCACAGCTACGTCATCGTCCATAACCCAGAACCACTCGGCGCCCAGCTCATAACCTACGCGCACACCCTCAGAGAAACCGCCGGAGCCTCCAGTGTTTTGCTCCATAGGGACGTAACACACGCGATTAGTGCCACCATGAGCGTCGGGATCATCAGTGGTTTCTCCCCACGTGGTTTTGACCGTCTCCGAAAATTCCGACACAAGCGAGGCTGTCTCAGAAGAGTTTTCGTTGTCCACAACAATGATGCGCCATGGAGCCTGCGTGAGCTGCGTAATGGAATTGAGCAGGTTGGAAAGCAGTTCCTGGCGTTTAAAGGTGACTATGACAAGGGCGGTGCGCTTCATATTTCCTCAAAATGTGACTTCGTGAGTGAGTTGATGCCTCTATAGTATAAAGCAGCAATCAAAAGGAGTTTAGATGAGTCACACTCAAAACCACCAACCTTTGGTTTCTCTTGTTGTGCCCATATACAACGTTGCAGACTATCTGGAGCAATGCCTGGCAAGTATTCAATCACAGAGCTACACAAACCTGGAGATTATCTGCCTAAACGATGGCTCAACTGACTCATCTTTAGCTCTTTTGGAAGCATATGCTGCCCGTGATGGTCGCATTGTCATCATCAACAAAGAAAATGAGGGCTACGGAGCAACGTGTAATCGTGGCATTGCCGCAGCTCACGGCTCATGGGTGGGTATTGTTGAGCCTGACGATTACCTTGAGCCAACCATGGTTCAAGAGCTTGTTGATCTTATCCAGGCAAACGGTGGAGAAGATCAGGTAGATATTGCGCGTTCAGCCTATTGGCGCGTGTTTGGTAATCAGAAAAATGGCCGTGCGGGAGCAAAGTCGCAGTTCAAAGGAACTGTCAGTGCTGCCGAGTACAGAGTTCCCTGCGCATATAAGGGCCGCGTCAAACCCAAGCAGCTGCCTTGTTCAATTGATCAGATGGCACAGCTTCTGCTGCACCATCCTGCCATTTGGACGGCGCTCTATCGCAAGGAATTCTTGACCCAAAACCACATCAATTTCAAAGAAGTCCCCGGTGCAGGCTGGGTGGACAACCCCTTCCTCATTGCCTCGCATTGCTGCGGAGCTCGCATAGTGTACACAGACTCTGCGCTCTACAACTATCGCGAGAATGGCTATGCAGAAGCCGCTACCTTTGCGCAGCGTCAGCCTAAAATTCCGCTTGAGCGCTGGAACGACATGATGGATGTTGTGGATGCACGCAACATTACCTCAGACGTGGTACTCAACGCGCTCACACTGCGCGGCATCAACTATGCGCTGCTTACAAAAGACGCGCTTACCTGGCGAGAAGAACATGATGCTGCAGGTGAGGTTGACTCAGAAGTGCACGATCTTCTCGCCAAGAGCTTTGGGCGCATGGACGCAAAGCGCGTGTTTGAAAACCCATCAATCTCAGGCTCTGGAAAGGCTTTCTTTGCGCAGGTGAGAGGTATTGCTCTGCCAAAAGATGACAAGTTTGCTCGCTATGCATATCTAGCCAAAGAAGGATTCTTCCGTGTCAAAAATGACGGCATAGCACAGACGTTTAAATCGCTCATGGACAGGCGTTAAGACTGGATTTAAAGACTGGCTCTAAACACAAATCGCCAGGCTACTCTAGAATCACATACTTAAATTTTGATGCGGCTTATGTGTCGCTGAAGCTTATACAAGTGGAATGCGCATAAAACGTGCATACCATACAGCTCTGCGTACATAGGCATAACGAGCTCGTGTTGTAGTAGACAAAATAGCACCAAGCAAGGCATGAGCTACCAGTCGCGGAGAAGTTGCTTCAGTGACAATAAGGTGCGCTACAGGATTAGAAAGAATCTTGACAATAAAGTTTTCTTTTTCCTCATGGCTGAGCTGGGATTCTTCATTGAATACAGGATACATATTCATAAGAAGTTTGCTGATCAGGTAGCGACTAATCAATTTTTGAACTTTTTTGGAGTTTGCAAAGCCAAGATGCTTGGCAAGGGCCATGAGCGCCTGACGCTCCTGAGTAAGTTCATCCATAGAGGCAGCAATAGTTTTTTCTTCCTTGGAAGATTCCACTGGTACATCAACAAAAATTGCTTCTGGGGCGTACGTGACATGTTTTGCAATCTCAAAGCAGTAGCCAACAAAATTGCACTCACCATCAGTTTCTGGCTCATGCTTAATCTCGGCCAAAATGCGCGTTGAACAGAGCTTTCCGCTCATAGACGTCAAATAAGGAAGCTGCGACTCCTCAAATACCCGCAACAATGCAGAAGCTTTTGAGCCAAAAGCTTTTTTGCATTCCATAGGTGCATTGGCGGTTTTCATGTGCGCAATAACAATATCTGCTGCTTTAGGTGAACCAACAGGACCCAAAGCTGTAGCTGCAGAATAAAGCTCCTGCAAAACGTGGGAATTAAACCTATAAGAAGGCTCAGTGGTAAGCGTATAGGCTCCGCGAGCACGACCCTGGGCAATCTCAAGCGCAACAAAATGGCTAATTCCCGATTGGCACAAGACATCTAAACGAGGCTCTTGATTGGCAAGGTTATCTAACATGCGAGCAATCTGGGGATCGGAGCTATTGTCAACAATGATGAGTTCCCAATGAGGATATGTCTGCTCTTGAAGTTGCCTAATGACCGTTCTAATAGCATCAGCATCATTATCAGCAGCCATGAGAACCGAAATCATATGTGGATTGTATGAGCGCTCGTGCATTCCACATCCCCCAAACTGGTCCTAAATTTTAGATACCAGTTTACCCATAAAAAGTGAATTAAAAAGACATTTTTATTCTATCAAAATCTCTCCACACATCGTGTTTAACTGCTGTTATGTGGACATCTGACCGTTTTGTAGGGGCGGCGCTACACACAATGCTCATAACGTCTATACAAGCATGCCAACAAGCTTTCCTAAGGCCGTAGCGTCAACGGTAGTGCCACTTGAGCCTTCAACAACAGGAGCTTCATCATGCTCAAGATTAGATACGCCAATTGGCTGCACAATCTCTGCAAGCTCAAGAAGCTGACTGGGCTTCATATCGGTAACCATGGAGGACAGCAGGCTGGAAGCATTGCTTACCAGTGAGCGAGCACCCGAACCAGAAAGTGCCGAGATTTTCTCCCACACATCATCTGTGGCAATGATAACGTGCGTAATCTTGATGTTGGTGATAGAAGCAAGCGCGCCAACAAAAGCACTTTGGCCGTCATCTTTGTAAATATCTGCCAGTGTTTTAGCATTTGAATCTACTTCTCCATACACATCAGTAGGAATAGACACTATATGACCAGTTCCCTGTGTGCGATCAATGACCAGAAGTTGCACAGACTGAAGCGTTGACTCCCCTGCCTTAAGCGAATTTGTGCTGATAACAGCATAGGTAAGAAAGTCATCATCAGATTGAGTAGTGCCATCCGGATTGCCTGAAACGCTCTGGCTCTTTACAGCCTTGTTAAGCCCATGGTCTCCCAGGTGCGACTCAAGCTGCACGCGGTCCCAAATAGTTACAACGACAATACCCACAAGCACGGCAACAATGGCAATTACGGCAAGGCCAATCACATTGGTATAGGGATTCTGGCGCGGAACATCACTGCGCTCAAATCTTTCTCTTTTCCTAAACATACTGGCTCCCTGCCTCACTGTTCATCAGTTCTGCAAGAGCTCCTAAAAAGACGCTCTCTTCTATGATGCTATTACTTTGCGAGGGAAACCACCGCACACAATACAAATGGTAGAAAAGACTTCGTAAACGGCGCGAGAAGACCGATGAAGCTGTATTGGCACACAGAAACTGCGACGCAATCAAGGAGCCGAAAGCACTACCAGGGTTGCAAAACGCCCTCTGGATAGCGAACGCTCACAAACGTAAGGCCCTGAGCAGGCGCACAACTGCCAGCAGCAATTCTATTCTGGGCGGCTAGAACCTCGTCGATCCACTCAACAGGCCTGTGACCTCGGCCAATCTCAACCAGCGTGCCCACAATCGTGCGCACCATGTTATGCAAGAAGGCGTTGCCCGTAATATCAACTGCAATGAGTTTCTCGCCAGCCTCTTCAATTTCTTCAACGGTAAGGCACTCCACAAAACGATGCGTTGGCTTACCCTCGGCAGAAATTGCCTTGCAGAAGCTCTTGAAATCATGCTCTCCCACCAGCGCCTGCGCCGCCTTGTCCATAAGCTCTGCGTCCAAGTGGCCGTTGTACCACCACACGTGGTCCCAGCCCAGCACGGGACGAGCGCTACCTGCACAAATGCGATAGCGATACGAGCGAGCCTGGGCATCAAAGCGTGCCGAGAAACCCTGTGGGGCACGGAAGAGTTGTCGGATAGAGATGTCGTCGTCGGTCAGAGCGGTAAGCGAGCGGACGAGTTTCTCGCCAGACAGCGCCAGCTCAGCGCCGTACACAGGAAGGCTCACGTACTGGGCCTGGGCGTGCACGCCGGCGTCGGTTCTGCCTGCGCAGGTGAGCTCGACCTCTCTGCGCAAGACGGTCTGAAGCGCGCGACGAAGGTCTCCTGCCACGGTGCGCTGGGTGGGCTGCTCGGCAAAGCCGCAGAATGCAGCACCGCGATAACCTAGCTGGATAACAAGTGTAGCTTCAGGCTCAGAAGGAGCTTCAACGAGAGTCTCAGGAGCTGAAGGCTCAGCCGAAGCCTCCTCGCATGCATCAAAACTGCAATTTGATGCAATGTTTTGTGATGTTTCTGAGTTCATGAAGCTCCCTGAAATGACTTGTGCCCACTAGAGTAATTGTATCGTAGGCTCAAAGTTGACGCACGTATTGTAGCTGCTGGACAACAAACCACTACAGCGCCGCAGGACCGCTACAGCAATGCAAGATCACTACAGCGTTGTAAGACCAAGGCACAGTGCAACCCACAGCAGCAACACTACCCAATCAACAAGCTGCATTTTTGCGGAGATACGCGTGCGTTTTGCTGCGCCAAGACAGCGATCTGTCATTGTTTGCGCCATCTGATCTGCGCGCTGAAAGAGCGAGACGGTCAGCGGTACCAAAAGCGTAAACCACTTTTTGATTCGCTCAACAATACCGCCCGATTCAAAATTGAATCCACGTGCCCTCTGAGCTGCTCTAATTCTGTCGAGTTCTTCTAAGGTAAGCGGAATTGCCCTCAGAGCAATTGAGAGCACAATGCTCAAACCATCAACGTCAACACGAATAAGACGCAGAGGCAGCAACAGTACAGAAAAGCCATCAGCAAGCTGCGTAGGTGTAGTTGTTGACGCAACCGATAAAACCAGCGCCAAGGCAAGCAACACGCGGGCAATAGCCACGGTGCTTCTGTAAAAACCCGCCACAGAAAGACCAACTGATCCGGAGAAAATGATATCGGGATGTCCAATAAACACCAGCGTATTGGCAACAAATGATAGAAGCAGAATGAACGCTGCAGGCTTTGCTACGCGCAAAAACTCCGGCAAGCTTACACGAGCACTCCAGAGAAGACTCACGCAAATCAAGGCGAACACCGCAAAGGCAAGTGGCTGCTGTACTGAGAAGAGAGCAACAATACCCACAAAAGTGGCAACGATTTTTGTCTGCGCTGTCAATGAAGCAAGCGAGAAGCACTTAAGCAGAGCACAGGGGCACTTAGACATAGCAGGCCTCCAAAAGCTCATGCAATACGCTTACAAACAGCGGGCAATCAAGCTGCGCAGCCTCGTATATCTCTGGGGTTGTCTGCGCTTCTTGTACGTTGACGTCTGCAACAACACAGCCCTTCTCGAGAAACACTACTCTGTCAGCAAAAGGAAGCCATTCGCTTACGTCGTGTGTGATTGCAAGAACCGCCTTGCCCTCGTTTGCCAGCTCACGAGCAAGATGCAACACCTGCGAGCGCGCCTCGCCATCAAGTCCAGACGTTGCCTCATCAAACACTACCGCGTACGTTGCGCAGGCCAGCGTTCCTGCAAGCGCCGCGCGACGAGCCTGGCCACCAGAAAGCGTCAACGGAGACGCGCCCATGACCTGCTGGTCAAGCCCCACACGTGCTGCCGCATACGCGACAAGCGCCTCAACATCGTCTGGCGAGAAACCCTTGTTAGTTGGACCAAACGCAATATCTTCAGCAACGCTTTGGGCAAAGAGCTGATCTTGAGGGCGCTGAAAACACATGCCGACATCTCCAGGGCACACCAGTCGCGCATCGATTGTTGCGTGCCCGGTATCAGCCTCTATGAGGCCAGCAGCTATGCGGGCGCAGGTTGTTTTTCCAGAGCCAGAAGCGCCTACCAGAACAACAAGCTCTCCCGTAGAGGAAATAGTTACGTCATGCAGAACGGGCTTGTCAAAAGCATGAGACACGCCACAAACTACCAGCTCGTGTTCCTCGCCAAGCGCCTGAATTCCGTCATAGTTGTTTGCTCGCACCACCTCAAGGGCACGCTGATACACAAGGGTATCCAAAGCATCAAACGCAAGGTTGTTCTGAACAAGAAACGCAACAAACTCTGATGCGTTAAAAGGCACATCAAACTTATAGCCAGCCTGTGCAGCTATATGCGCTGTTGCTGTGAGTGCATCATCAAAACCAGCGTTTGCGATTGCATTTGCATCCAAGAGAAACTCTGTGGGGGTTCCCGACCAAACTAGCTGACCTTTCTCCAAAACAAGTACCTGGTCAGCCCCGGGAAGAGACTCAAACGAATGAGAAATCTCAAGCACACCCATCCCGTTTGCAACAAGGGTATTTACCAGGTTAGAAAGGTGATTTCTGAATCGAGTATCAAGCTGAGCAAACGCCTCATCAAGCACCAGATAACGTGGATGCACTGAAAGCGCTGCTGCAATAGAAACAAGCTGCTGTTGGCCTCCAGAAAGCGTATGGGTAGGCGCATCAATCAAATCGGCAATGCCACAAAGCTCCAGTGTTTGAGTAACGCGAGAAACTATCTCTTCTTTTGGCAAACCAAGATTAGCAGGACCAAAGGCAACCTCATCAAATACCGTTGCACAAACAAGCTGCGCTGTTGGATCTTGGCGAACCATTCCCACAACGGAAGAAATCTGAGTAGATGGCACTACGGTCACTGAATTGCCGTCTACTAAAACCTCTCCGGATAGAGGAAAAAGTGATGCATTACAAAGATTTGCAAGCGTTGACTTGCCTGAACCATTGTGGCCAAGCACAACCGTTCTAGAGCCCGGCTTTAGGGTAAATGAAACGTTATCAAGGGTTAGTGCCATTGGGTACGGAGATTGGCTCTCAGTGGCTCCTATGGCATCTTTAGAAGAAGAGTCAGTCATGGATTGTGTAGCAGCTAACGCACCGTATGCAAAAGATACGTTTTTGAACTCAATCATGACAACCCTCCTTTATTTGAAAAAGAGGTCCCAGCAAAAAGCCAGGACCTCTTCAGATTCACTTTGACAGAAGTTACTCTGCAGCCTCTTCGGTCTGCTCGGTCTCCTCTGCTGGAGCCTCGGTCTCCTCTTCCTTTACAGGAGCAACCTTGGTAGCCTTAGCCTTCTTGTTAGAAGCCTTTGGCTGAACTGGCTCGGTAACAAGCTCAAGGATAACAACCTCAGAAGCATCGCCCTTACGAGGACCAAGCTTCATGATACGGGTGTAGCCGCCGTTGCGGTCAGCCCACATACCCTGAGCAGCCTTGTCAAATACCTCACGGACAAGCTCTGCGTTACCAACCTTGGCCATAGCAAGACGACGAGCGTGAAGGTCGCCGCGCTTTGCCCAAGTGATGACCTTGTCGACCTCGCCGCGAACTGCCTTAGCGCGGACGTCAAGAGTCTTAATACGATCGTTAGTGAAAAGGGCTTGGATCAGGCTCTTCTTGATGGCCTTGGTGTGGCTAGCATCAGTACCAAGCTTCATGCCCCTCTTCTTATTGTGCCTCATAATTTACATTCTCCTATGCGTGACAAGGCGCGACTAAGCCTTAAGGGACAGGCCCATGCTCTCGAGCTTTTCCTTGACTTCTTCAATAGACTTAACACCAAAGTTTCTGATGTTGAGAAGATCGTTCTCAGAGAAATCAACGAGCTGACGGACAGAGTGAATTCCTGCACGCTTGAGGCAGTTGTAAGAACGGACGGAAAGGTCCAAGTCCTCAACCTGCTTCTCAAGCTCGGAATCGTCCTCGACGTCTGCCTTAGCAAAAATCGAAGCCTCTTCCTGAGTCTCGTCAAAATCAGTAAGTCCCATGAATGCGCTCATGTGCTGGTTAATGATGTTTGCAGCCTCAACGACAGCCTCGCGAGGGCTGATTGCACCATTGGTCTCAACCTCAAGCACCAGACGATCATAGTCGGTGTGACGGCCAACACGGCAAGGCTCAACAGCCTTAGCGCAGCGGCGAACTGGCGAGAAGATCGAGTCAACGTGAATGAATCCAATTGGATCGCTCTCACGCTCGTTATCCTCACCGGAAACATAACCGCGACCATTACCAAGACGAAGTCTCATGGAAAGATGAGCTCCCTCAGCAAGGGTGCAAATGTGCTGAGCTGGGTTAACCAGCTCGTAGCCCATAGGAACATCAAGATCAGCACCAGAGACTTTGCAAGGACCATCAACAGAGATGGAAGCCTCAGCCTCATCAGAGTTGTTGGTGTTGCGGAAAACTAGGCCCTTAACGTTCAGAACGATGTCAGTAACGTCCTCATAGACGCCTTCAACCGTAGTGAACTCATGCTGAACGCCATCAATCTGGATGGCCTCAACCGCAGCTCCCTCAAGAGAGGAAAGCAGTACGCGGCGGAGGGAGTTGCCAAGCGTGTCACCATAGCCACGCTCAAGCGGCTCTACGCTCACACGAGCGACGTTTGCGCCGATTTCATCTACCGACACGTTTGGTCGGATAAATTCGGACATTGCTACCTCCAAAACGGGTCGGGCTTACTTGGAGTAGAGCTCGACGATCAGCTGTGCGTCAATCTCAAGGTCGATCTGATCGCGGGTTGGAAGCTGAAGAACAGTGCCCTGCAGCTTCTCAATGTCAACCTCAAGCCATGCAGGAACTGCCATGTGCTCGGAGGAAATGAGAGCTTCCTTGATTGGAAGAAGATCCTTTGCCTTGGAAGCAACAGCGATAACATCGCCGCTCTTTACGCGATAAGAAGGAATGTCAACGCGCTGACCGTTAACGGTGATGTGACCGTGACGGACAGTCTGACGAGCCTCTTTACGTGTACGAGCAAAGCCAAGGCGGAAGATGACGTTGTCAAGACGAGTCTCAAGGATGCTCATCAGGTTGTCACCAGTAATGCCTGGGTTCTTCTTAGCCATTTCATAGTAGCCGTGGAACTGGTTCTCAAGGACGCCGTAAATGAACTTAGCCTTCTGCTTCTCACGGAGCTGCATACCGTACTCGCTCTCCTGGCGACGACGGCGACGTGGCTCACGGTTAGAAGTCTTATTGATCCCCATCACAACGGGATCGATGCCAAGCTGACGACATCTTTTAAGGACCGGGGTCCTATCAATTGCCATTTGCTTGTCCTTTCGTGCTAGTTGCGACGGCGCTTTTTAGGACGGCAGCCGTTGTGTGCAATAGGTGTCTTATCCTGAATACCCGAAACCTCGAGGCCTGCTGCCTGAAGGGAACGGATTGCGGTCTCGCGACCAGAGCCTGGGCCCTTAACAAAAACAGCTACCTTGTGGAGACCGTGCTCCATTGCTGCCTTTGCTGCTGCCTCTGCTGCAAGCTGTGCAGCAAAAGGAGTGGACTTACGAGAGCCCTTGAAGCCGACGGTACCACCGGACTGCCAGGAAATTACATTACCCTGGGGATCGGAAATAGAGACAATCGTGTTATTGAATGTGCTCTTGATGTGGGCCTGGCCCACTGCAATGTTTTTACGCTCGGAGCGGCGGACGCGTGTAGTGCGAGCGTTCTTTTTCTGTGCCATTAGCTACTCCTCGCCTACTTCTTCTTGCCGCCCACCTGACGCTTCTTACCCTTACGAGTACGAGCGTTAGTGTGGGTACGCTGACCGTGGACAGGGAGGCCCTTGCGGTGACGGAGGCCGCGGTAGCAGCCAATCTCCATCAGGCGGGCAACATTTTGACGCACCTCGCGGCGAAGATCGCCCTCGGTGGTGTAATGAGCGTCAATAAAGTCACGAATCTTAGTGACTTCTTCCTCTGTGAGGTCCTTGACGCGAGTATTTACATCGATACCAGTCTCGTTGCAAATCTTGGTTGCACGAGTCTGACCAATGCCGTAAAGATAGGTGAGTCCGACCTCAACACGCTTATCGCGTGGCAGGTCGACGCCGTTAATACGGGCCAACTTGGTGCTCCTTCCTTAGCCCTGACGCTGCTTGTGGCGCGGGTTCTCGCAAATCACGTAAACCTTACCGTGGCGACGGATGACTTTGCACTTGTCGCACATCTTCTTTACCGAAGGACGTACCTTCATGTGTCTTCCTTTCGGTTCTGCTGATACGAACTATATACTCGCCCAGCCGCTGGCGTGAAATACCGACTGTACTTACGTACAAATGCCCTTGCGAAGTGCGCAAAGACACAGATAGCCTCATGCATAACACAAGGCTTTTGCATTACTTACTTATAACGGTAGGTAATGCGACCCCTGGTAAGATCGTAAGGAGAAATCTCTACTACAACCTTGTCACCAGGGAGAATTCGAATGTAATTCATTCGAATCTTACCTGAGATGGTGCAAAGGATGGTCTTGCCGTTCTCTAACTCAACGTTAAACATAGCATTTGGCAGGGGTTCTAGTACCTTGCCTTCAAGCTCAATCGCGTCTTGTTTAGCCAACTTTCATCCTCTCGACACATCGACAGCGGTTATCAATAATACATAAAAATGTGCCACTCGTCTATCACTTATTTTTTCAACACAATTAGATAGCGAGAAGAACAATGTATGTGTTATTCAAGACCGCCTTGCATCTCGCACCATGGACCAACTTCATCTTCTGAAACGATAACGGGACCATCGGCAGTAATAGCAACCGTGTTCTCATAATGTGCTGATGGCAGGCCATCATCTGTAACAACGGTCCAACCATTTTCAAGAACGGTGCAATCGTAGGTACCCATAGCAATCATAGGCTCAATTGCAATTACCATTCCCTCACGAAGCACAATGCCGTTGCCTGCACGACCGTAGTTTCTGACCTCGGGGTCCTCGTGAAGATTGCGGCCAATACCATGGCCAACAAAATCACGAATGACACCATAGCCGTTATCCTCGGCAAGTTTCTGAACTGCATGGCCAACGTCGCCAAGACGAGCACCAGGAACAGCAGCTGCAATACCTGCCTTAAGGCAATCGCGGGTAACCTCACAAAGTGCCTGGGTTTTCTCGTCAACTGTTCCGCAGTAGAACGTCCAAGCGTTATCTCCTGCCCAACCGTTAACGGTAGCACCCGTGTCAATGGTCAGAATATCGCCATCTTGCAAAATGACGTTAGCTGATGGAATACCGTGAACAATCTGCTCGTTAATAGAAGAGCAAACAGATCCAGGGAATCCACCGTAGCCCTTAAAGGTAGGGGTTCCGCCATGAAGTCTAATAAAAGCTTCAACAGCGCGGTCAATCTCGAGCGTTGAAACACCAGGTCTAATCATAGATCCAGCACGGCGAAGAGCTGCCTTTGAAAGGGCGCCCGACACCTTCATTGCCTCGATTTGTTCAGGTGTTTTTATCGTAATCATAGTGCGAGGAGTGTCTTTACGTCGGCGAATACCTCGTCAACAGGACGATCTCCGTTGACCTCCTTCAGAATTCCATGACCCTTGTAGTACTCAATCAAAGGAGAAGTCTGGTTCTCGTATACATCAAGACGCTTACGAATTGTCTCTGGCTTATCGTCATCACGCTGATACATCTCACCAGAACAATTTGGGCAAGTCTCTGTACCAGCAGGTGCAGTATAACCACACTCTTTGCACGTACGGCGAGAAGAAAGACGCTCAACAATAACCTCTGGCTCAACAGCAACAAGCAGAGCTGCATCAAGCTTGAGGCCCATATTCTGAAGCTCAAAATCAAGGGTTACTGCCTGAGCGGTGTTGCGTGGGAAGCCATCAAGAATAAAACCAGCCTTTACATCGTCTGCAGAAAGGCGCTCTTTTACCAGGTCAATTACAAGCTGATCTGGAACAAGCTGACCAGCATCCATATACTCTTTAGCCTTAACGCCAAGCTCAGACTGAGCTTTAACAGCAGCACGAAGAAGGTCACCGGTTGAGATGTGAGCAAGTCCATACTCTGCAACGAGCTTCTGAGCCTGTGTACCCTTGCCAGCGCCAGGTGCGCCGAGAAGAACAATGTTCATGCTTCGCCTTCCTTTCAAATAATAAAAGGGGCCTGTTTCCAGGCCCCTTTATGCTACGTATTAAGAACTACTTAAAGAAGCCCTCATAGTTGTGCATCTTAAGGTGGGACTCAATGGAAGAGAGTGTATCCATTGCAACACCGACCATGATGAGGACGGAAGTTCCACCAAACGCCTGTATCAACGAATCGCCTGTGAACCAGAAAATAATGGTTGGAACGATTGCAAGAACTGCCATAAAGATAGCACCGGGGAGGGTGACTCTGTCAATAACAGTCTTGATATACGTTGAAGTAGCAGTACCTGGACGAACACCAGGAATAAAGCCTCCCTGCTTCTTAAGCTGGTCTGCTGTCTCCTCTGGATTGAACACCATTGAGGTGTAGAAGTATGCAAAGAAGACAATGAACATAACTGAGAGAACCCAGTTAACCCATCCAGAAGAAAGTGAAGTAGCAAGATTTTGAATCCACTCTACTCCTGGGAAGAACACAGCAACCTGAGCAGGAAGGTACAGGATTGCAGATGCAAAGATGATTGGTACAACGCCTGCAGTGTTTACCTTAATTGGAAGGTACGTTGACTGACCACCCATCATACGACGACCAACAACGCGCTTGGCATAGTTGATAGGAATACGACGCTGACCACGCTCAATGTAAACAATGAGCGGAATAATAGCGAGCATAACCACAACAGTAACAACGGTAAGAACAATGTTTCCACGAGTAGCTACTGAAGAAATAAGGGCTGTTGGAAGTCCAGCCATGATGTTTGCAAAGATGATAAGACTCATTCCGTTGCCAACACCTTGCTGGGTAATAACCTCACCGAGCCACATAATAATGATGGCACCAACTAGCATGGTAAAGACTACCAGGAAGTTTTCAAGTGCCTCAGGCACGCCCTCCATAGATGCAAAAGATACACCATAGCTCTTAAACAAGAACAGGTAACCAACTGCATTGAGCAGAGCTAGGCCAACCGTAAGATAACGCGTGTACTGCGTAATCTTACGCTGGCCGCTCTCACCATCTTTAGCAAGCTCGCCAAGAGATGGAATAACGGACTGCATCATCTGGAAGATGATCTGAGCCGTAATGTAAGGCATGATGCCCAGACTGAAAACAGACATGCGAGAAAGAGCGCCACCCGAAAATAGGTTAAGCACGGCCATTGCGCCATTCTTAGCAAGACCATTCTGATAAACAGAAAGCATCTGCTGGAATGGAGCACCGGGCACAGGAAGATACGCACCAAAACGGTACAGAAGAAGAATCAGTACCGTAAGGAGAATCTTTCCCCTTAGTTCCGGAACACGAAATGCGTTGGCGATTCCTTTACTCACTACTCGGCCTCAACCTTTCCACCGGCCGCCTCGATCTTAGCCTTTGCGGAGGCGGAAACCTTGTCGACCTTAACAGTGAGCTTCTTAGAAAGCTCGCCATCACCCAGAACCTTGACTGGGATGAAGTTGTACTTGATAACTCCCTTAGCAACCAGAGCCTCTGCGTCTACGGTCTCGCCATCTGCAAAGAGAGCGTTCAGACGAGCAACGTTGACTGGAGCGTACTCAACACGGTTGTGGTTAGTGAAACCAGGAAGCTTAGGAAGACGCATAGCCAGTGGCTGCTGTCCACCCTCGAAGCCAGCGCCCTTACCGCCACCAGAGCGGGAGAGCTGACCATTCATACCGCGGCCGGCAAAAGTACCATTGCCTGAAGAATTACCGCGACCTACGCGCTTACGATTTTTGCGCGAACCCACTGCGGGGCGAAGATCATTGAGCTGCATTATTACTACCTCTAGTTCTCTTCAACCTCGACAAGGTGCTTAACCTTGAAGATCATTCCACGAATGCTTGGGTTGTCAGGCTGCTCGACGGTATCGCCGATCTTGTGGAGGCCGAGGGCCTTCACCGTAGCAGTCTGGTCCTTCTTGACGCCTGCGACAGCGCCACGGACAAGCTTGATGCTAAGGTTCTTAGCCATCGTTAGTTCTCCTTTCCGACGAACATATCGCCGACGGTTAGGCCACGACGCTCAGCTGCTTCTTCTGGGCTGGAAAGCTCCTTCAGACCCTCAGCTGCTGCCTTAATCATGTTCAGAGCGTTGTCGGTACCAAGGGACTTAGAAAGTACGTTGGTAATACCTGCAAGCTCGAAGAGTGGACGAATAGGACCGCCAGCAATAACACCAGTACCCTCAAATGCAGGCTTAATAAGAACAGAACCTGCACCGTAGTGACCAGTGACTGCGTGTGGTACGGAACCAGTCTCGGTCAGTGGGACCTTGAACATGTTCCTCTTTGCGTCCTCGACGCCCTTCTGAATTGCCAGAGGTACCTCAGCGGAACGACCCTGGCCAATACCAACGTTACCCTTACCGTCGCCAACGACTACCAGAGCAACGAGTGACATACGGCGGCCACCCTTGACGGTCTTGGAAACGCGGTGAATATAAACGACGCGCTCCTGAAGATCCGTATCCTGCTGGCGCTTACGATCACGTGCCATTGAATCCTCCTAGAACTTCAGGCCCGCGTTGCGGGCGCCATCTGCCAAAGCCTTGACGCGGCCGTGATAGAGACGGCCACCACGGTCAAAAGTGACCTCAGTGACGTTCTTCTCGGCAGCGCGCTTACCGATAAGCTCACCTACGAACTCAGCTGCCTCCTTGTTGGAGCCAACCTTGCCAGTAGAACGGAACTCTGGGTCAAGCGTAGAGGCAGAGCAGAGAGTTCTTCCAGAAGCGTCGTCAATAAGCTGTGCATAAATGTTTGCGTTTGTGCGGTGAACTGCAAGACGCGGACGCTCAGGTGTACCAAAGACCTTGGCACGTACGCGGCGCTTGCGGCGTTCAAGACCCGCCTTTTTCGCCTGCTGCTTGTTCATTCCTTCTCCTTAGAGACATGCCATCACCTAACGGGGTGATGGTCTTTTAGCCTAAAAGTAGGGTTGCTTTACTTAGCAGCCTTACCGAGCTTCCTGCGGATGTGCTCACCTTCGTAGTGAATGCCCTTGCCCTTGTAAGGCTCTGGTGGACGCTTCATACGAATCTCAGCTGCAACCTGGCCGACCTTCTCCTTAGAAATACCCTTAACGGTAAGGTGAGTGTTATCAGGTACCTCAAAGCTAATGCCCTCAGGTGCAACATAGAGAACTGGGTGAGAATAACCAAGGGAAAGGTCAAGATCCTTGCCCTTAAGTGCTACACGATAACCAACGCCAGTGAGCTCAAGCTTCTTCTCGAAGCCCTCAGAGACGCCAACAACCATGTTGTGGATAAGGGTGCGGACAAGACCCTGCTGAGCGTTGGACTCAGAGGACTCGTCAACGCGAGTAACGAGAATCTCCTCGCCCTCCTGAGCAATAGCAACAAGCTCAGAGAAAGTACGAGTCAGCTCGCCCTTAGAACCCTTAACGGTAACGGTGGTGTTATCAACTGTCACAGTGACTCCAGCAGGAATCTGGACAGGCTTCTTACCAATACGAGACACGGCTGTCTCCTTTCATTCCTGTCAGATTTACCAAACGTAAGCGATGACCTCGCCGCCAACGCCGTTCTTACGAGCGTCGCGGTCGCACATCATGCCCTTAGAAGTGGAAACCACTGCAGTACCAAGACCACCAAGAACGCGTGGAAGCTTCTCAGCGGTGGAGTAAATGCGCAGACCAGGCTTGGAAATGCGACGAATGCCGCGGATAACCTTAGCGCGCTTCTTACCATACTTAAGGGTGATGTGAAGAGTCTTCTGAGGCTTGGTGTCCTCAACGGTGTAACCCTCGACATAGCCCTCTTCGGTGATGACGCGAGCAATCTCAACGAGCACCTTGCTCGATGGCATGGATACGGAATCCTTGCCAGCTGAGTTTGCGTTACGAATACGCGTCAGCATGTCTGAAATGGGATCGGTAATTTTCATTTGATCCTTCTCCTTCGTTAATGATGAAACTGCGTGTCTGGTTCATCTACACCCGTGGCGCAGATGCCTTGACGCCAGAGCCCTGAGTCCTACCAGCTTGCCTTGCGGACACCAGGAAGCTCGCCCTTGCTCGCTAGCTCACGGAAGCACACACGGCACAGACCAAACTTGCGGTAAACGGAGTGGGGACGTCCACAACGCTGGCAACGGTTCTGTGTGCGCGTAGAGTACTTCGGCTCACGCGAGGCTTTGACGATCATCGAAGTCTTAGCCACAAATCCTCCTTCAAAATGCAACTTGGCGAACGCCAAGATGACTTCAAACAATAGTGCTGGTGACTATGTCACCCGGCATCGAAGATGCCAACAGGAATGCGCTTAATTTAAGCACAGGTAAAAGTTAGTCCTGCTTGAATGGGAAGTGGAAGGCGTCGAGAAGTGCCTTACCCTCCTCGTTGGTGTTAGCAGTGGTGACAATGGTGATGTCCATACCGCGGGTGTGGTCCATCTTGTCAAAGTCAATCTCTGGGAAGATGAGCTGCTCGGTTACGCCCATGGAGAAGTTACCACGGCCGTCGAAGCTCTTAGCAGAGATACCACGGAAGTCGCGGATACGAGGAATTGCAACTGCGATCAGACGATCCAGGAACTCCCACATACGATCGCCACGAAGGGTAACTTTAGCGCCAATTGGCATACCCTGGCGAAGCTTAAAGGTTGCGATAGACTTGCGAGCGTGTGTAACAAGTGGCTGCTGACCAGTGATGGTACGGAGGTCATTTACAGCGCCATCAATTGCCTTAGCGTCTGTAGCTGCCTCGCCAACACCCATGTTGACAACAATCTTCTCAAACTTAGGAATCTGGTTAACGTTGGTATAACCAAATTTCTCCTTCAGAGCATCACGCACGGATGCGTAGTAAAGCTCTTTAAGGCGAGGTGTGTACTTCTCGTCTGCCATGGTTTCTCCTTAACTCTTGGGGTTTTAAGTGCGGGGATCGCCTCGCACCTCCTAGTTTGGCGAACTAGGAGCCATCTGCATCCTCGAGACATACGTGTCCCATAGAAAGACGCAATGAACAATATTAGACCTTATTGAGCAAAAATGGGACGAGAATTTCAAGCTAGCTGATATTTTTTCGTGTCATCACACGACTTCCACACGAACCCGCACTTCTCGCCCAAAAGGAAAACCCCGCTATCTGATGATAACGGGGTTTGAAGTAGCTCTTAGATGTTTCTTACAAAGCGAGAAACACGTGTAACTTAGAGCTCAGCGCCTGACTTCTTGGAGACGCGGACCTTGGTGCCGTCCTCCTTGATCAGGTAGCCAACACGGGTTGGCTTGTCGGTCTTAGGGTCGATAAGAGCAACATTGGAAGCGTCGATTGCTGCCTCTGCCTCAACGATGCCACCCTGCTGGTTAGCTGCGTTTGGCTTGACATGGCGCTTTGCAATTGCAACGCCCTCAACGACAACCTTGTTCTTCTCTGGATATACGCGAAGTACCTCGCCGCGCTTACCCTTGTCCTTACCAGTGAGGACCTCGACCTTGTCGCCCTTCTTGATCTTCATCTTAGGCATGTCGTTCCTCCTTAAAGGGTCTCAGGTGCAAGTGAGACAATCTTCATGTACTTGTGGTCGCGCAGCTCGCGAGCGACTGGTCCAAAGATACGAGTACCCTTGGGCTCACCCTCTTTGTTAACAAGAACGCATGCGTTCTGGTCAAAGCGGATGTAGCTACCGTCCTTGCGACGGGTGTCCTTAGCGGTACGAACGATGACGCAGCGAACAATGTCGCCCTTCTTCACCGAACCACCTGGAGTAGCCTCCTGGACAGCGCCAATGATGACGTCGGCAAGGCCGGCGTAACGACGCTTGGAGCCACCAAGGACCTTGACGCACTTTACGCGCCTTGCGCCGCTGTTGTCAGCGACGTTGAGAATGGTCTCCATCTGAATCATGTGACGTTCCTCCGGAACCTAATTTCTCAGAGGTGCGCGTATTTGCGCACATGAGAAATAATGATAGATACAAAACTAGGTTGAGCTAAAAGCTGTTTCCTAGGTGCTAATTACTTAGCGCGCTCAACGATCTCTGCGAGACGCCAACGCTTGGTCTTGGAAAGAGGACGAGTCTCCATGACGCGGACGGTATCGCCCAGACCAGCCTCGTTGTTCTCATCGTGAACGTGAAGCTTCTTGCCGATGGTCATCATCTTGCCATACTTAGGGTGGTGCTTACGGTACGTAATCTCTACCGTAATCGTCTTCTCGCCAGAGATGGAGACGACGAGTCCGGTACGAACCTTACGCGCATTTCTGCTTTCGGTCTCTGCCATAACTTATCTCCTGCGATCTAGTTCTGCTCTGCGGATGCTTCCGCAGCAATTTGACGGGTGCGCATCTCGGTCTGAACGCGAGCAATGTCACGCTTAACAGCCTTGACGCGAGCGGTGTTGTCCAGCTGGCTGGTTGCCATCTGGAAACGAAGATTAAAGAGCTCTGCGCGGCCTTCCTCGAGTTTCTTAGCGAGGTCTGCATCGCTCATAGCCTTGATTTCGGTGTACTTCATTAGTTCTCACCGTCCTGATCGGCCTTGGAGACAATCTTGGTCTTGATTGGAAGCTTGTGCTGAGCAAGACGGAGAGCCTCACGAGCAACTTCCTCTGGTACGCCATCAATCTCGAACATGATACGACCAGGCTTAACAACTGCTACCCACTCTTCTGGGTTACCCTTACCGGAACCCATGCGAGTCTCTGCAGGCTTCTTGGTGATTGGCTTATCTGGGAAGATAGTAATCCAAACCTTACCGCCACGCTTCATCTCACGGGTGAGAGCAATACGAGCAGCCTCAATCTGGCGGTTAGTAATCCAGTGAGCCTCCTCTGCACGGATACCCCAGGAACCAAAATGCAGCTGGGTATTACCCTTTGCCTGGCCCTTCATGGAACCGCGCTGTACCTTACGGTGCAATACACGCTTTGGAGCAAGCATTAACGGCCCCTCCTCTCATTGCGAGCACGACGAGGACGAGCGGAGCCCTCAAGAGCTGGGTTAGGTGTTGGCTGTCCAGGCATCTTCTCGCCGTAATAAATCCAAACCTTGATACCAACAGCGCCCATGGTGGTGCGACCTGTAGCGGTACCATAGCCGATTGCAGCACGAAGGGTGTGCAGAGGCACGCGACCCTCACGGTACCACTCACGGCGGCCCATCTCAGCACCGTTCAGACGACCGGAGCACTGGATACGAATACCCTTAGCGCCAGCCTTACGAGCGGACTGAACAGCCTTACGCATAGCGCGACGGAAAGCGACACGCTGCTCAAGCTGCTCTGCGATGGACTGAGCAACAAGGTTTGCGTCAAGCTCAGGACGCTTAACCTCGACAACATCAACGTTGACCTGACCCTTGCCGACCTTAGCAACACGCTCAAGATCTGCACGGAGGCCGTCAATCTCTGCACCCTTCTTGCCAATGACAATACCAGGACGTGCGGAGAAAATAGTTACCTTGACCTTATCGCCAGCGCGCTCGATGTCAATGCGAGCAACAGCTGCCTTCTCAAGGCGCTTCTCAAGATACTTGCGGATAGCAAGATCGTTGCCGAGCTGCTCGGCGTAGTCCTTATCGGCGTACCAACGAGAACGCCAGCTCTCGGTTACACCAAGACGGAAGCCTGTAGGCTGTACTTTCTGACCCATTCCTACGCCTCCTTTCGAGGTGCAACGACAACGGTAATGTGGCTCATGCGCTTGTTAATGCGGGAAGCCGAACCCTTTGCACGAGGACGAATACGCTTAAGCGTTGGGCCTTCGTCAACAAAAGCGGTCTTGACTACCAGGTTGTTAGCGCGGAGACCATTGTTGTTCTCGGCATTAGCAACTGCAGAGCGCAGAACCTTAGCAACATCAGTAGCGGCAGCGCGAGTCGAGAACTGAAGAACCTCAAGGGCCTTCTCGACAGACTTACCGCGGACAAGCGCGACAACTGCGCGAGCCTTACGAGGAGCAACGCGAACATACTTAGCTGTTGCGCGAACCTCAATAGAATCGGTGTTCTTAGCCATTTACTACACTCCCCCTATTTGGCCTTGTGACCGCGGAAGGTACGGGATGGGGAGAACTCACCCAACTTGTGACCAACCATGGACTCGGTGACGTACACAGGTACATGCTTACGACCATCGTGAACAGCGATGGTGTGACCGACCATCTCAGGGAAGATGGTTGAGGAACGTGACCAGGTCTTGATAACGTCCTTCTTGCCAGCCTCGTTCATTGCAGCGACACGCGCAAGGAGGCGAGTCTCCACAAAGGGGCCTTTTTTGAGACTTCTGCTCATTTATCTACTCCTACTCGTGTCTTACTTGGACTTACGACGGCGAATGATCAGGCGGTTAGAAGCCTTCTTCGGGTCGCGGGTCTTATAACCCTTGGTTGGCTTACCCCATGGGGTGACGGAAGGACGACCAGAAGTGTGGTTCTTACCTTCACCACCGCCGTGTGGGTGGTCAACAGGGTTCATGACAGTACCACGGACGGTAGGACGGACGCCTGCCCAACGGGAACGACCAGCCTTACCAACAACAATGTTGGAGTGCTCAGCGTTACCAACCTCGCCGATGGTTGCACGGCAGGTCAGAAGAACACGACGGAGCTCGGAAGAAGGCATACGCAGAACTGCATAGCCGTTGTCCTTACCCATGAGCTGGACGGAAGTACCAGCAGCACGTGCCATTGCAGCACCCTTGCCAGGCTGGAACTCAACTGCGTGAACAAGAGTACCTACTGGAATCTGCTCAAGAGTGGTGCAGTTACCAGGCTTGATGTCGATGTCCTTGGTACCAGAAAGAACGGTGTCACCGACGCTCAGACCCTCTGGGCAAAGGATGTATGCCTTTGCGCCGTCTGCATAGTGCAGAAGAGCAATACGAGCGGAACGGTTAGGATCGTACTCAACAGTAGCGACCTTAGCTGGAATGTCATCCTTGCGACGCTTGAAGTCGATACGACGGTACTGGCGCTTGTGGCCACCACCCTGGTGACGGGTAGTAATGCGGCCATTGTTGTTGCGGCCAGCCTTCTTTGGCAGAGGCTCGAGAAGGGACTTCTCGGGCTTATCAGTTGTAATCTCAGCAAAGTCTGAGATTGTCTGGAAGCGCCTGCCTGCGCTTGTTGGCTTTAGATGCCTAACTGCCATAAACAGTATCCCTTTCTTCTCCGTTGGCTAGCCCGCTTAAGGGAAAGTCGAGCTAACACCGGATTACCACGGTACCGCGCGTATCTACTAAGCGCGGCATACGAACCCGTACCTCAAAAGAGGCACGGGAGAAAAACCTTACTCAGCAGAGTTATTACCGAAGATCTCGATAGTCTCACCAGCAGCGAGGGTAACAATAGCCTTCTTCCACTGGCGGGTCTTGCCTGCCTGCTGATAACGTACACGCTTGTTCTTTGGCTTAACAGAAAGTGTGTTTACCTTGGTGACGTGTACAGAGAAGAGCTTCTCTACAGCTGCAGCAATCTCTTCTTTACCTGCGTTACGAGCAACCTCAAAAGTATACTTGCCCTGCTCCATCAGATCGAAAGCACGCTCTGAAACGATAGGACGAATGATGACCTCATAAGGAGAGTTCATTATGCGAGCACCTCCCCAAGCTGCTTAGCGACATCAGCGGACATAACAAGTGCGCCGTTGTCGATCAGGAAACGAGTAGTAACCTCAGAAACGCCGAAGATTGAAACCTTAGGAAGGTTACGGAAAGAGAGGTAGGTGTTGACGTCGTCGTCTGGGACGATGACGGTAACGCGCTTACCCTCAATACCGAGGTTCTGAAGTGCAGCCTTTGCCTGCTTGGTGGAAGGCTGAGCAAACTCGAGAGAGTCAACGAGGACAAGCTCGGAGTCTGCAACCTTGCCAGAGAGGACAGACCTCATAGCAAGCTTAACCATCTTGTTGTTAATACGACGTGCGTGGGAACGAGGGGTAGGTCCAAAGATGACGCCACCACCAGTCCACTGACCAGCACGAATAGAACCCTGGCGAGCACGACCAGTACCCTTCTGACGGTAAGGCTTAACGCCACCGCCGGATACCTCGTGACGGTTCTTTGTAGAGTGGGTACCCTGACGTGCGGATGCGTCCTGGCAGACTACAACCTGGTGCACAACAGGGATGTTTGGCTCAATGCCATAGACGTCAGAGGAGAGCTCGGCGTCGCCGACCTTCTTTCCCTCTACGTTCTTAATCTCATACTTGGACATGTTGTCTCCTTGTTAGCCTAAGTGTTTGCCTAAAGGCCCTTAGGCCATGCGGACCTGGACGAGGGCATTCTTGCCGCCAGGAACAGCACCCTTGATAAGCATGAGGTTCTGCTCAGCATCAACGCGGACAAGCTTAAGGTTCTTGACCGTAACGCGCTCTGCGCCCATGTGACCATACATGTGAAGGCCCTTACGAACGCGTGCAGGGTATGCGCACTGACCAATGGAACCTGGACGACGCTGGTTACGAGAACCGTGAGTCATTGGACCGCGAGAGAAGTTCCAGCGCTTAACGGTACCCTGGAAACCCTTACCCTTAGAAGTGCCTGTTACGTCAACAGCGGTGACCTCAGAGAAGTCAGCAACTGTGACAACATCGCCGGTCTTGTGCTCAGAAGCATCCTCAACGCGAACCTCGCGGAGGTAACGCATTGGCTCGACGCCCTGTGCCTTGAAGTGACCAGCCATTGGCTTGTTGACATGCTTCTCGGAGATGTCGCCGAAGCCAATCTGTACGGCATTGTAGCCGTCCGTCTCAACAGTCTTTACCTGTGAAACGGTGCAGGGGCCAGCAAGAACGACGGTAACAGGAACGACGTTGTCGTTCTCGTCCCATACCTGGGTCATGCCCAGCTTGCGGCCGAGGATGGTATTAACCATGCTCTTTCCTAACCTTCGGTGGTCATGGGACCTTGAGAGCACATCGGGTACTCTTCCCCAGCGGACCACGTCCTGTACATACTGCCTTTAGACATAATTGTCCTGTTTGAGCAGCCCGTCTACTTTACACTCATTTTTGACAAGAAACAAGCCTAAAATCTCTAAAAGATGAACGCTTTGTGAAGAGCGTTTGATACCTTCTAGCTGCGAGATCTTTCTTCTCGCCTATTTTGCGAGGTCAAACCGCTGACCCGGGCGTATCTATTGGCGAGAAACCCAAGGACTTTTGAATAATTTTTTCAAAAAATTTTTGTAAAAACAATCCGCGATAATAATTTTGCTAAAATCAAGCAGTAAAGATTAAGCAGCTAAGGCTAGGCAACTAAGACCAGGCAGCCAAAAGTTTCTTGAGCAATACTTCGCAACCCTCAGTGACATCCTCATACGTCAGATCAAAATTGCCTGAGTACCATGGATCCGCAATATCACGAGGCTTCTCTGTCCAATCAAGGAGTAGCGAAACCTTTCCAAGCGAATCATCCTTTAGTATGCGCATCATGTTGCGCAGGTTATTGTGGTCCATGCCAATGAGGTAATCAAAGTTCTCGTAATCTGCGCGCGTCATCTGCCTCGCACGATGATTGCCGCAACGAATCCCCTCTTGCTGAAGCTTGCGTCGCGTACGAGGGTCAACTGGATTACCAATCTCTTCAGTGGAGGTTGCTGCTGAGTCGATGACAAACGAGTCTGCGAGACCATTTTTCTCGACAAGATCTTGCATGACGTACTGTGCCATCGTTGACCTGCAGATATTTCCGTGGCACACAAAGAGGATTTTTGCCATGCGGGAGTAATTTGGCCGAGCGTTTACCGAGCAGCCGGTATTTAGCTGGCTACTTGCATTCTGCTGACCACTTATGTTCTGCGAGCTTTCCTGCATCTCTTCTCCTGTGCGCTGTAAAAGTATTCGCTTCCCTATTCTACGGGTTTCTCGCCAAGTGCAGATGTGAGTTACGTCTAGAAAAGTCTGCCTGAAAAGTACAAAGAATCTGTATTTCCGCCACCGATTCTTTAACAAAATCAGGCAAATCCACAGATTCTTTGATGTATTTAGGCAAAATTTACAGATTCTTTGAAGAAATCAGGCGCACGTCAGGCTCGCGCCGCCCACCTGGCGAGAAACCCGTCCACTTCCAGCATATGCGCACAAGAAACCCGTTATCCACACGAAATGGATGCCGGGTTGAAATCGCTTGCGACCCGTGTTCGCACGGTCTCCGCACGTGGTTCAACGCCATCCACGCAAAAACCCTCCCGCGCGAAGATGCGCGGGAGGGTTTACAAGTTGGATTAAGCCGTATGCTTAGAGCTTGATCTCGATATCGACACCAGCTGGAAGGTCGAGACGCATAAGCGAATCAACGGTAGAAGCGCTTGGGTCGAGAATATCGATGAGACGCTTGTGGGTACGCATCTCAAACTGATCACGGGAATCCTTATCCTTGTGTGGGGAGCGGATAACCGTGTAAAGGTTACGCTCGGTTGGCAGAGGGATAGGACCGGAAACACGCGCACCTGTCTTCTGTGCGGTGTCAACAATCAGCTTAGCGGACTGATCAATGACCTCGTGATCATAGCCCTTGAGGCGAATCCTGATCTTCTGGCTTGACACTTTGGGTACCTCCATAAATGAGCTAGAGCTCGTGGTCGTTTACTTAGGATGCAGAGCCGCCGTTTTTGGCGACAATCTCTTCGCGTACAGCGTTAGGAACGGGCTCGTAAGAATCGAACTGCATGGTGTAGCTCGCACGGCCCTGGGTCTGGGAACGAAGGTCGGTTGCGTAACCGAACATCTCACCAAGAGGCACCTTAGCGCGGATGACCTTGGCGTCCATACGATCGTCCATACCCTCAATCTTGCCACGACGGGAAGAAAGGTTGCCCATAACGTCGCCCATGTACTGCTCAGGTGTCTCAACCTCAACAGACTCAACAGGCTCGAGAAGGACTGGGTTGGACTTCTTGAGAGCATCCTTAATTGCCATAGAACCAGCAATCTTGAATGCAGCCTCAGAGGAGTCGACCTCGTGGTAAGAACCGTCAACAAGGGTGACCTTGATGTCGACTACTGGGTAACCAGCAATAACGCCGTTCTCAAGAGCCTCACGAATGCCCTTATCGATAGATGGGATGTACTCCTTAGGAATGACACCACCGACGATAGCGTTGACAAACTCGTAACCCTTGCCCTCTTCCTGTGGCTCAAGGTCGATGACTGCGTGGCCATACTGACCCTTACCACCGGACTGACGGACAAACTTGCCCTCAGCGTGGCTTACTGCCTTACCAGCAGTCTCACGGTAAGCAACCTGTGGCTTACCAACGTTGCAGTCAACCTTAAACTCACGACGGAGACGGTCAACAATAATCTCAAGGTGAAGCTCGCCCATACCAGCAATGATGGTCTGGCCGGTCTCGTGATCAGTGTGAACCTGGAAGGTTGGGTCCTCTTCAGCCAGCTTAGCAAGGCCGATGGACATCTTCTCCTGCTCAGCCTTGGTCTTAGGCTCAACAGCAACGTCGATAACAGGATCTGCGAAGCTGATGGACTCAAGGATGATTGGGTTCTTCTCGTCACAAAGGGTGTCACCAGTAGTGGTGTTCTTCAGACCAACGCATGCAACAATGTCGCCTGCGGAGCACTCGTCACGATCGACACGGTCGTTTGCGTTCATCTCAAGGATGCGGCCAAAGCGCTCACGGTTGTCCTTGACGGAGTTGTAGACGTAAGAACCTGCCTCAGCCTGACCAGAGTAAACACGAATGTAGGTAAGCTTACCAACATAAGGGTCAGTCATGATCTTGAATGCAAGAGCGGAGAATGGCTCCTTAACGTCTGCGTGACGGACAGCCTCATCGCCCTTAGGAGTGACGCCATCAATCTCTGGAACATCCAGAGGGCTTGGAAGGAAGTCGATGACTGCGTCCAGAAGCTCCTGAATACCCTTGTTCTTGTAAGCAGAGCCAACAAAGACTGGGTTAATCTGACCAGCAAGAACGCCAGCACGAAGAGCACCCTTAAGGGTCTCAACGTCAACCTCTTCACCCTCGAGAACAGCCATCATGACGTCCTCAGAGAAGTCAGAAGCTGCCTCAAGAAGCTCTTCACGCTTCTCAGCTGCGATTTCTACAAACTCTGCAGGAATCTCATCGAGTGGCTCAGGGTAAATCATTCCCTTAGCATCCTCTTTGAAGTCCCATGCAGTGTTGGTGACAAGGTCGATAAGACCCCAGAAGTTGGACTCAGCACCCATTGGGACCTGAGCTGCAATTGCGTTTGCGCCAAGGCGGTCACGCATGGTCTGGATTGCACGGAAGAAGTCTGCGCCTACGCGGTCAAACTTGTTGATGAATGCAATACGAGGTACGCCGTACTTGGTTGCCTGACGCCAAACGGTCTCGGACTGTGGCTGAACGCCTGCAACTGCGTCGAAGACTGCAACTGCGCCGTCCAGAACACGAAGAGAACGCTCAACCTCAGCGGTAAAGTCAACGTGACCTGGGGTGTCGATGATCTGGATGACGTGGTCTTTCCAGAAGCAAGTGGTAGCTGCGGAAGTAATGGTTACGCCGCGCTCCTGCTCCTGAACCATCCAGTCCATGGTTGCTGCACCGTCGTGGACCTCACCAATCTTGTGGGTCTTACCGGTGTAGTAAAGAATACGCTCCGTAGTGGTGGTCTTACCAGCATCGATGTGAGCCATGATGCCGATGTTGCGGAGGTCTTTAAGATTGTACTTAGTCTTAGCCATTTGTTTGCTACTCCTGAATTCCGACTAGAAGCGGTAGTGGGAGAAGGCGCGGTTGGCCTCAGCCATCTTGTACAGGTCCTCACGGCGCTTGACGGATGCACCTACGCCGTTAGTTGCGTCGATGATCTCGTTTGCAAGACGCTCTGCCATGGTCTTCTCTTTACGGCTACGGCTGAAAGTGACCATCCAGCGAATAGCAAGAGTAGTTGCACGGCGGGAG
The DNA here is from genome assembly GCA_018380095.1 of Atopobium sp. Taxonomy (GTDB): domain Bacteria; phylum Actinomycetota; class Coriobacteriia; order Coriobacteriales; family Atopobiaceae; genus Lancefieldella. Next base: position 86,696 of record JAGZUI010000002.1, read on the forward strand.
TTGACCTCCATTGGAACCTGGTAAGTAGCGCCACCAACACGCTTAGGCTTAACCTCGAGTGTTGGGCGAATGTTGTCCATAGCCTTCTTGAAGACAGTGAGGGCATCCTCGCCAGTCTTCTCTGCGACGATGTCAAATGCACCGTAGACAATGCGCTCTGCGGTTGCTTTCTTGCCGTCGAGAAGGACCTTGTTAATGAGCTGGGTTACCAGACGATTGTTGTAGACGGCGTCAGGCATAACCTCACGACGTACTGCTGCTGCGCGACGCGGCATATTAATCTCCTAAGAACTAGTTCGAGTAGTGGACGTGTGATTACTTAGCACGCTTAGTGCCGTAACGGGAACGGCCCTGAGCACGATTCTGAACTGCTGCGCAGTCGAATGCACCGCGAACAACCTTATAACGAACACCAGGAAGGTCACGGACACGGCCGCCACGAACCAGAACAATGGAGTGCTCCTGGAGGTTGTGGCCCTCACCAGGAATGTAAGCGGTTACCTCAATGCCATTAACAAGACGAACACGAGCAACCTTACGGAGTGCTGAGTTAGGCTTCTTTGGCGTAGTGGTGAAAACGCGGGTGCAAACACCACGCTTCTGTGGGTTGTGCTGAAGAGCGGCGTTCTTGGACTTTGACTTGACGCTCACGCGGCCCTTACGTACGAGCTGGTTAATAGTAGGCAAGATCTTCTCCTTCTTATACCTATCTACCTGCAGTTTTACATATTCGAAAGGCGACACAGCACTGTCCCCTTGGAATTACGCAGGGAAGTACTTTACGCTGACGAAAGCCACATGTCAACAAGCCACTGTGCCGGGCGTATCCATACTTCATAGAAATTACACGAATAGCAAATATTAGTTTTAGGCAAAGGAGTCTTTGTTCTCAAAAGTTATAAATTTAGCGAGAAATACCTTGGTTAAGGACGACTCTACGTTCAGGGGACTAACTTCAAAACAGCAATTACTTCTTCGCCGTCTTTCTCGCCCGTCTCAACAAATCCATATGAACGATAGAGATCTTGCGCGGCTTTATTTTCAGGCTCATAAGAAAGCCAACAATACTCTGCTTTTCCACAAGGAAAGGTACGTATAAACTCCAACGCAAGGTTGAGCGCTTCTTTGCCGTATCCCCTACCTTGGAATTTTGCATCAATCATCAGACGTCGAAGATCGTAATTATTTTGAGCTATTGCTGGAGCTTTGTCCCAGCTGCTATCTGTGCCAAACCCAATCATCAAAAACCCTATTGGTAAATCATTCTTGTATATACCAAAAGGAAAAATCTGTCCGTTTTCTGCCTTGACTATATAGGCTTCGATAAGACTTATATCATTTCCAGCAACAAAGTCTTGCTGGTCCTCGGACACCTTGAGCTTAAGAATGTCCCACACGTTTCTTCCGTTTATGTGCTGAAGACTTAACATACGGTATCAATCAAAAAAAATCATTGCTTGTTGATATAAAAAGCGACAAACTTCTACTTTCCTAGTGCTGATGAGCAGCGTGAGCAAGACCGACGCTAATAAGCGTAATGACATGATCATCAGCAAGAGAATAAATGACGCGACGACCATCTCTTTTTGCTGCTACCAGACCACGATCGCGCAGAAGGCGGAGCTGATGAGAAGTAGCAGACTGAGAAACAGAGAGAAGCTCCTGCAGTTCAGTTACACTCTTCTCGCCCAAAAGAAGAGCTCCCAAAATCTGGAAACGTGTAAAGTCAGAAAGCGCATCATAAATTTGAGTGGCATCATAGATGATATCGTCATTAGTAAGAAACTCGTGCAGTTGTTCTTCAGAAACGCACTCGCAAATATTGTTTGTATGCTCACACTCGTGAGAATGATTAGTCATGATACTTCCTACTCTTTACAACTCAAAACTCTGAGTACACAGGGCTTCTCGCTAAATATTGTTTGTAATGTACCTTAGTATATACCGACTCTGCGTCGTTCAAGCCTATAAAAAGAGGACTCCAGCTAACGGCTGAAGTCCTCTTGTGTATCGGAGGCAATCTCCGAAAAAGTTTGATGTATCAGGCGAGATTACTTACTCGTCTTCGCCGTCTGCCTCAGCGTCCATACGGACAACCTGGTTAAGCAGGTCATCCAGAGAACCAAGGTCCTCGTTGATTACATCAGGGCTAACCTCGTCGGAAGAAGAGCCGATGAGTGTCTCAGTGTAATCAGAGTGGGTGGATGGAGCTGCGGAACCCAGCATCAGGCCACCGTCGCCTTCTGGCGAGAAGACCATGTTGAGCAGCTGAGAAAGATCCTCAGAATCAGCCTCATCCTCTTCTGGCTCAAGGATGTAGAGGAGGTTACGAGCCTCAAGGCCATCGCGGAGCTCCTCGATTGCCTTTGCACCAATACCATCGATGCGAAGCAGGTCTTCCTCAGTCTTGCCAATAAGATCGCCTACGGTCTCAATGCCAACCTCGCTGAACTTGTTGGTCCAACGCTGTGACACGCCAAGATCGTCGAAAAGGTACAGCTTTGCGTCCTCGCTTGAAAGCGTGCGGCCATTCTTGGAGTAAACGCCACCGTTGTAATCCTCATTGACCCAGTCAAGCTGCTTAGGAAGCTGCTCCTCGATGTCCTTAAGCTCTGCTGGTGCCCAGTCTGGAAGAGACTTAGCAAGAGAAGAGGTTGGGCCATCAATCTTGGTGCCGTGGTACGTAAGCTCAACATCGTTGTATGCGGAGAGACCCGTACCTGCAGGAATCTGCTTACCAACAATAACGTTGGACTTAAGGTCAAGCAGGTGGTCAACGTCGCCCTCAATGGCTGCAGAGGTAAGAACGCCTGCAGTACGGATGAACGATGCACTGGAGAGCCAAGAATCGATAGAGCTTGCAACCTTCAGAGTACCAAGGATTGCTGGCTCTGCCTCTGGTGGAGTACCACCGGCAAGGGCAATGTTCTGGACAGTCTCTGCAAAGACATAGCGGTCCACATACTGACCAAGCAGGTACGAAGAGTCACCTGGGTTGGTAACCTGAACACGACGAAGCATCTGACGTGCGATAACCTCGATGTGCTTATCGTTGAGTTCTACACCCTGGGAGGTATAGACGTCCTTAACGGACTCAACGAAGGTGTGCATAGTGGACTCAATGTCAGTGAGTCGACGGAGCATACGGAAGTTGACGAAGCCGCGGGTAATCTGGTCACCAGCACGGACAACAACGCCATCCTCAATGCCAGGCATGAAGCGGACAGATGCAGGTACACGCCACTCCTCGATGACACGGGAAGCATCGTCTGCATCAACAATACGCAGCAGGTACTCGGTGGTCTCTGGGGTAATGTGAAGAACACCAGAAACAGGAGCCAGGTCAGCCTCGCGGCCAAGAATCTTCTCGTTGACGTTGCCGACGACGTCGAACATACGAGCAACGGTAGGAAGACCCTGCGTAATATCGTCTGCGCCTGCAACACCACCGGAGTGAATGGTACGCATGGTCAACTGAGTACCAGGCTCACCAATGGACTGAGCTGCGATAATACCAACTGCAGTACCAATGTTGACAGGACGACGGGTGGAAAGATCCCAGCCGTAGCACTTCTGGCAGACGCCGTACTTAGACTTACAGGTCAGAAGCGCGCGGAGCTGAACCTTAGCAAGGCCGTGCTCAACAAGACGCTCAAGATCCTGCTTGGACTCAACATAGCCACCAGCAGGGATAAGAACCTCGCCAGTGTTTGGATCGCAGACATCCTCAAGGGTGCAGCGGCCAATCAGGTCAGTATCAACAGAAGTCTGACCAGGCTTAATCAGAGGATAGGTAACTGCCTCATCAGTGCCGCAGTCCTCCTCGCGGACAATGACGTCCTGTGCAACGTCGACGAGTCGACGAGTCAGGTAACCAGAGTCGGAGGTGTGGGATGCGGTATCTACCAGACCCTTACGAGCGCCGTAGGTAGAAATGAAGTACTCGAGAGGCTCAAGACCCTCGCGGAAGTTTGCCTTAATTGGAAGGTCGATGGTTTCACCGGACATATCCGCCATCAGGCCTCGCATACCAGCAAGCTGGCGAAGCTGTGTCTTAGAACCACGAGCTCCAGAGTCAGCCATCATGTAAATTGGGTTGTTCTCTGCAAAGCCTGTAAGCATCTCAGAGCCGAGAAGATCGGTGCACTCGGTCCATGCGTTAACAACCTCAACGTGACGCTCTCGCTCGGAAAGGAAGCCGTCCTCGTAGTACTCGTTGATCTGGTCAACGCGGTCCTGTGCCTCCTGAAGCAGCTGTGGCTTATGTGGAGGAATGACAGCGTCCCAAACAGAAACGGTCAGACCAGCAAGAGTTGCATAGTGGAAACCAGTCTTCTTGATGTTATCAAGAATTGGCTCAACATCAGCCATTGGGTAACGGTCGCAGCAATCGTTGACCAGAACACCAATGTCGGACTTAACCATCTTGTAGTTGATGTATGGGTAATCCTCTGGCAGGCACTGACGGTTGAAGATAATGCGACCAACAGTGGTCTCAAAACGCTTAGTACCCTCAGTAACGTCCAGGTCCTCATACTGACCGCGGCCAGTCATAACGCGGAAGATAGCACGATCGCTATCAGCAACGTTTGCATCCTTGGAGCTTACGCGGACAACAACCTTTGCCTGAAGATCAAGGTCACGGTTGGCCTCAATAGCCAGAAGAGCATCCTCAAAGCTTGCAAAGGTAAGAGTCTTAGCGTCTTCACCGGTCTTCTCGGAAGTGAGGTAGTAGACACCAAAGACCATATCCTGAGAAGGAACGGTCAGAACCTTACCAGAAGCAGGGCTTCTGAGGTTGTTGCTGGAGAGCATCAGAATGCGAGCCTCTGTCTGTGCCTGAGTAGAAAGTGGCACGTGGACAGACATCTGATCGCCGTCGAAGTCTGCGTTGAATGGTGCGCAAACCAGTGGGTGCAGGTGGATTGCCTTACCCTCGATAAGGACTGGCTCAAATGCCTGGATAGACAGACGGTGAAGGGTAGGTGCGCGGTTGAGAAGAACGAGGCGGTCCTGAATGACCTCATCCAGAACGTCCCAAACAACTGGGGTACCACGGTCAATAGCGCGCTTTGCGCCCTTAATGTTTTCAACCTTGCGGAGCTCAACCAAACGACGCATGACAAATGGCTTGAAGAGCTCAAGTGCCATAGCAGATGGAAGGCCGCACTGGTGCAGCTTCAGGTGTGGGTCAACAACAATGACGGAACGGCCAGAGTAGTCAACACGCTTACCCAGAAGGTTCTGACGGAAGCGACCCTGCTTACCCTTAAGAGCCTCAGCAAGAGACTTCAGAGGACGTCCACCACGACCAGTGACTGGACGACCGCGGCGACCGTTGTCAAACAGAGCGTCAACGGACTCCTGAAGCATGCGCTTCTCGTTGTTAACAATGATAGAAGGTGCCTCAAGGTCAAGCAGGCGCTTAAGACGATTGTTACGGTTAATAACACGACGATACAAATCGTTTAAGTCGGAAGCTGCAAAACGGCCACCATCAAGCTGAACCATAGGACGAAGATCAGGTGGAATAACTGGAACAACGTCAAGGATCATGTTAGCTGGATCGTTGCCGCCCTTAAGGAAAGCGTCAACAATCTCAAGGCGCTTAATGGCCTTCTCGCGCTTCTGCTTCTGAGCATCCTCATTGGCGATAATAGCGCGGAGCTCCTTGGCCTCTTTCTCAAGGTCAATGTTGGAGAGAAGGTCACGTACTGCCTCTGCGCCCATACCACCCTTGAAGTAGATGCCATAGTAGCGTTTAAGCTCGGAGAACAGACCCTCATCGGAGATGAGCTCTCTGGTCTCAAGCTGCATGAACTTCTCGAAAGCCTCACGACGAAGTGTCTTCTCTTCCTCGTACTCTTCCTCAAGATCAGCGACGCCTGCACGAATCTCGTCCTCAGAAAGAGGCTCAAAATCGCCAAACTCGTCATCCTGTGGCTGGCCCTGCTCGCGAAGACGTGCGATCTGATCGTCACGCTCTGCATCAAGCTCTTCGAGGTCTGCTGCAAGCTCCTCACGAAGATCGTCTACGTCAGCCTCACGTGCCTCAGCGTCAACACTGGTGATTACGTAAGATGCAAAGTAGAGGACTTTCTCGAGGTCCTTGCTCTTGATGTCAAGAAGACGTGCCAGAGGGAAGCTGGTTGGACTCTTGAAGTACCAAATGTGGCTTACAGGAGCAGCAAGCTCGATGTGGCCCATGCGGTCACGACGAACCTTTGCGGTGGTTACTTCAACACCGCAGCGCTCGCAGGTAATGCCCTTGAAGCGAATGCCTTTGTACTTACCGCAGGCGCACTCCCAGTCCCTTACAGGTCCAAAGATCTTCTCGCAGAAAAGGCCGTCCTTTTCTGGCTTAAGGGTACGGTAGTTGATGGTCTCAGGCTTCTTTACCTCGCCATAGGACCAACCGCGGATATCATCAGCAGACGCTAGAGAAATTTTAATAGCGTCAAATTCAGTGGAATCGAAATCTGCCACAGTCGCTACTCCTTATCGGTGGTCGCGTCGCCTACAAGTGCGGATGCACCCTCAGCGTCTTGGGACAGGTCGGAAGCGGTTACCTCAGTGAAGCCAAGGTCGTTGAGGATCTCAACAGCGTTCTTCTCCTCAGGATCTGTGACCTTTGCGGTATTTGCACGCTTACGATAGGAGATTGGCTCAATGTCAAGTGCCAGGGAGCGAATCTCTTTGACCAGAACCTTGAAGGACTCAGGAATTCCTGCAGTAGGAATGTTCTCGCCCTTAACAATGGACTCGTAGGTCTTAACACGGCCGTTGGTATCGTCAGACTTAACGGTGAGGATCTCCTGGAGAACGTTAGCAGCACCGTATGCATACAGTGCCCAAACCTCCATCTCACCAAAGCGCTGACCGCCGAACTGTGCCTTACCACCCAGAGGCTGCTGGGTAACAAGAGAGTAAGGACCAGTTGAACGTGCGTGGATCTTATCGTCAACCATGTGGCCGAGCTTCAGAATGTAAGAAACACCAACGGTAATTGGGCTCTTGAATGCCTCGCCAGTACGACCATCGTAGAGGGTAGTCTTACCACGCTCGTTGAGCTGTGGAACAAACTCCTCACGCATGTCCTCGCCGTACTCCTTGAGAGCCTTGTTGATCATGTTGATGTTGGTGCGGCGAACAATCTCTGCAACGGACTCATCAGTAGCACCGTCAAAGAGTGGTGTTGCAACAGGAATTGGGCCCTCAACGTAACGCTTAGAATCTGCGTCATCGTCATCCCAACCGTGTGCAGCGCCCCAACCAAGGTGGCACTCAAGCAGCTGACCAACGTTCATACGGGAAGGAACGCCCAGTGGGTCGAGAATAACGTCTACTGGGGTACCGTCTGCCATGTAAGGCATGTCCTCAACAGGGAGAACCTTACAAATAACACCCTTGTTACCGTGGCGACCAGCGATCTTATCGCCCTGCTGGATCTTTCTGCGCTGAGCAACAAAGACGCGGACCAGGTCGTTTACTCCTGGAGGCAGGTCGTCTCCAGCCTCACGGCTGAAGCGGACAACGTCAACAACGCGGCCATAGGAGCCGTGTGGCATCTTGAGGGAAGTATCACGAACATCGTGTGCCTTAGCACCGAAGATTGCGCGAAGCAGGCGCTCTTCTGCGGTCAGAGCAGTCTCACCCTTAGGAGTGACCTTACCAACCAGAATATCGCCAGGGCCAACCTCAGCGCCGATGCGGATGATACCGTCATCGTCGAGGTTTGCGAGCATGTCCTCACCAAGGTTTGGAATCTCGCGGGTAATCTCCTCAGCACCAAGCTTGGTATCACGAGCATCAATCTCGTGGCGGGAAATGTTAACGGAGGTCAGAAGGTCTTCCTGAACAACGCGCTCGGAGACGATAATACCGTCCTCGTAGTTGTAGCCTTCCCATGGCATGTAAGCAACGGTAAGGTTTGCACCAAGTGCCAGCTCAGAGTGGTCAACAGATGGACCGTCTGCGATTGGCTGGCCTTTCTCAACCTGCTGTCCGACAGTGACGATTGGACGATGGTTGATGCAAGTGGACTGGTTGGAGCGCTCGTACTTAGGAAGATCGTAGCGCTGAGAACCGTGCTCATCGGAGTAGATGACAACGTGAGCTGCATCAACCTCGGTGACCTCGCCGGCAAACTCTGCGCAAATAAGCTCACCAGAGTCCTGAGCTGCGCGGCCCTCCATGCCAGTTCCAACAAATGGAGCGTGGGACTGAATCAGAGGCACTGCCTGACGCTGCATGTTTGCGCCCATGAGGGTACGCTTTGCGTCGTCGTGCTCAAGGAATGGAATGAGGTTAGCTGCGACGGAGAGAAGCTGACGTGGAGAAACGTCCATGTAGTCAACGTCCTCAACAGGAACCTGTGCAGGCGCACCGAAGGAACCGTCGAAGTCGCGGGTACGTGCAATAACGCGGTCTGCATCAACAATCTTGCCGTCTGCGTCAACCTCAACAAACTTCTTAGACTTAGGGTCAATTGGGGTGTTAGCAGGAGCAATAATGTGATTCTCCTCCTCGTCTGCAGTCATCCAGACAATGTCGTCAGAGACAACACCGCCTGTGACCTTACGATAAGGAGCCTCGATAAAGCCGTACTCATTTACGTGAGCGTACAGTGCCAAGGAGCCGATAAGACCAATGTTTGGTCCCTCAGGAGTCTCGATTGGGCACATACGGGAGTAGTGCGAGTTGTGAACGTCGCGGACTGCGGTAGGAACGTTGGTACGACGGCTGGAGCCGGACTTGTGTCCTGCAAGACCGCCAGGTCCCAGAGCAGAAAGACGACGCTTGTGGGTCAAACCAGCAAGTGGGTTTGCCTGGTCCATGAACTGCGAAAGCTGAGAAGAACCGAAGAACTCCTTGATTGCAGCAACAATTGGACGGATGTTGATCAAAGACTGTGGAGTGATGTCGTCTGCGTCCTGAGATGCCATACGCTCACGAACAACGCGCTCCATGCGGCTCATACCAATGCGGAACTGGTTCTGGACCAGCTCGCCAACGGTACGGACGCGGCGGTTGCCAAAGTGGTCAATGTCATCAAGGTGCTTAGACTCATCACCTGCATGCACTGCAAGAAGGTACTGAAGAGCTGCGACAATGTCCTCTTTGGTAAGGACACGAACATCTGCAGGAATCTCTTCCTCAAGCTTCTTATTGATCTTGTAACGACCAACGCGAGCAAGGTCATAGCGCTGCTCGTTGAAGAAGAGACCGTCAAGAAGAGAACGGGCGGAGTCAACAGTTGGTGGCTCGCCTGGACGCTGACGACGATAAATCTCGATAAGAGCATCTTCACGTGTGGTTGCAACGTCACGCTCAAGCGTGTTGCGAACAACATCGGAATCACCAAGGAGCGAGAGAATCTCGTCATCGGTAACAGCAATGCCAAGTGCACGGAGGAAGACGGTAGCGCTCTGGCGACGCTTGCGGTCAATGGAGACGACCAGGTGGCCGCGCTTATCAACCTCAAACTCAAGCCATGCACCACGTGCAGGAATGAACTGAGACTTGTGGACCAGAACACCGTTGTCCATCTCTGACGAGAAATACACGCCAGGTGAACGAACGAGCTGTGAAACCACAACGCGCTCAGAACCGTTGATGATGAAGGTACCGCGCTCAGTCATCAGTGGGAAATCACCCATGAAGACAAGCTGCTCCTTCATCTCACCAGTCTCTTTGTTGACAAAACGGACGTCAACAAAAAGAGGTGCTTGATATGAAATGTCTTTTGCACGACACTCAGCCATTGAATTGGCAGGGTCGCCGAACTGATGGTCACCAAAGGTGACCTGCATGGTTCCAGCGCTGTTCTCAATTGGCGAGAACTCAGCGAAGGACTCTGCAAGGCCCTCTCCCATAAAGCGCTCAAATGATTCCTTCTGTACAGAAATCAGATTTGGCAGCTCCATAGCTGCGGGAATCTTACTGAACGTCCTGCGTCCAGTATGCGCCTGAGGCGTGGTGAGGGAAGTCTTTTTAGCGGTAGACACCAGGTTGTCCTCCTTCAAAAGGGTGGAAGGTGGCAATTGTCGCAACCTAGTAATTTAGTCAAGATTTTAATGCGCGTCAACAGAAAAACACTTGATTTTTTAAGACGTTTTGACTATATTATCGCGTTTATGTTTTTCAACTGCACAAACGTTATGTTGCAGGTAAATCCTTGACTATCTCGTCTTTTCTAGTTGTGAAGATTTTGTGGAGAAAGTCCACGGAGACAGAAATAGCTTTCGGTGAGCGGCGCTCCCCTGCCGCCGTGCTCCACACGGTACTTCATGCGCTGCGAGCGCACGGGTTTCTCGCCAGGCGCGTCGGCCTTTTGCTGCACGCGCCTGAAAAGTGCAAAGAATCTGTATTTGAGCCACCGATTCTTTAACAAAATCAGGCAAATCCACAGATTCTTTTGCATTTTTAGGCAAAAGTTACAGATTCTTTGAGGAAATCAGGCGCGAGAAAAACTAGGGTAAGTCACGCAGGAAGCTAGAGCAATCACGCAGGATTTATGAGCCTGAAATGCACGTCAAGTCTGAGCAAAAGTACTCAGACAAGGCGAGAAAAACAGGCAAATAGCTCAGACATGGCGAGAAAATCCGGCAAATCACTCAGACTTGATGCACTTTTCAGGCTGCAGCTAAAGCGCCCCAGCTTGATGCGCTTTTCCGGCTGCTGCAAAAGCGCCTCAACTCCATGCGCTGCGAGCGCACGGGTTTCTCGCCAGGCAAACAAAAAAAGAGGCCAGACCGAAGTCTGACCTCTCCAGTAAGCAATGTAGGATGGACTTACTTAAGGGTGACGGTAGCGCCAGCCTCCTCGAGCTGAGCCTTAGCAGCCTCAGCGTCCTCCTTCTTAGCGCCCTCGAGGACTGCCTTAGGAGCACCCTCGACGACCTCCTTTGCCTCCTTGAGGCCAAGGTTGGTAAGAGCGCGGACAACCTTGATGACGCCGATCTTGTTGTCGCCGAAGCCCTCGAGGACAACGTCAAAGTTGGTCTTCTCCTCTGCCTCCTCAGCAGCGCCACCAGCTGCAGGAGCAGCAGCGACAGCTACAGGAGCAGCAGCGGAAACGCCAAAGACGTCCTCAAGCTCGTGAACGAGCTCAGAAAGCTCGAGTGCTGGCATCTCTTTAAGGGCCTCAATGATCTCATCTTTAGTGACAGCCATGTCAATTCTCCTTTTTAAACGATGCAGCCTTTGTACTGCATCTGGGCAAAAGCCCGGCTTGTATGTGTGCGTTTAAGTGCGTCTACACTTTCACGCGGTTTGCGCCAATGCGCGGGTACAACAAAACGTTGCTTATGCAGCGTTCTTCTGATCTGCGACTGCAGAAAGAGCGGTTGCGAGTCCACGAGCTGGACCAGCGCAAACCTGTGCAATACCGGTAAGTGGGCTTGCAACAACGAAGACAAGCTTTGCAATGAGCTCCTCGCGAGAAGGAAGATCTGCGTAAGCCTTTGCCTCGTCAGCAGTAAGTGCCTGACCATCAGCGATACCACCAATGAACTCAACTTTCTTGAGCTTCTTGGCCTGATCCTTGATGACCTTAGCGGCCTCGACAGGATCATTCTCATAGAAAACGTATGCGCAGGTACCGGCGAGCATCTCGTCAATCTCTGGCATACCAGCGTTCTTAAGAGCAATCTTGACGATGTTGTTCTTATAGACCTTCATGTGAGCGCCTGCTGCGGTAAGTGCGCGGCGAAGCTCCTGAGTCTCCTTTACGGAGAGACCACGATAGTCGATAACAAACAGGCCCTTGGAGTTGTCGAGAGAAGCGGAAACCTTCTCGAGCAAATCAAGTTTAGACTGAGCTGGCATGTAGTACACCTCCTTTATCATGTCTCGGGCACGAGCGCCAACAGGTGCGGCCCTCACATGAAAAGACCCCACTTTGGCAACCAAAGCGGGGTCTGGATGTACTAATCTCAAGACCACCTCGGCAGGCGGGAATTCCCATTAAGCCTTGGATTCAAGGCGCCGGCTGTCTTTGGCAGCGAACGTGCAACTACAAGACGTCTGTCTTGCGTTGGATATTGTGCAGCAAAAAACTATCTAAGTCAAGGTTGAGTGCACAATTTCTTTCTCTTCACAAAAATTTGACGAGAAGGGCGGCTAAGCAGCTACGCACAACTCAACCACACACATCAGCCGCACGCGCATTGCAAGCCGAGTCAACGCCTCAAACCGCACGCGCGTTGCAAGCCGAGTCCACGCCTAAACCGCGTGCCGCTGCAAGAAAAATCCGGTACCTGCAAGCAGATACCGGATTAAACGTGCTAGGTACTTCTAAGCGTAAAGCTTACTCCTCCATGAGGTTACGAACCTTGGTTGGATCAACCTTGATGCCAGGGCCCATAGTAGAGGAAATAGCAACGGTCTTGACGTACTTACCCTTAGCGCTGGATGGCTTGACGCGGATAATCTCAGAGAGAAGTGCGCCATAGTTCTCAACAAGCTGCTGGACCTCAAAAGAAGCCTTGCCGATTGCAACGTGGCAGATACCAAAACGGTCTGCACGATACTCAACACGACCAGCCTTGAGCTCGTTAACCATCTTTGCAACATCCATGGTAACGGTGCCGAGCTTAGGGTTAGGCATAAGGCCACGAGGACCAAGAACGCGACCGAGACGGCCAACCTTACCCATCATCTGAGGGGTTGCGATTGCTGCGTCAAAGTCAAGCATGCCCTTCTCGACCTCTGCGATGAGCTCGTCGCCACCGACGATGTCAGCGCCAGCTGCCTCAGCCTCGCGGGCCTTCTCGCCCTCTGCGAAGACTGCAACGCGAACGGACTTACCAGTGCCGTGAGGCAGAGAGATAGAACCGCGAACGTTCTGGTCAGCCTTACGAGTATCAACACCAAGGCGAATTGCTACCTCAATGGTCTCGTCAAACTTAGCAGTTGCAAGCTCCTTAGACAGGGTTACTGCCTCTTTTGGGCTGTAGAGGTTTGCACCGTCTACCTTGGCAACTGCATTCTTGTAGTTCTTTCCGTGCTTAGGCATTATGTACCTCCTGTGGTTAGCGGGCGTCTGCCCTCCCACTCCTGCATCTTCCGTCCATAGTTACGCCCTCTTGGCGAGAAACCCAACTATGTGCACTAACGTCGGATGCTCTGACAAAACAACTTTCAGCCACACTAATGGCTGACGGGAGTAAACACTACTCGGCGATGGTTACACCCATGGAACGAGCGGTACCAGCGACGATCTTCTTTGCAGCCTCAATGTCGTTTGCGTTGAGGTCAGGCATCTTAATCTCAGCGATCTTGGTGAGCTGCTCCTGGGAGAGCTGGCCAACCTTATCGCGCTGAGGAACACCGGAACCACCCTTGAGGTGAAGCTCCTTCTTGATGAGCTGAGCTGCTGGAGGAGTCTTGGTTACGAAGTCAAAGGAGCGATCCTCGTAAACAGAAATCTCGACTGGGATGATGTCGCCAGCCTTGTCCTGAGTTGCAGCGTTGAATGCCTGGCAGAACTGCATAATGTTGACCTGTGCAGCACCCAGAGCTGGTCCTACTGGAGGAGCTGGGTTTGCCTGGCCTGCAGGAATCTGCAGCTTAATAAAGTTAACAACCTTCTTTGCGGGCATGTTAAGCCTCCTGTTTGAATACGTTTGAGTCTATTCTCGCGCACTCCCGAGAAGCAATCCACAAGGGACGAGAAGTGCGGGATAAGCCGTTAGTTACTAGTCTATCAGGGAAATCTGATCCATGGTGAGCTCAACCGGAGTCTCGCGACCAAAGATGGTGAGCATAACCTTAATCTTGCCGGACTCTGCGTTGACCTCAGAAACAGTTCCGTCGAAGTCGGCGAGAGGACCAGAAAGAACGTGAATTGCCTGACCGACCTCAATATTGGTTGCTGTACGCTTAGGTACAGGGCTACCCGTCTTCATACCGCCGCGACGCATGATCTTATCGAACTCATCACGACGCAGAGGAACTGGCTTGCCGTCAATGCCAACAAAACCAGTTACGCCTGGGGTGTTGCGAACAACAGCCCAAGTATTGTCATCAAGCTCCATGCGAACAAGAACGTAACCTGGGAAAACCTTGGACTCTTTGGTCTCGCGCTTGCCGCCGTCCTTGACCTCAGTAACTTCCTCAGTAGGAATCTGAATATCAACAACAGCACGCTCAAGGCCATAGGTCTCAATACGGTGCTCAAGGTCTGTCTTTACCTTGTTCTCATAACCTGAATAGGTGTGAACTACATACCAGCGCTTAGCCATTGATTATCCCCTCAGTCCAGTAAAGGCGACGAGACCAGCAACAATGCCAGTATCAACCAGCCAAGTTACCAAGCCAAAGAAAATGATTGTTGCAATTACGGCTACAGAGAAACCAGCAAGCTCAGAGCTTGAAGGCCACACAACGCGGTGCATTTCTGTACGAACGCCTGCAAAATAAGCACCCAGGCGGCCAAAGAAGCCAGGGTTAGCGTTACGCTGAATAGACTTCTCCTGCTTCTTTGCCTCGGCCTTAGTGGCCTTAGCAGAAGCTTCAGGAGTAGCTTCAGCCTGAAGGGCCTCACGCTGGGCGCGCTCTTCTGCGCGAGCCTTACGTGCGCTCCTCTTATTGCGCTCCTTATTTGCCATCCTACGCTCCCTTGGATGTTATACCTACATACAAACCGGCCAACCCTTATGGGAAGGCCGGTGAAGTTATCTGGCAGGCCAGGAAGGACTCGAACCCTCAACAAACGGTTTTGGAGACCGCCGCTCTACCATTGGAGCTACTGGCCTAGAACGAACCCACCTAGCCTAGCGGGTCTCGCGATGTACCGTGTGCTTGTGGCACCATGGGCAGTACTTCTTCAACTCCATACGATCTGGGTTGTTGGACTTGTTCTTGTCCGTAGTGTAATTACGACGCTTGCACTCAGTGCAGGCGAGAGTAACGAGTGTACGCATTGATCCTCCTGAACACGGTCACGAGATGTATTCTCGAAATGTGACGCGGTTGCTTAGGTTAGCACCCACTACCCAGAGATGTCAATACTTTTCTCTAATTACTCTAGGCGTTCACATATTTTTTCTCGACAAAAAACCCGGCGCGCAAAAAGCACGCCGGGCAAGTTAGCAACTTTAAAAGAAGTTACTCGATGACGGTGGAAACACGGCCATCGCCGACGGTGTGGCCACCCTCGCGGATAGCGAACTTCAGACCCTGCTCAAGAGCGATTGGGTGAATGAGCTCGCAGCCAACGGTGATGTGGTCACCAGGCATAGCCATCTCTACCTTGCCACCGTTTGCATCGGTGAGCTCGTAGATGTCGCCGGTTACGTCAGTTGTACGGAAGTAGAACTGTGGACGGTAACCAGAGAAGAAT
The DNA here is from genome assembly GCA_018380095.1 of Atopobium sp. Lineage (GTDB taxonomy): Bacteria > Actinomycetota > Coriobacteriia > Coriobacteriales > Atopobiaceae > Lancefieldella. The sequence goes on from JAGZUI010000002.1 coordinate 102,041, forward strand.
GGGGTGTGACGGCCGCCCTCTTCCTTAGTAAGAACGTAAACCTCACCGGTGAACTTCTTGTGTGGAGTAACGGTACCAGGCTTGCAGAGAACCTGACCGCGCTCGATGTCCTCGCGCTTAACACCACGAAGAAGAATACCAACGTTGTCGCCAGCCTCGCAGAAGTCCATGGTCTTACGGAACATCTCAATGCCGGTAGCAACAGAGTTCTGAGTTGGCTTAATACCAACGATCTCGACTGGATCGTTGAGCTTGAGCTCACCACGCTCAACACGGCCGGTAGCAACGGTACCACGACCAGAAATGGTCATGACGTCCTCGATTGCCATCAGGAATGGCTTCTCGTTGTCACGAGCTGGTGTTGGGATGTAGGAGTCAACAGTGTGCATGAGCTCACGGATGGACTCAACCCACTTCTCCTCGCCGTTAAGAGCGCCGAGAGCGGAACCACGGATGATTGGAAGGTCATCGCCTGGGAAGTCGTACTCGGAGAGAAGGTCACGGGTCTCCATCTCGACGAGGTCGATGAGCTCGTCATCGTCGACCATGTCGCACTTGTTCAGGAAGACGACGATGTAAGGAACGCCGACCTGACGTGCAAGAAGGATGTGCTCACGAGTCTGAGCCATAGGACCGTCGGTTGCAGCAATAACGAGGATTGCGCCGTCCATCTGAGCTGCACCAGAAATCATGTTCTTGATGTAGTCTGCGTGGCCAGGGCAGTCGACGTGAGCGTAATGGCGCTCCCAAGTCTCGTACTCAACGTGAGCAACGGAAATGGTAATACCACGCTGACGCTCCTCTGGAGCCTTATCGATGTTCTCGAAGGCGGTATAGTCTGCCTTGCAGCCCTCGGTCTCAGAGAGAACCTTGGTGATTGCTGCGGTAAGGGTAGTCTTACCGTGGTCGACGTGACCAATGGTACCGATGTTTACGTGTGGCTTTGTGCGGTCAAACTTTTCCTTGGCCATTGCCAATCCTCCTTCTGGAACTAACCCTCGGGCTAGACCGTGGTGAAAAAACGTCTGTTTATACTCAACGGCGCAAATGTCTAGGACATGTACGCCGTAAAGAGTCTGGTACCGGCGACTGGATTCGAACCAGTGACGTCACGGGTATGAGCCGTGTGCTCTAACCAGCTGAGCTACGCCGGCATAAATGCCGCTTGAAAAATGGAGCCCGCGACCGGATTTGAACCGGTGACCTCTTCGTTACCAACGAAGTGCTCTACCTACTGAGCTACACGGGCGTGGTGGGGATACTTGGACTCGAACCAAGGAACCCAGAGGGAGCGGATTTACAGTCCGCCGCAGTTGCCGCTGTGCCATATCCCCAAATGCCGTTTTCAAGCACTCTTGAAGCAATTGCGTACGCTGTTTACCTTGCGGTTTAACGTACGCAGGAAGTCTAGTTGAACTTCTAATTACCTCGTAAGCGGGAAAATATTACGATTGAATAAAAATCTTGTCAACGTAATCCACCCAACCGGGCGTATCTTATCAAATATTTTCCACAATTCCAAGCGATTTTCTCGCCACAATTCCATGCGGTTTTCTGGCCACAACTTCAAGCGGGTTTCTTGCCACAACTCCACCGATTTTCTCGTCACACTCCAAGCGGGTTTCTTGCCAGACGCATACGGGCTTTTACGGTTGTCTATAGGAGCCATACGCGATACGTCGCGAATGCCCTAAAATTTGCACGAAAAAAGCCAGGCAATGCCTGGCTGAAAATTCAAGTGGTGCCGCCACCAGGCTTCGAACCCGGGACCTACTGATTACAAGTCAGTTGCTCTACCAGCTGAGCTATAGCGGCATCAAGTGCAGAGGATATTCTATAGACTTTTCTGTCTTTGGTCTAGTCTCAATTTTCGAGAAATTTTTCTCCACAAACTGGTCGATACAGCATGTAGGAGCACTTCCCTTCTGTAGGAGCTAACTTGGTGCTAATGCGCTGCTCATCAAGTCTGGCTAGCCTGAAAACCACATCATGTCTGTGTAAAACAGCTCAGACTTGGCGAGAAAAACCGGCAAATAGCTCAGATATGGTGAACTTTTCCGGCAAATAGCTCAGACTCGGCGAGAAAATCAGGCTCCATGAAAGCGTCCATGACGCCACACCCAGATCTAAAGCTACGTCACGAAAGACCCGCCTGAAAAATGCAAAGAATCTGTATTTGAGCCACCGATTCTTTGATGAAATCAGGCAAATCCACCGATTCTTTGCTGTTATCAGGCAAATTTTACAGATTCTTTGCAGAAATCAGGCGTGCTGATTGCGCTCAGGCGCGTCAGTCAAATTGACGCGTCAGGTGCATTGGCGCGTCAATCGAATCAAGCGCATTGGGTGCGTGAGACGCTAGCCTCGCGGCTTATCTGCCCAGGAGTTTCCAGAGTTTCTCGCGCTGTTCTGGGGAAATACGGTCTTCAAGCGTCATGCGTGTGCTGACTTGATCGCGACGCATCTCTTCGACAACGTTATCTGCCTGGGAAATCTCATGAACCAGAGATGTACTTGCAATGCGCGTGACCTCGCCGGGGCCAAAGCCGGCCGTGGCGCGGATGTCTCGGTCCGACGTAACCAGAAATACCTTGCGACCAGCCTCTCGCGCGTCCGTGACCAGGCGCTCGATGACGCTATCTGCGGACTCCCCCGTCTCGGAAAAAACCAGCTGCACGCCAGCATGGCTGCGCTCCGGGCGCTCGTCGTTTACGTTTCCCTTGCCGTCGAACACAATAACGGCCTCGTAAGTGCCCTGCGCAAACGTGGCAACGTCAGAAATGAGCGCCAAACGGGCGCGATAAAACGGATCGGTATTGAGGTGATAGGCCCTCTCAGCAGCGGTTTCTTGCGTAGACGAGCCATGCTCATCCAGCAGCGCCTCATAGCGAGGAGTTGCCAACATGACGTTATAGCCATCGACTACAAGCAGCGATTTTTTCTGAGACATACCTTACGCTTCCTGGGCTTACACGTCCTGAGCTTATGCTTCCTGGACTTACGCTTCCTGAGTCCTGCGGAGCCACTCGTAGCACATGACCGTTGTTGCCTGAGCAACGTTCAGGGACTCTACCTGGCCAAACTGAGGAAGTTTGCACGTAAAATCGCACTTCTCGAGCATAAGGCGAGAAATTCCTGAACCTTCAGAACCCATGACAAGTGCAAGGCGACCTCCCATAGGAGCCTCCCATACGGACTGAGTGGCATGCTCGGTAGAGCCACATGTCCAAAAACCTGCGGCTTTGAGCTCTTCGAGAGCGCGCGGCAGATTAGAAACCTGAGCGATTGGCAGGTGAAGCACGGCTCCAGCGGAAGTCTTGTACGCTCCAACGCCAACTCGGGCGGCGCGAGCGTTTGCAATAACGACGCCGGCTGCGCCAACTACCTCGGCACTTCTTACGATTGCGCCAAAGTTTCCCTCGTCGGTGACGTGATCCAAGACCACAACCAGCGCGTTTTCAGAACCGGCGCGCTGAATGATTTCAGAGAGGTCGGCGTAGGCAAACGGCTGTGTACGGACAATAACGCCCTGGTGAGCGCCGTGGCTTGAAAGCGAGTCAAGCACTGGCTTTGCAACACGCTCAACAGGAATACCCTCCTGCTCGAGCTGGCGCGCAAGCGCCTCAATCTCCTGGTCCTTCTGTCCGCTTGCAGCCTGTACCAGCGCATTCTTCAAAGGAATGCCTACGGTCAGCGCCTCAGCTACTGCGCGACGACCCTCGATAAGATCGGTTGCAGGCTTCTTGTTGCCGGGACGTACAGCACCAGCGCCTCGCTGTCCACCAGCGCTTCGCTGCCCACGAGTGCCCTGAGCTGCGTGTGCGCCTTGTGCAGAGCGGCCACCCTTTGAGCCCTGGCCATTCTTGGCGCCGAAATAACCGCCCCAGTCGGCAGCTTTTTTGGAGCCGCGACTTGCAGCGCCACCGCGACCTGCGCCGCCGCGACCTGCTCCACCGCGGCCTGCAGCTCCGCCGCGTCCGGCAGCACCCTCGGAACGAGTGTTTTTAGAGGTAGAACGCTGATTTCTTGCCATAGTTAGTCTGCCTTACGCTTAAGTCGAGCGCCAGCGGCGGTATCTTCAATCAAAAGTCCAAGCTCGGCAATGCCGTCTCTAATTTGATCAGCAACTGCCCAGTTTTTCTGGGAACGAGCCTCCTGACGAGCAGCAAGCAAAGCCTCTGCAGCCTCGTCAGCTGACGAGCCCTCATAGCCTGCCACCTGGGCGGCAAGCGTCACAAGCTCTTCTGGTAAATCAGAGGTAGACGCCGCCTGAGTCAAATCAATTCCCAAAGCTCCCGTAAGCTCGCACAACATATCTGCTGCACGAAGAACAGGACTAGCGCCAACGTTCTGACCAACCTCTGCAAGATATGTATTTGCAGCAGTTACCAGCGCAAAGATGGCAGCAAGCGCTCCTGCGGTATTGAAATCGTCATCCATCTGAGCGTCAAACTCACTCTGAGCTGTGTTAATTGCCTCAGCAAGCGTGCAATCAGCATCGGAAAGTTCGTGCTGAGCAGAAGACTGCTTGAAAGCCCAACGGAGATTTGCAACGCAGGTCTTCATGCGCTCAAGCGTGCCAACGGTTCCCTCAAGACGCTCAAACGAGAAATCAAGTGGTGCACGATAGTGCGTCTGAAGCATCAAAAGTCTTACTGCATCTGCAGGGTACTTGTCCAAAACTTCCTTGAGCGTGTAGAAGTTACCCAAAGACTTGGACATCTTCTCGCCATCAACGCGAAGCATTCCGGTGTGCATCCAATAATTGGCGAGAGGAGCGTGCCAGGCGCAAGATGCCTGCGCAGTCTCGTTCTCATGATGAGGGAATACCAGGTCAGAGCCACCGCCGTGAATGTCAATGGGAGTGCCCAGGTAGCGATGAATCATGGCGCAGCACTCACTGTGCCAACCTGGACGACCTTCTCCCCAAGGGCTTGACCAGCTAGGCTCACCAGGCTTAGCAGCCTTCCAGAGTGCAAAGTCAAATGGATCGCGTTTCTCGTCATTAACCTCAACGCGCTCACCTGCGCGAAGCTGATCAAGATCGCGACCAGAAAGCACACCATAACCATGGTCAGAACGAACCGAGAAGTACACGTCGCCCGAAGGCACCGCGTAAGCGTGACCCTGTTCAATCAAAGATTGAATCATCTGGAGCATGGCTTCAATCTCGTGCGTTGCGCGAGGACGAATATCTGGATCCAGAATATTGAAGCGATGCATCTGCTCAATGAACGCCTGAGAAAACTCTTCAGAAACCTCTTGAGCAGTCCTTCCCTGCTCAATAGCGCGCTGAATAATCTTGTCGTCAACGTCAGTCAGGTTCTGAGCGAAGGTGACCTCATAACCCTTGTGCATCAGGTAACGGCGAATAACGTCAAACGAGAGGAAGGTACGGGCGTTTCCGATGTGAATCTGATCGTAAACCGTAGGACCGCACACGTACATGCGGATTTTGCCCTCGTCGATTGGCTTGAACTCTTCTTTTTTATGCGTCTGAGTGTTATAGACAAGCATGCATACTCCTCGCAACCATTGTGTATTGGTGTAAGTATAAACGGTTTGTGGAAAACCTTTGAGTTCCATACCGTACTAATCAAGATTCAATTTTGTTACCGTTCACGGATTAGTGCTGGATTTGTTTTTTTGTTTTATTAAACTTGATGAACAAAAATTTAAGAAATTTATATTTGAATCAAAACTGCGAAGAACTAGAAGACAAGAAATCTTACTCTTAACAACTTCAGAAGGTGATTTGAATGAGTAAGTTTTTTAACATTATCCACTACTGTATATCTACCATTCTGGATAAAGGCAGTCTTGCGATTTTTCTCTTTCTGTCATTCTTTGTCACAGCGCTTATGGTGATCCAACCTCTTCTTGTTGGATTTGTAATTAATCTTTTTATTTCAGGGACAATTTGGAGCGAGATACTTTTCTATTGCGCCGTGGTTGCCGCACTAGGAATCCTTATTGCCGGCTGTTCCTATCTTGCTAAAACACGCTATTGTCAGTTACAAATTGATTCTTCGTTTACTATTGAGCGACAGCTGATTGACAAGATACAACATGCAGATTCATCGTTTTTCTCGTCATATGATTCTGGACATTACCGCCAGACAGTAAATAACGATTCTAATGACGTTTCAATTTTTATACTTACACAATGCGTGAGCTTTGCAACAACTACGGTCTCTGTTATAGGCACGCTTGCGATTATTTTATATTTGAACCCATTAACCGCTCTTGTAACAGCTGTTCTGTTGTTGGTGAGTTTTATTATCTATAAGCAAATCCAAGCTTCGGCCTATAAAAGATACAAAGAATCTAAAGAACTGCGGTCCCAGTATGGATCGATTGAACTCTCGCAGTTCACTGATGTAGATTTCATCAGGCGTCATTCCCTCTTTGAGCGTTTCTTTAATCAGCACTATGCCGTCAATCAAAAGCTTCGTAGTGCTATTCATGAGCAGTACAAGCTTGAGTTTGGCGTACAGGAATTAAACAATGCTGTGATTGCCGTATTCCAAGCCATTGTCTTTATTACCTGTGCATATCAAATTTTCCTTGGAGCACTGCAGCCTGGCTATATTGCAACTATCTCAAGCTATTTTGTATCGCTCTTAGGTTCTATTACGCTTCTTATGGAATTTGGTATGGCTTATCAGAGCATTACGGTAAGCCTTGATCGAATTGAGCAGATTTTAGATTTACCTCAAGAATCCGTTGGTAACATCATTCCATCAGCGAACGTTAATCAAATTACCTGCACAAATGTATCTTTCTCTTATCCACATACAAATAAAGTACTGATGAACAACTTGTCTTGTAATTTTGCAAAAGGAAATATATACGCCATTACCGGTGGAAACGGTACAGGCAAATCAACATTTCTGAAGCTCATTAACGGAGAGTGGTCTTCTCACCTATCAGGCACTATTGCTATAAATGAGGACTTGCTAACTCAAATTAATCAGTATGAGCTTCGAAAAAATACGCTTGGATTTACCGAGCAAGAGCCAAGCATTGTTGACGATACAGTAAGAAATAATCTGACCTTACTCTGCAAAAACCAACCAACAGATGAAGAGATAATCAGCTATATCAAGCTATTCAATTTGGAAAAATTGCTGCTTGGTGACGATCAAAATCTTGACGTTCGCCTGGCTGAACGAAGCTCAGCTATCTCTGGTGGAGAAAAGCAAAAGATTGCAATTATCCGCATGATGCTTATGAATCCAAGTGTTATGTTGCTTGACGAGCCAACCTCTGCATTAGATCAAAAAAGTGTTGATGTTCTTCTTGATCTTCTGAAGAAGGTCAAACAAGACCACATAATACTTCTCATATCTCATGACCCTAAAGTGGTGGAAGCAGCCGACCATATCGTAGAGCTGTAATTTATTGCGCGGTGCGTCCCAGCAGCACAACTGCCCAGGCAGCAATACCTTCTTGAGTACCCACAAAGCCAAGGCCTTCGGTAGTGGTTGCTTTAACGCCAACTTTATCTGGCGAAACACCCATAACCTCTGCCATGCGGTTTCTCATAGCATCACGATGAGGAAGTAACTTAGGCGCCTGAGCTGCAACGGTGCAATCACAATCCAGAAGCTCAAAGCCCTCATTACGAACAAGCTGCATAACATGGGACAGAAGCACCATAGAATCAGCGCCCTCATAAGCGGGGTCTGTATCGGGGAAAAGCTGACCAATGTCACCAGCACGCACGGCTCCTAGCAGGGCATCCATAAGCGCATGAGCCAAAACATCGGCATCGGAGTGGCCGAGAAGACCTTTGGTGTGCTCAATTTTGATGCCACCCAAGATAAGATCTCTACCCTCTACCAGGCGATGAACATCGTATCCGTGGCCAATTTTAAGCTCTGGCATGCTCACTCTACAGCCCCACTTCCGGTTGCACCTTCTACCAGGCGACGGCTGAGCGTAGCCTCAACAATTGCAAGGTCAGACGGGTACGTGACCTTCACGTTTTCTCGTTGCGACTCAACGCACAGCACCGTAAGACCTAGTCGCTCAACTAATGACGAGTCATCGGTTCCCTGATAACCCTCTTGTCGAGCCACCTCATGAGCTTCAAGAAGTGTGCGTGTCTTGAACACCTGAGGGGTCTGAGCAGCCCAGAACGTTGAGCGATCAGGCGTATCTACAATGGTTGCACCATCTACGCGCTTTAGCGTATCAGTTGCGCGGTGAGCCAAAATTGCTCCCGCAATCTTAGGCGACTTGCGAACTGTACCAATGACCTGCTCAATAGTCTCTACCTCAATGAGCGGGCGAACCGCATCATGAACAGAAACAAAATCATATCCAGCAGGGACTACCTGGAGCGCGTTGTAAACCGATTCCTGTCTGGTAGCACCAGACGTTGCAAAGTGAACAGGCTTGTGGAGTACAAGCTTGCCCACAACACCCTCTTGAACTGCAGCGCGTTTCTCGTCAGAGCAAGCAATCACAATGTGAGCCACACTTGGCGCATGATCAAACGCAAGGATTGACCAGCTCATCAGCGGAAGACCGCAGACAGAAATAAACTGCTTGCCATCAGGATACCCAAAGCGCTCGCCAATGCCACCGGCCACAATGACGGCAACGGTATCGGCTTTTGCTCCATGTGTAGAAAAGCGAGAAGGACGTGGCTTTGACACGACCTTTGCACAGGTGCTGCTTGCAGCCATTATTCTGACTTACCCCACATTCTGCGGAGACTGTTAGCAAGTGCACCGGGGTTCTCGACACCCAGAGATTTGAGGCTTGATGTATCGTTTTCTGCAACGTGAAGCAGCTGCTGCAGGTTGTCGTAGGCGTCAACAATTCTGGCCGCAATCTCATCGTTGACCACGTGAACGCGGGAAAGTGTGCGCAGGCCCAGAGGCTCCATGGACGCATCTTCTCCGCGGCCATCGGAGTAGCCCAGAATCTGACCAACGCTTTCTGCGGAACGTAGCTCGGTATTGGCTGTCTCGTGGAAGCGGCGGCGAATGGCGCGCGCCTCTTCAGCGGAAGAATCTACGGCGTAGTCGCGAATCATCAGGTTATAGGCCTCGTCGATGCCGCCCAAATATTCCTCGCGCTGCATAGCGGTGGTTTTTCCCTCGCTACCTAGCTCCAAAAGACAAGAATCAAGCTGGTCAGCGGCACTCAAAAGAACCTCAAACAGGTAGAAAATACCTGCTACATCGCCCAGGGTAACGTAGTTATCAAGCTCAAGAGCGGTTAGGCGTAAAAGCGCACGATCAAGCTGCTGGCGCGTATTTTGCATGGCAACCGACAGCTGATTGACAGTAGACATAATGGCTGGTACTGACTTCAGCGGAATAACGTGACCATCAACGTAGACCGTAATCAACGAACGGCGAGAAGACACTGCAATCACAATAGACTTGGTGAGCAAGCTCATGCGAGCGGCAGTACGGTGACGAGTGCCTGTTTCTGCAGTTGGAAGCGTTGCATCAGGATTGAGGTGGAAGTTAGCGCGAAGAATTCTGGTGAGATCTTTGTCCACCACCACAGCGCCATCCATCTTGCAGAGCTCAAACAATCGATTTGCTGTGAAAGAAACATCAAGTTTGAAACCATCTCCGCCCGCAGCAAGGACGTTTTCTGTATCTCCCACGCAAATGAGGGCGCCCAAGCGGCCGGCGATAATCATGTCCAGTGCAACGCGGAGCGCTGTGCCAGGGGCAGTCATCTTCAGAGCGGTGGCAATACGGTCCTCGTTTTCTGTTGCGCTTGGATCAAGTTGCGTTGGCTCCATGGCTCTCCCTTAATTACTTGCAGCTACAGGCTGCGTTTTGCGATCTGGTACGTTTGCGGCTTCAATTTGTTTCAACATTTCAAGTATACGGTTTTGTTGCCGGCGCGTGTAGTGACGGTTTGGAGAAGACGGGTTTCTCGCCAAGAGCTTCTGCCAAGAGAACTGTGCGTTTTAGCTGCGATACAAAAAGACCCGAGGCAGAACCTCGGGTCGAAGTGTCTTACTCGGCGGAGGACATCAGGTCGGACGAACCGCCTGCACTACCCTGTGGCAGCGAGGATGGTCCCATGCTGACATCCATCTGATCAAGCTGCGCCATTGTCTCTTTCTTGCGAGGCTCAGGGATGACGCCCGTGGTCTTGGTGAACACAAGCTTCTTGCCCTCAGCGTCAACATCAACAGCAACAATGTCGCCTGCGGTCCACTGACCAGAGAGAAGCTCCTCAGACAGTGGGTCTTCAATCATCGACTGAATGGTGCGGCGCAGCGGACGAGCGCCGTAGACAGGGTCGGTTCCGTCTTTGGCAATCAAGTCCTTTGCGGCCTCGGTAAGCTCAATGGACATGCCGTTGGCAATCAGGCGATCGCGCAGCTCAAGAACCATGAGGTCAACAATGCCACGAAGCTGCTCGGTAGAGAGCGACTTGAAGACAACAATCTCGTCCACACGGTTCAAGAACTCTGGGCGGAATCCACGCTTGAGCTCGGACATAACACGGCTGGTAATCTCTTTGTCGGAGAGTCCCTTAGAGCCTTCTGACGAGAAGCCCATAGTATTGGTGCGGGCAATCTCGCGAGCACCAATGTTAGATGTCATGATGACAACCGTATTGGAGAAGTCCACGTGACGACCTTGGCCGTCAGTTAAGCGGCCCTCGTCCAGAATCTGCAGCAAGATGTTGAAGACGTCTGGATGAGCCTTCTCAATCTCGTCAAAGAGCAGAACAGAGTATGGACGCCTACGAACAGCCTTAGTGAGCTCTCCGCCCTCATCGTAACCCACATATCCTGGAGGTGCGCCAACCAGCTTAGCTACGGTGTGACGCTCCATGTACTCGGACATATCGTAAGATAGCAGGGCATCTTCGGAGCCAAACAAGAACTCTGCCAGGGCTTTTGCAAGCTCAGTCTTACCTACACCGGAAGGTCCCAGGAAGATAAAGGAGCCGCCAGGGCGCTTAGGGTCTTTGAGAGGACTACGGCTTCTGCGGATTGCCTTTGCAACCTTAACAACAGCCTCATCCTGACCAACAACACGCTGGTGAAGGATGTCTTCTGTACGAAGCAGCCTTGAAGCCTCAGTCTCGGTGAGGTTAGAAACAGGAACGCCGGTAATGCCAGAGACAACCTTTGCAATATCGTCCTCGTCAACGGTAACAATGTTCTTGTCCAGCTGCTCGCGCCACTCAGTCTCCAGGCGATCCCTCTCTGCTACCAGAGATTTCTCCTGGTCGCGCAGACGAGCTGCCTGCTCAAACTCCTGAGCGCTTGCTGCCTCGGATTTCTGGGTACGAACGCGGAGAAGATCTGCGTCTACCTGGGCAATCTCTGGTGGAAGGCTCATCTTGTGGATGCGAGCGCGAGCACCAGCCTCATCGAGGACGTCAATTGCCTTGTCTGGCAGGAAGCGGTCCTGGATGTAGCGGCTCGAAAGCGCAACGGCAGCCTTGATGGCAGCCTCTGTATAGTGAACGTGGTGATGCTTCTCATAGCGGTCCTGTAGACCGTGAATGATAGAAATGGTGTCATCGTTGTTTGGCTCACCGATATTGACAGGTTGGAAACGCCTCTCAAATGCAGCGTCCTTCTCGACATGTTTACGGTACTCTTCTGCCGTGGTTGCGCCGATGACCTGGATTTCTCCACGAGACAGCGGTGGCTTAAGGATGGACGCAGCATCAATAGAACCTTCTGCGGAGCCGGCACCAATGACGGTATGAATCTCGTCGATGAAGAGGATGTCATTCTTGGATTTCTCCAGTTCAGCAACAACCTTCTTCATGCGGTCCTCAAATTCGCCGCGATACTTAGAGCCAGCTACCAAGCTTGCCAGGTCAAGCGTCCAAACCTGCTTTCCGCGCAGAATGTCAGGAACATTGCCGGAAGCAATGAGCTGAGCCAAGCCCTCAACAATGGCTGTCTTACCAACGCCAGGGTCTCCCAGGATAAGTGGGTTGTTCTTCTGACGACGCGCAAGAACCTGCATGACACGCTCAATCTCGCGGTCACGGCCAATGACGGGGTCAAGCTTCTTATCTGCGGCAAGCTTGGTAAGGTTACGGCCAAACTGCTCCAGCATGGAGGCGTCATCGTTTGTGTTAGGACGCATCTGACCAGCACCGACGGGCATGCCAAAGATGCCACCTTCAATGCGAGGCTCTGCCATGCGAGGACCAGCAGGCGCGTCTTCTGGAGTCTGAGCAACCAGCTCATCAACGGCGTTTCTTACTGCGTCGCCCGAAACACCCATGGTACGCAGGGCATCCATAGCGCGACCATTGCCCTCAGACACAATGCCTAAAAGCAGATGCTCTGTTGCAATATAGCTCTGACCGTGGGTCATGGTCTCTCTATACGCGTCCTCTAGCACGCGTTTTGCGCGAGGAGTAAACGGAATGTGGCCGCCAGGAATAGGATCTCCTGCGCCTGTAGTGAGCTCTTTTACGGTTGCTAGGGCCTCATCATACGAGACCTCCAGCTTAGCCAAAGCCTGAGCAGCAATGCCCTCCCCCTCTTTGATGAGAGCAAGTAGCAGGTGCTCGGTACCAACATACATCTGGCCAAGACCGCGAGCCTCGTCCTGAGCCAGGCTCATGACTTTACGCGCTCTGTCAGTGAATTTATCAAACATGTGCTGAAACCTCTCAAAACTATCTTAATTTGGATAGGTATGTACCCAAAAGGTAACGTCCACAATCACAAGAAACCGGTACCCGTAAAAGTGCAGGTACCGGCTTTAATTGATGTGACTATCGTGTGAATGCAAGGGGCCTTAGAACGAGTGTGCCGCACGCTTTTAGTCTCAACGTGGGTGTGTCGCAGCAAAAAATCCGCCGCAGACTCTAAACTCTTAGCGCTTCTCGGGCTTAAGCTGTGGGAAGAGAAGGACGTCGCGAATAGAAGGCTGATCGCAGAAGAGCATCATCATGCGGTCGATACCGTAGCCGATACCGCCCGCTGGTGGCATACCGTACTCAAGTGCACGGATGAAGTCGTAATCGTATTCCATGGCCTCTTCGTCGCCCTGACGCTTAGCCTCCATCTGCGCTGCAAAGCGCTCCTCCTGGTCAACGGGGTCGTTGAGCTCGGAGTATGCGTTTGCGTACTCTGCGCCGCAGATAATGAGCTCAAAGCGGTCGGTCAGACGAGGATCATCTGCCTTGCGCTTGGTGAGCGGAGAGACCTCTGCAGGATAATCGCAAACAAAGGTTGGGTTTACGATGCTCTTCTCGCCAAGCTCGTCGTAGATCTCAAACAACAGCTTGCCGGCCTGCCACTCTGGATTCCATTCAATCTCATAGCGGTCCAGGACTGCGCGGAGCTTCTCGATAGGGGTGTCAATGGAGAGCTCCTCGCCGGTGACCTCGGACGCAATCTCTGCCAGGGACGCGACGCGCCAGTTGCCGGAGAGGTCAACCTCGGTGCCCTGATAAGTGATGACCTCGTGGCCCTCCTCGCAGCCGCAAGCTTTGCGGGCAATCTCCTGGAAGAGGTTCTGGGAAAGCTCGCGCATGCCGGCCAGGTCAGAGTAGGCGGCATATGCCTCCATAGAGGTGAACTCTGGGTTGTGCGTGAGATCGGTGCCCTCGTTTCTGAACTGGCGACCAAGCTCGTAGACGCGCTCAAGGCCGCCAACAAGCAGGCGCTTCAGTGGAAGCTCGGTTGCAATGCGCAGGTAGTTCTCGGTGTTCAGAGCGTTGTAGTGCGTGATGAACGGCTTTGCGTTTGCGCCGCCAAGAATCTCCTGAAGAACAGGGGTCTCAACCTCCATGTAACCGTCCGCCTCCATGAACTGGCGGATGATGGAGATGATCTGAGAGCGCTTGCGGAACACGTCGCGGACCTCGGGGTTCATGATGAGGTCAACATAGCGCTGGCGATAACGAACCTCGCGGTCGGTGAGGCCGTGGAACTTCTCAGGCAGAGGACGCAGCGACTTGGAGAGGACCTCCAGCGAGGTGACTGCCAGGGAAAGCTGGCCGCGGCGAGTGCGCATGATGGCGCCGGTTGCGCCGATGATGTCGCCAAGGTCGAGAAGACCCAGGAGCTCCCAATTCTTCTCGTCAAGGTTGTTGATACGACAGAAAAGCTGAATCTGGCCGGTATAGTCCTCTACCACGACAAACGCGATCTTGCCCTGGTTGCGGATGGCGCGGACGCGGCCGGCTACGGAATAGACTTCCTCGCCAGTCTGGCCGTCCTCGAGGTCAGCGTAGCGCTCCTCCAGCTCAGCGACGTGAGCAGTGACGGTGGACTTGATTGGGTATGGGTCAACGCCGGTGTCAAGCAGTGCCTGGCGACGGGCGCGGCGCTGGGCGCGCTCGTCGTTGATGGAAGCCTCTGAGGTGACCTCGGTTGCGTCGACGGCGGTTGCAGCAGCGTTCTCTGCGCCGGTGGCGGCAGCACCCTCATCGGCAGACGAGCCACCAGCGATGTTGTTCTCTACTTCGGACATGTATCCTCCACGTAAAAACGCCCCGCGCCAGACGGACACGGGGCGACCAAAATCTTTTGTGCCAGTCTAGCGAGTAATAGAGGTAATGGTGTACTTCTTCACCTTGCCGTTTGGCGTGGTGAACTCAACCTCGTCGCCCTTCTTATGACCAATAAGAGCCTCGCCAGCTGGGGACTCATTAGAGATCTTGTGCTCAAGGGAGTTAGTCTCAGTAGTACCAACAATTACATACTTAGTTGTCTTGCCTTTTGCATCAGCAAGCTCGACGGTTGTACCGATTGCAACGGTGACGTTGCGCTTGCTGCCGCCCTCGACAACCTTTGCGACAGAGAGAATCTGGCGAATCTCGTTGATGCGGGACTCGTTGTGAGACTGCTCTTCTTTTGCAGCGTCATACTCGGAGTTCTCAGAAAGGTCACCAAAACCACGGGCCTCTTTGATGCGCTCAACAATCTCGTCGTGTTTCTCGCCCTCACGATAAGCCAGCTCATCGACAAGCTTCTGACGGCCTTCTGGGGTAAGTACAATCTCTTTAGTAGTGTCCATCGTGTTCTTTCTGTTGATGGGTCAGTCAGTCTATACGTGTGAGATGGGGTTACTCAGCCTTTTTGGACTCTTCGTCCTCAACGACCTCAGCCTCTGGCTCCTTGGCTTCTTCCTTGGTCTCAGACTCCATGCCCTCACGAACGCTCTTGACGGTCTCGCCGACAGCCTTGCCGAGCTTTGGAAGGTTCTTAGGTCCAAAGATGACCATAACAACGCAAACAATAATCAGAAGCTCAGGAATACCAAGTCCTAAAATCATATAAACCCCCAGAAAATCTTTTCCTGTAAAAGCGTTCAGAAAAAACGCCGTATCGGCTAGTATAACCGAGGGAAACCTTACTAACAAGGAATTAACATGGTCTTACATGATTTTTGGACATTTTTTATCTGGTCGACCGTAGCGGGGCTTGCCATTATTGGCATTTACCAGCTATTTCTGTTTATTCTGCGCGCTCGAGGCGTTTTTGTGACGCGTACCAAATTTGGCCTCACGATGATTTTTGACTCCGAAGACGCCGACGGTACGCCCATTAGACTGCTCAACGTTAATGGCACCTTCCAGTCCGTAAGCTACATTGCGCCTAAGCTGCGCTTTGAGCTTTGCGTCCACTATCACCGCATGATGGCGAAGGTCATCCAGCAGGTGGCACCAGAGGGTCACGTTGTAGTCATGGGCGGAGGAGGTTTCTCGCTGCCAAAATACCTGGCTACGCACATGAGCGGCGGCGTAATTGACGCGATTGAAATTGATCCAAAGATAGTCTTGCTTGCGCGCGAACATTTCTTTCTGGACGAAGCGCTGGCTGCAGCTTCAAGTGAGTTGCGCGTTGTCGAAGACGATGCGTGGAAGGTTCTGCAGAACGCAGATGCCGGCAGTATTGACGTGCTGGTAAACGAGGTATTTGCTGGTCGCAAATCACTTGGACCTCTGGGAACTATGGCTGGGACGCAAGTGGTTAAAGAAAAGCTTGCAGCTGACGGGGTGTATCTGGCCGATATTCGCTGTCCGCTGGAAGGTCGCGGTTCTGCGCTGCTTTCCCAAGTTGCAGGCGTGTTTGCGCAGGAGTTTACGCATATCGCTTACGTGCCCGAGTGGCCTGATACTCCTAAAACACCAGGTAACAACCTCTTAATTGCAACTGATGCGGATATTACGCTTCCTGAAGGTGCTGTTGTGGTGAAATAACATCGCTTTGAGAGCCGACCACTATCCAATTGACCGAGCAACATCCAATCACCCGAGAAAATTGCATATTCCACCTTGTTTATGCGGAGTTTTGTATCAAAAATTTGACCCACCAAAATTCGACCCCTCTTTTGGGTAAAAAATCCGTTTAGTTGGAAGTCAAATCACGATCACGGAAATTCCTGACTTGCGTTTGCACAGGTGACAAAAAGTGTCCAGATTTTGCTATTTTTATCCGTAACAAAACCGCAGGTAGATGGCTTGCATAAAAACTAGTCGCTACTGAATATTCCAACTAAACGGATTTTTTACCACTTGCATGACAAGCGCTCAGCAAAACCGCAGTTGGCATTAATCTGACTTACATTTCTCCGTTAAAACGATTCTTTCAAAAGAATTTGAAAACACGACTTTGGTATTTGAAAACATCACCTTGTCAGTTTGACCAAATATATATATGCACAGGTAAACATGTATGTTTAGCAAAGAAAATTTTTCTAAAAAGAAGGGGATTTCTTCTAATTCTCGTACATTCATAACAGAATATGGGTATTGTTATCTCAGATAGAAACCATATTCTATCTGCGCCAAATACGGCAATTATTAAAGCTGATGCGCTAAGGAGGCATCATGAAGACGGGTTTTGAACTACTGAATGATCCATTTTTGAACAAGGGAACCGCTTTTACGCAGGAGGAGCGCCAAAAATATGGCCTAGTAGGCCTTCTTCCTCAAAACATTCAGACCATCGAGGAGCAAGCTGAGCAGGCATACGTGCTTTTCCAACAATATCCTGACCTCGAGACAAAGCGTCACTATCTCATGAGGCTTTTCTCCGAGAACCGCACGCTGTTCTACAACCTGTTCTCCAAGCATGTTGAAGAGTTCATGCCTATCGTCTACGACCCAACCATCGCACCAGATATTGAGCAGTATTCTCAGCGCTATGTCGATCCACAGTATGCATGCTTCCTGTCAGTTGATCGTCCTGAGGACCTTGAAACCTCGCTGAAGAACGCAGCCGCAGGTAGAGACATCGACCTGATTGTCGTCACCGACGCAGAAGCAATCCTGGGCATCGGCGACTGGGGCACTAACGGTGTCGAGATTTCCGTTGGCAAGCTCATGGTTTACACCGCCGCAGCTGGTGTTGACCCTAATCGCATCATGCCTGTTGTTATTGATGCTGGCACCAATCGCCAGGAACTTCTCGATGACCCGCTATACCTGGGCGAACGCCACAAGCGCGTTGATGAAGATCGCTATAACGCATTCATTGACAACTTTGTAACCACCGTCGAGAAGCTCTTCCCTAACCTTTACCTGCACTTCGAGGACTTCGGCCGCTCGCACGCTGCAGCAATCCTGGACCGCTACAAGAACACCTACCCTGTCTTCAACGACGACGTCGAGGGTACTGGTATTGTTACCCTTGCAGGCATCCTCGGTGGCCTCAATATTTCTGGCGAGAAACTCGTCGACCAGGTATATCTCTGCTTTGGCGCAGGAACTGCTGGTTGCGGCATCGCTGAGCGTGTGCTTCAGGAATTTGTGGACCAGGGAATGGACCGTGAAGAGGCTCGTAAGCGCTTCTACCTGGTAGATCGTCAGGGCTTGCTCTTCGACGATATGGACAACCTCACTCCACAGCAGAAGCCATTTGCTCGCAAGCGTTCTGAGTTCGCAAACGCTGACGAGCTCACCAACCTAGCGGCCGTTGTAAAGACGGTTCACCCAACAATCATGGTTGGAACCTCTACCGTTCACGGTGCCTTCACTGAAGAGATTATTCGCGAAATGGCAGCTCATTGCGAGCGCCCTATGGTCTTCCCTCTGTCCAACCCAACTAAACTTGCGGAGGCAACCGCCCAAGACCTGCTGACCTGGACAGACGGTCGCGCGCTTGTAGCCTGCGGAGTCCCTTCAGACGACGTCGAGCTCAACGGCGTAACCTACCAGATTGGTCAGGCTAACAACGCCTTAATTTACCCAGGCCTTGGACTTGGCGCACTTGCATCAAAGGCTCGCCTGCTCACAGACCAGATGATTTCCCTGGCAGCTCACTCGCTTGGTGGAATCGTCGACACCACAAAGCCTGGTGCGGCAATTCTTCCTCCAGTCTCCAAGATTACCGAATTCTCCGAGCGTATTGCTGTTGGCGTTGCAGGGGAGGCAGTTAGGCAGGGTCTGAACCGCGAGCCAATTGCCGATGCAAAAGAGGCAGTTGACGCCCTTAAGTGGTTCCCTGTCTACAAGGAGTTAGAGGCATAGAATGTCTGTCTTTTTGACATCATTACAGAATGTGCTGCCTATCATTTTGATTATTGTGCTTGGTTATGTGCTGCGAAAGATCAACTGGCTCAACGATACATTTGCAGGTCAAGCATCAAAACTCATTATGAACGTAGCACTTCCAGCGTCCATTTTTGTAGCAGTGCTTAAGAACTTATCGCTCGATCAGCTTCTACAACTTGGACCAGCAGTTGTCATTACGGCAGTCAGCTTTGCTTTGTCATATGCTGCAGGATTTTTGGTTATCAACGTTTTCCGCGTCCAACAAGGTCGTCGAGGCTTGATGCTCAATACCTTTGCAAATGCAAACACAATTTTTATTGGCATGCCACTTAATCTTGCACTTTTTGGCGAGCACGCTGTGCCATACTTTTTGGTGTACTACATCATGAACACCATTTCTACCTGGGCGATTGGAATCTTCTTCATTTACGGTGATCCAATACCAACAGAAAATGACGGCGAGAAAAACAATGCAGCTGATCATAAACTTAATATCAGCAAGTTGCTGCCTCCGCCATTAATTGGTTTCTTGGTTGCCCTCGTTTTTCTCGTGTTCAGCATTCCTGTTCCAGCAGTTTTAAACACTGGTCTTACGTATTTAGGCAATCTGGTAACTCCACTTTCGCTGATTTACATTGGTATCATTTTGCAGGAGACAGGACTTTCAAGCATTCGAATTGATCGCGATACGGCAATCACGCTCATTGGTAAATTTGTCATCGCTCCGCTTATTGTGGTCGGTGTAATTGCGGTGTTCACCAGCGTATTTGGTGCACAGAACGTTCTTGAAACTAGAACGTTTATCATCCAAGCTGCAGTTCCAGCACTAACCGTTCTGCCAATTTTGGCCAACGAGGGTAAGGCTGACGTCAAATTTGCAACTAACGTTGTTGCAACTTCAACGGTGCTTTTTGCGATTGTCATTCCGATAGTAATGACTATCATCGGCTAACTAGCACTGTAAACAGCACTTTTACGCACAACAAAGCCTCTTCTCAATGGCGAGAAGAGGCTTTTTTCTTGTGAGTTTTGATGCAGTACGCTACCCTGGTGGCAAGTTGGTCCAGCAGCACACTGCCCTTGCAATACCCTAGTTCAACAGCACGCCTTCAACTGCAGGCGCGGAGCCGTCGAGGACGTTGCACTTTTGGATCTGGTGGACAAACCAAGTGCGGAATGCCTTTTGGTCAACGCCAACGCATACAGTTGCGTTGGGTTTCTCGCCAAGGTATCCGGCCAGGTCAACGACGGTGCAGCCAGCGGTTAAGCCTCCAGCGCACTCAACGTCCACAAACACGTCTTTGGTCTCGAACATCTGAGGTGCCAGCAGGTAGGCCACGGCCGTTGGGTCGTACATGCTGAAGCCCTCCTCCTGGTAGTGAACGCGGTAGTTGAGCAGCAGCTTGACCAGCATGTCGCCGCTCTTGCCGGAGTTCTGGATGTTCTCGATGTCCTCGGGCATGACGCGAGCAGCGTCGCCCACCTCAAGGCCAACCATGGCCACGTGAACGCCGGATGCGAAGACAATTTTTGCTGCCTCGGGGTCAACGCCCACGTTAAATTCGGACATGACACCAAGGTTTCCACGGGTCAGCGCGCCGCCCATCATAACAATGCGCTCGATATGCTCTTTGACCTGTGGATATGCTTTCAGCAACAGTGCGATGTTAGTCAGAGGACCAAGCGTCACCAGCGTGGTTTTCTCGCCAGCCGAAGCACCCTCCATGATGACACGATGTTGTGCTTCAAGTGCAGTTTCTTCGAGCAGACAGTCTGGCTGAATGCCGTCAAATTCGTAGCCCCTCATGCCCGAAGCGCCGTGGACGTCACTTGCGTCCATCGGTTTTCTGAGCAGTGGCTCAGCAGCACCACGCGCAACAGGCACATGCTGATTCCAGAATTTGAGCAGCTTGAGGGCGTTGTTGGTGACGTTCTCGATGCCAACATTTCCGCTAACGGTAGTAATAAGCTTGATATCCAGCGCCTTTGCGGACAGGGCAAATCCCAGCGCAATGGCGTCGTCAATGCCGGGATCCGTGTCAATGATGACGCGCGTCTTAGTTGAAAGCGTTGTCATAAGTCTCCTTTGTGCGTTTGAACTGCATGTGGACTGCGTTTGGACTTGGTTGGAGCCATTTGAACTGCGTGTAAGCTGCAAATTATGGAGCAATAATCACTGTAATTTTAACCTAAAACTCAACTACCTGCTGATACGTTGGAATTGATTGCTGGGCGCCAACCTTAGTGGTGGCAAGCGCCGCAGCCTTTGCAGCCACATCAAGCGCCTGCTTGATATCGTGCCCCTCTAGCTGCCCCGATGCCTGGAACGCGGCAAGCGTACCCATAAACGTGTCGCCCGCACAGGTAGTGTCCACGGTGTCCACGCAGTAACATTTCTGCTGGTACACGCCGTGCGAGTCGGCAGCAATGGAACCTTTGGAACCCAGCGTCAACACCGCAGTTGCCACGCCACTTGCAAGCACCTTCTGCACCGCAGCCTCGGGATCTGCCAGCGGGCTGATCTTGCCCTCGCCAAACAAGTCCGCAAACTCAATCTCGTTCAGGCAAAGCACGTCCACGCTGGCGAGAAGACCGGTGGTCATGGTAGCCGATGGCGACGGGTTCACCATCGTATAGAGTCCCAGCTCATGTGCGTATCTGATGAGCTCAAACGTGGTCGACAACTCGCACTCGAACTGCGTCAAGAACACATCTCCTGGCTTTGCAATGCGATCAAGCACTGCTTTTACGTCGTCGGCTGTGCGTACGTGATTAGCTCCGTGGTCCAAAATGATACGGTTATCGCCGCCAACGCGCACGATCACTGCAACACCCGTGGAAACTCCAGACAGCTCATCTACCTGCTCTGCATTGACTCCGTAGCCAATAAGAGACTGCTTGAGATCTTGTCCGAACGAGTCAGCGCCAACCGCGCCAATCATGTGAACGTCCGCGCCCATTTGAGCTGCGGCGACTGCTTGATTGGCACCCTTTCCACCTGGGCTGGTGACAAGATTTTTGCCTCCGATAGTCTCACCCTGCTGGGGCATCTTGTCTGCCTCGATAGAGATATCCATGTTCAGGCTTCCAAATACAATCACTTTGCCCATGTGAGGTCCCTTCCTTGCAAGAGTGCAGCGCTCAACGTTGCCGGTCAACAGTTCGGTTCGGCACTCACCGCGATGTGCAACGCTCTTCTCGACGTTGCAACCCGACGTTCTTCTCGGCAGCATGTGTTAAATAAATGTCCTGTTTATAGGGTATATAGTAATTACTTGACCAATCTCGTCAACCCAACTACTCTTAGAGTGCTTGAGTGGACGGACGTTCATTTTTTTAAGTGACGTTGCTCTTGCAAAACACCTAATTTTAAGGAGGTGCTTTATATGCCTGGTCGAAGTAGCGGCTTACGTATGACAGCCGACGATGATTCTGTTCATGTGCGTATGGGATATAAAGAAACCTCCCATAAAAAGTTTTAGATTTGATTTCAACTGAATTGAAACTGAAAGAACTCTTATAGACTTATACATTTACAGATTTACCTGCTCGTTTGCAATTGACTCGATTCTGTAGACATATAAATCTATGCCCCGGTTTCAGACCATTCTGTTTCAAATCTCGCACATAACAGAACGCTTTCAGCTTGTGTCATACACCAACCAGTTAGTCATTCGTTCCCACTAATCATCGGAGGTGCACATGACAATCATGAAGCGCACAGACCAACCAAAGACAACTCAGACCACCTCGGGAGAGCTTGGGCAGTCCTTGACCTTTGCCGCAACTCACTCGGTGAAGAGCGTCTGTAGAAAATTCCACACCACTCCGGACGGTCTTGCCCTTGACATTGCGCAGGCAAAATACGACCTCGACGGGCCAAACGTCATTACCAGCGCCGCCGAAGAGCCCTTTATCATCCGCTTACTCAAAAGCTTTGCAAGCCCTTTCACCTTCATTTTGATTGCCCTCGCTGGCATTTCTTACGTCACTAACGTGGCCCTTGCCGCAGATGGCGAGAAGGACCCGTCAACCGTCGTCATCATCACCGCAATGGTGCTTATCTCCGGCATCATCGACTTTGTCCAGAGCTCCAAGGGAGCCTCGGCAGCGGCCGCGCTCTCCAAAATGGTGACCTCAACTACAAGAGTTATCCGTCGTCCTATCGATTTTGATGACACGGGTGTGGACCAGGTCGCTGAACAGGGCACTGACCAGGGCTTCAACCAGAACTCGGATGACGACGCAAATGCCACCATGGACTTCGAGGATGAATACACCGCAGATGAAGCCGCAGACGATGCCGAAGACGCTGCAGACGAGCCCGAAGCTCCCTCAGAGCCCAAACTTGCTTCCGCGCTGGGAGAAGAAATTCCCTTTGAACAGGTAGTTATTGGCGACATCATCCGCCTTGCCTCGGGCGACATGATCCCCGCGGACTGCCGCGTTCTGGACGCCAAGGACCTCTTTGTCAACGAAACCGCACTCACCGGAGAATCAGAACCTGTCGAGAAAACCGCTGGTGTAGTACACGCTCGCCGCCGCGCAGATGGCACCCGCTATCCCCTCTCGCTCTCTGAGTGCACAAACCTACTGTTCGCAGGCACTACGGTTCAGTCAGGAAGCGCAACGGTAGTGGTAATTACAACCGGCAACAAATCCTACGTGGGCACCATGTCCGAGCTGCTCCAGCAGCCTGCTGGCGAAACCAGCTTTGACGAGGGTCTCAAGTCCGTCTCCAAGGTGCTTGTCTCGTTCATGCTGATCATGTGCCCCATCGTATTCTTTGCAAACGGATTCCTCAAAGGTGACTGGTTTGACGCGCTGCTCTTCAGCGTCTCTGTTGCCGTAGGCATTACCCCTCAGATGCTGCCCGTTATTGTGACCACTTGCCTTTCTCGCGGTGGAACGCAAATGGCCAAGCAGGACGTTATTGTTAAGAATCCGGCCGCAATCCAAAACCTGGGTGCCATGGACATCCTGTGCACCGACAAGACCGGTACCATCACCGCAGACGAGGTTGTGCTTGAGCGTCACCTCAACATTCTGGGTGAAGAGGATCCTCGCGTGCTCCGTCACGCGTATTTGAACAGCTACTTTCAGACGGGACTTCGCAACCTTATTGACAACGCAATCATCAAGACTTCCAACGACGAACTGCCCACCAACCTGCTGAGCATTGAGTACGAGAAAATCGACGAGGTCCCGTTTGACTTTGAGCGCCGCCGCATGAGCGTTGTGGTGCGAAACACAAAAACTGACAAGACGCAGATGATCACCAAGGGCGCCGTCGAGGAAGTCCTCAATGCGTGCTCCTTTGTTGACCTGGACTCCGAGATTAAGCCGCTGACTCCCGCCCAGCGCAAGAGCGTTATGGACCGCGTCTACCAGCTCAATCAGGAGGGTATGCGCGTGGTTGGCGTTGCTCAGAAGAGCGACCCTCGCGGCGTCGGCGAGTTTGGCGTAGACGATGAGCGCGACATGGTGCTTATTGGCTACCTGGCCTTCCTGGATCCGCCGAAAGAGAGCGCTCGCGAGGCAATTGCCAAGCTCAACCAGAGAGGCGTGCAGGTCAAGGTACTCACTGGTGACAACGAGGGCGTCGCTGCCGCCGTCTGCAAGAAGGTGGGCATCCACGTTGACGAGCTCTTACTTGGAAGCGACGTAGAGAATCTCAACGATGAGCAGCTCAAAGAGCGTGTCGAGAAGACCCAGCTCTTTGCAAAGCTTTCCCCTATGCAAAAGGCTCGCGTTGTCTCTGCGCTCAGGTCCAACAACCACGTGGTCGGCTTCATGGGTGACGGCATTAACGACGCAGCCGCCATGCGCTCTTCCGACGTAGGAATCTCCGTCGATACTGCCGTTGACGTGGCAAAAGAGTCCGCAGACATCATCTTGCTACAGAAGGACCTGCTGGTACTTGAGCACGGTGTTGAAGAGGGTCGCAGAACCTACGGCAACACCATCAAATACATCAAAGCAACCGCAAGCTCCAACTTTGGTAACGTGCTGTCCGTTTTGGTGGCCAGCTTCTTCCTGCCGTTTTTGCCTATGAGCGCCCTCCAGTTGCTCCTTTTGGGACTCGCATATACCGTTACCTGCATCGCAATTCCTTGGGACAACGTTGATGATTCGTTCCTTTCAAGCCCTCGCTCTTGGGACGCTCATTCGATTACAAACTTTATGCTTTGGATTGGACCAGTCAGTTCAATCTTTGATGTACTAACCTTTGCGCTTATGTTCTTTGTGGTCTCTCCCGCCCTTGCCGGAGGAACCTGGACAGAACTTGTCGCAGCTGGAAACACCGCAGCTCAGATGCTCTTTATTCTGTCTTTCCAGACAGGCTGGTTTATCGAATCCATGTGGACCCAGACCTTTGTTCTCCACGCACTTAGAACCAACAAGATTCCATTTGTTCAGAGCATGCCTTCTACCTCGCTGTTTGCTCTTACAACCGCAGGAATCATTGTGGTCAGTGCTCTTCCGTATCTGCCCATGTTTGCCCAGCCTTTGAGCCTTGTTGCACTGCCTTTGTCATTCTTTGGGTGGTTAGTGGCACTCATGAGCGGGTATATGGTTCTTATCACCATAATCAAGAGCCTCTACGTTAAGCGATTTGGCTCTCTGCTCTAACCTTGCTCCAGGAAGGACCACGATGGACGTAAAAGAAGCCATGGACCAGCGCATTTCACTACGCGCCTACGACCAAAAGCCTATTGAGCAAGAGAAACTCTCTCAGCTCCAGGAAGCCATTGACGTCGCAAATGCCCAGATGGCAGAGGTTGCACCCGATCACCCCGCAATCCTTACCATTGAAGGTCCTCACCTCGAGGACGGCACCTCCGTCCACATGAAGAACAAGTCTATTGTCGGCCCCATTTACCACTACGTAGCAGGTTATTGTGAAGACGCAATTGCCCGTGAGCTCATCGGTTACTATGGCGAGAAGATCGTTCTTCTCGCCACTCAGCTGGGCATTGGCTCCTGCTGGATTGCCGAGACCATGGACTGGAAGACCCTGGCTCGCGACGAGTACAACGGCCTTAAGCTGGGCATTATTATTTCTATCGGATACGCTCCGGAGAAGATTCCGCTCAAGCAGGAGGGCATTCGTACCGCAATTCGTCTGCGCACCAAAAAGCCTGCGCAGATTATGACGGCAAACGGTTCTCCAACTGAGCCGGAGCAGATGCCCGAGTGGTTTAACCGCGGCATTGATGCGGTTTTGGCATGCCCAACCGCCATCAACAAGCTGCCAGTTGTATTTGACCTGACAGATGGCGTGGTAAGCGCATCTATGCCTAACCAGCGCCACCTCATCCAAGACTATGACCTGGGTATCTCCAAGCTGCACTTTGAGCTTGCCGCCGACCTCAAGGGTACGTGGGAGCTTGGACAGCCTGGTCGCTTTATCGTTTCCGAGTAGCCTTCCACGCGTAGCGCCTCCCAGCTCACAAACGTCGTTTCCCGAGCGGCGCATTCCTGGACGACGATCCCGGTTCACCGCACCCAGCGCGCCTCTCAGCTCAGCACCGCACCACTAACAAGAAAGGACCTCACATGGCCTGTTCCGCACAGCACGTTGCAAACAAAGTTCTCTCGTCCTACCAGTGGAGACTTGCAACCAAGAAGTTCGACCCAACCAAAAACGTCTCTGACGAGGACCTTGAGGTAATCCTTGAGGCTGCTCGTCTGGCACCTAGCTCCTACGGTCTGGAGCCTTGGCGATTCCTGGTTGTTAATCTGCGAGAGGATCAGGCCTCTGAGCAGTCACTTCGCCTTAAAGAGAAACTTTACGAGCCATGCTATGGTGCTCGCGCGTCCCTTAACGGTGCTCATTACCTGGTTATTCTGCTTGCTCGCAAGAACGTCAACGCAGAGTCTGCTTACGTTAAACACATGATGCACGACATCAAGCAGCTTCCTGCGGACTTTGAACCAACTTACGCTGCAGCCTTCAAAAACTTCCAGGAGAACATGTTTGACCTGGTAGGCAACGAACGCGCAACCTTTGACTGGGCTTGCAAGCAGACCTACATTGCGCTTTCAAACATGCTCACTATGGCCGCTATGATTGGAGTCGATAGCTGCCCAATCGAGGGCTTCAACCGCGAGGCTGTCGATAAGATTTTGGAAGAAGAGGGTCTTCTCGACGGTGGACAGTACAACGACTTTGGCGTTTCCTGCATGCTTAGCCTGGGCTATCGTGATATGGATCCTGTCCAGAAGCGTCGCCAGCCTGCTGAGGATGTTATCGTCAAGCTGTAAAGCGTTGTTATACTAACTTTTGAGCTGCCTCCTATTTCCCACACTGAGGAAATAGGAGGCAGTTTGTTTAGCAGGGGATTCTTTGCTGAGAGAGAAAGTCTTTGCTTTGTAAGAGCTTATTGCTCATGCGAAACTCGGTCACACATAGCTTGATCGCACACCATTTTGTCGCCAACTGGTCTTTTGTGGCGCGAAGAAACTTATTCTGATTCAAAAATGGCCCATTTCAGTGCGAAGTGGTAAAAAATGCGTTTAGTTGGGGTATACAGGATTGGCACACTTCTATGCAATCGTTTTACCAGCAGTTTTAATTAGACGAATTTTTTGTGCGCATTCACATTATTTCTGAACTGCTCAAACGTGAATGCCAAAATGACAAAACTAAAAAATTATCCCCAACTAAACGGGTTTTTTACCCAAAACAGCACCCTCTGAATGACATATCAATTTCTTGATTAGTTTTTGTGCATATTAAGCGGTCTTTATGCACGCGAGGTACATTCGTACATTTTGAGCGCCCTGTAAGCCTCGCCCGCTCAGTACGCCTCGCGCGATCCGTCGCGCCATACACGCCGATTAACCACGGCGTGCATGGCGTGCTCACGTAATCAGCCCAAGCAGCAGAAAACCGCTGGCTACCTGCGGATAAACCTAAAGCCTCGGCCGGAGTGAATGTACGGCAAGAATGCGCGATCTTCTTCGCAGACACTACCTGCAACGTTGTCGCGAGCATCAAGCTCCAAAAGACCTCGAGCAATCGAAAGCTCGCCCGCATAACGGCCATACGCCTTGCTACTCACCAAGATGGCGCCAGTAGCAACAGTTTCCCAGGTAGAAGGCTTTGCGTCGTAAACGGGAGCGTCTTTCCACAGCCTGGACTCCTGCGAGCGGATAATGTACGAGCTGGAATCAGGTCGATCGGTCTGAAGTCTATCGTACAGATACTCAAAATCAGGCTTGAGTTCCGTCTTTAGCTCAATGCAGTTTTGCTCAAGCTGGCCGATGCGCTTCCACGTAGCCTCAGTAACATCTGGGTCGCCAATAAGCACCACGTCAGAGTCAGCGTCGTAAAGAGCAAGCATTGCCTGAATAAGCGCATCGCCCGAAAGTCCACGGTGTTCCTCGACAGTTGGCAGCCCCTCATAGAGAGGACCACGGAAAACCTCACCAGGAACAAACGAGAAAATCTGGAATCCAAGCGCCGAAAGGCGTGCGTTAATCTGTGCAACGCGCTCCAGCGAAAGGCCCGTGTAGCTCTTGGGATAGTAATTGTGGCAGGCGGCAAAACGAGTGAAGTCGGCGCCAGCTGCTCGCCATGCGGAAATGTCGTCCTTGGTGATGGTCGAAGCGTTAAAGACCACGTGGAACTTGCGAGAGAGCTCTACGGTCTCCGCCGCGTCAAACCCAAAGTCAAGACGCACGTACGTAATGCCAAGCTCTGCAAGCTCGTCAAACTTCTGAACGCCAAGTTTGGAAAGAGTAGCAGGAGAAACATCAGCAATGAGGTTAATCTCCGCCTTCCGGCAAAGTTCCAAGAGCTTACGAGCCTCGGTGCGATAATCAATCCCCTCTTCCTCGGGAATCTGTAGAGACGTAAAGGCGTAGTGGCATCCGGCCGCCTGTGCTTTTGCCACAACCTCAGCATTAGCCTCATATCCGCTGGCAAAATACAGTGAAATTCCGGTGCGCATAAATCCTCCAAGCAATTGCAAGCGCTTCTAGAAGACGGGTTTCTCGCCTGGCGAGAAGACCGACGGACGGCCAGCCAGAACGCCGGGCGAGAAAAAATCCCTCTTCCTAGGATACCTAAGAAGAGGGATAAACGTTTCTAAAACGTGTGGTTTTTACTCGCCGAAAACGTCGTTAATACGATCCTCGTCAACGCCGAAGAACCAAGTAAGTGCAAATCCTGCAGCGTAAGCAAGAAGCATAGCAAGCAGGTAGAAGACCTGGTTACCAGGCTGGACAATTAGCAGACCAAAGAGGCCGGAGACGCCCTGGGAAACGGTACCAAGGTGGAAGAGGTAAGCAACGACGGAGCCAACACCGGAGCCAAGGCATGCGGTGATGAATGGCTTACCAAGAGGCAGGGTAACTGCGTACATAAGAGGCTCGCCAATGCCGAGCATACCAACTGGGATGGACTCGGTGAGGTACTTCTTGACGCGCTTGTTCTTGGTCTTGAAGAGGATTGCAAGACCAGCACCAACCTGGCCGCCGCCTGCCATCATCAGCAGAGGAAGCAGGTAGTTGATGCCCTGAGTTGGGCCCTCTGGGTTGTTAAGCATAACGTGGATTGGGGTAAGTGCCTGGTGAAGACCAACGGAAACCAGTGGCAGGAAGGTAGAACCAAGCAGATAAGCACCAAAGACGCCAAGCTTGTCATAGAAGAACTGAAGGACAAAGAAGATTGCCTGAGTGAGCCATGCGCCTGCAGGCTGAAGAATCAGGACGGAGCCAATGACACCGATGATGACGGTGCAAAGTGGAGTCAGGAAGGTGTCAAGAACGCTTGGCATAACCTTGTGCAGGTTCTTCTCCAGGAATGCGAAGAAGATTGCACAGATGATTGCACCAATCATGCCGCCTGCTGCTGCGTTGAACAGGTCAGAGGAAGCGACGATAAATGCGCCCTCCTTGAAAGCAACAGTTGGGAGGCTGAATGGAAGGTGAACCAGACGAGTTGCAACGCCGTCAACAGTCTTGGAAGCAAGAAGAGGCATACCAGCGTTAGCAATGGAAAGTGCACCAGCCATAGCACCAAGAACGCGAGAACCGCCAAACTCCTTGGCAGCGTTCTCTCCAGCGAGAACTGGCAGGTAAGCAAAAAGTGCCCAGCCCATGGTCCAGATAGCTGCGAACCACCACTCGTTAGCATAAGCCTTACCAGTGGAGAAGTTGATAACGTTGATGATACCGTTGATCAGACCTGCAGAAATGATGCCAGGAAGCAGTGGAACAAAGATGTTAGCAATCTTCTTGAGGAAGCGCTGAACAGGCTTGTTCTCGTACTTAGCCTTCTGAGCTGCCTTGTTGTCCTTAGCTGCGGAAACAACGTCGTCCTCAGATGCGTCACCAGCAGCAACGCCGGTAAGCTTGGAGAACTCAACAATAACCTTGTTGACAACGCCAGGACCAAGAACAACCTCAAGGTACTCTGCATCCTCGACCAGACCCATGACACCGTCGATAGCCTTAATGGCCTCGGAGTCAACCTTTGAAGGATCTGCGGTCTTAATGCGGAGCCTGGTCATGCAGACCATGTTGCTCTGAACATTTTCTTTGCCACCGACGGCAGCAAGAATCTGTTCTGAAAGCTTGGTGTAATCCATACTTTCCTTCTTTCTCTCGTTGCGATGTTGCAACAAATACCTATCAAGAATACATAAAAAATGAACTTATCGGTACAACAATCCATACCTGTGGTTCATTGTTTCATGTTTTGACCTAATTTGAACGCCTCGTTACTGCAGGTAAATTGAGCGTTTTTCAAAACTTACCGTACTCTTACGCGTCATGCTGATACCACTGACCGATGCAGTTGAAACAAAATGCTCACGCGTGTGTCATTTGTTACAACTGTAATTACTACAGTGCGCCTCTGACATGGCCATGAGCTGCCTCGAGCTTAGCTTTAGCCTCGTCAACAGGCATCTGAGTCAGCAGCATGACAATAGCAAGTTTTGCGTTACCGTCAGCCTGCTCAAGCGCCTGAGCTGCCTCTTCACGGGTGCAACCAGTTGCTGCCATGGTGATATTTTGCGCGCGAACTACCAGCTTCTTATTGGTCTGCTGCACGTCAACCATAAGATTCTGATATGCCTTGCCCACGCCAACCATAGAACCGGTTGAAATCATGTTCAGAATCATCTTCTGAGCGGTACCAGACTTAAGGCGTGTGGAACCTGTAAGAACCTCAGGACCACAGGAAGGCTCAATAGCAAGCTCTGCCTCTTTGCCCACTTCAGAACCCTTATTGCAGGCAATAGCAACGGTCTTGCAGCCCAACGAACGAGCATAGCGCAGGCCGCCAATAACGTAAGGTGTGCGACCACTAGCTGCAATTCCAATAGCAATGTCGTTCTTGTTCAGGCCAATCTTCTTGAACTCTTCTTCGCAAAGCTCAAGAGAATCTTCCGCGCCTTCAACTGCACGTACAAAGGCCTTCTCGCCACCAGCGATAAGACCAACAACCACGTCAGGAGAAACGCCAAAAGTAGGCGGACACTCAACCGCGTCCAAAACGCCCAGACGGCCTGAGGTTCCAGCGCCAAAGTAGACAATTCTGCCGCCAGCTTCTAGCGAGGAAACTGCCCACTCAACTGCCTGTGCTACCTGGGGAAGAACCTCTTTTACGCCAGCTACCACGTTGAGGTCTTCCTGGTTCATAACGCTGACCAGCTCAAGCGGGGTCATCTGATCCAGGTCCATGGTGTTGGGGTTTCTTGTCTCGGTGACAAGCTTTGTTAAATCAATCACGTTTTCACCTTCTGTGTTGTGATTTTTACGCAATAACGTCGTTGGCTATACCAGGCAAATCTTGATCAGAAGAAAGCGTATTGACATGCTCGGCTGAATCCAACTTGCCAATATAGTTTGTCGAGAAACGCTTAACGCTCTTCTCGTAATTTCTATTTACATAGGCCGCAAAGAGCGCGTCTACTACGTTGAGCTGGGCAATTCTTGAAGACATGGCGCCGCTTCTCATGATGTGCTCGGTCTCTGCCACACCCAAAACAAAGTCGGAGCGGTGAATCAGCTCTGAATCAATGCCGCCTCGGGTGATGGAAACCACCTTGGCACCATTTGCTTTTGCAATCCAAGCGCACTCAATGGCTTCTCGCGTGAGGCCTGAGTAGCTGACCACAATGGCAAGATCTTCTCGCCCCATGTTTTTGGCATAGAGCATCTGAGAGTGGTAATCGTCGCTCAAATTGCAGTTGATGTTGAGTCGCATAAGCTTGAGCTGCAGATCTCTTGCAACCAGCAGCGAAGCTCCCATGCCAAAGAGGCAAATGGAATGGGCTTGCATCATGAGTGAAACAACTGAGTCTACAACCTGAGCGTCAAGCAACTGCCTGGTAAGCTCCAGCGAAGAGATATTTTTTGCGGTAACTTTTTCGATAATCACATCAGTGGTGTCACCTGCGATAACGCCGCCGACAGCAATATCGTTACTTTTATTGCTTACGGCCAGCTCATAAATAAGTGCCTGCTGAAACTCTTTATAGCCGCCGCAGCCAAGCTTCTTGCAAAGCCTGACAACCGTTGATGCAGAAGTATACGTTTGACCTGCTAGTTTATGGATTGACTGACCAACTGCTGCCTCTGGGTCAGACAGAATATAGTCGACAATATCGCGTTCAGCTGAACTAGCATTCTTGCGATACTCTTCCAGACGTAGACGAACACCTCTCACGCAATCACCTCCGGTCGTCCGGTTGACTAAAACGTTTGACTATATTGTTTCACGTTGCCATAAAAATTTCATCTGTAAAGTAGGCAGTGCCGTAAACGGTAGTATTGCGTGCGCAAGTGTAAGAGCGCTCCCTGTGCGTTGCATGCGCGACTGCTCATGTTTTCCCAGCATAATGCGGGGACAATTGTCGCAAAAATCTTGCTTTATGTTAGGAACTTTAATACCACTTCATAAAAACTTTTACTACCGAGTAGACATTTGACCACGTAAAACCTGATTAAAATATTTCATCTTTGCCTAAAAAATTCAAATTTAGATACCATTGACAGCTTTTTTGATACCACTCGCAGTACGTTAACGTACCCATTATTTCATCTTGGACAAACTAGCTGCAATTTTGATGAAACGCACGTCATCATAAGCGCAAATTATCTCAGCCAATTGAGATAGCAGGTGTTTCACCTAAGGCAAAACCGAAGGAGACGATATGCGCACCAACGAAGATTTGCACCAGAATCAAAACGCTCACTCTGAGCACTCATCTAACACAGGCTCCCCTGCCGGACAGACCAGAAGGCAATTTTTGAGCAGAAGCGCTCTTGGTCTAGCCGCTCTAGCAGGTCTTGGCCTTACCGCCTGCCAGACAAAGGGTGGCGCAACTGCTGCTAAGGGAACCGCAAAGAAAGTTGACTCTGTAGACGGAACCTTCCAGTACGAGAAGGTCTTCCCTGTTCTAAACGACAACGAGGCTTTTGACGACTCTCTTGTTACCAACCAGCTCAACAGCTTTGTTTGCTTTGCTGGTCAGGGCACCGTCTATGTAAAGAGCTCCGAGCCTCAGAGCTTTGCACTCTTTGTAAACGGTCACCAGGTTCCAACCGACAAGCTTGACGGCTCCTCCTGGAACCAGATAGACATCTCTGATGTAACCGTCAACGGGGATAACCGCTTGCAGGTCAGCACTGTTAAAGAGACTCAGGCAACCTTTGAGGTCAAGATTGGCTACCCAACCCTTATTGACGGCACCAAGGACTACGCTGACAACGACAACTTCAAGCTGATTGATCAGATTATCAACGCAGAGATTGCCAACGGCTTTACCTCTGCCCAGCTGGTAGTTACCAGGTACGGCAAGATTATCAAGAAGACCAACTACGGTAACGTCAATTCTTACAACAAGGACGGCTCTCGCATCAAAGATGGCAAGGCTGTTGACGACAACACCCTCTATGACCTGGCCTCAAACACAAAGATGTATGCCACTAACCTGGCAATTGAGAAGCTGGTTACCGACGGTCAGCTGGACGTTTCCAAGAAGGTTCAAGAGTACATTCCAGACTTCAAGGACCAGGAAGGCGATAAGATCCTGGGCAAGAACGACCTTACCGTTCGTGAGATTCTTGAGCACCAGGCTGGATTCCCACCAGATCCTCAGTACCACAACCGCAACTACAACCCAGAGAAGCCTGACGATCCTCAGCCAAACGCTAACCAGAAGCTGTACTCTCAGAATCGCGACGAGATTCTGCAGAAGATTATCGAGACTCCTCTGCAGTACGTCCCAGGCACCAAGACTGCCTATTCCGATGTAGACTACATGCTTCTTGGTTTTATCATCGAGAAGATTACCAATAAACGCCTTGACCAGTACGTTAAGGAAGCTCTCTACGAGCCACTGGGACTCAAGAACGTCACGTTCAACCCACTGGACAACGGCTTCAAGGCTGACGGAATCGCAGCTACCGAGCTTAACGGTAACACCCGTGACGGCCTCATTACCTTTGACAACATGCGTACCGATACCATTCAGGGTACCGTTCATGACGAGAAGGCCTACTACGCAATGGGTGGTATCTCTGGTCACGCTGGTCTGTTTGCCAACGCTTCCGACCTGGCTGTTCTTGTCCAGACCGTTATGAACCGTGGTGGCTACGGTAACACCATGCTCTTCAGCGAGGACGTTCACGACCAGTTCATCAAGCCAAAGGACACCAGCGTCACCTACGGTTTGGGCTGGAGACGTAAGGGTCACATTGGCTACCAGTGGGCCTTCTCGCCAATTGCAAACGCTGCAACCGTTGGTCACACCGGCTGGACCGGCACGCTTACCGTCATCGACGTCTACAACAATACCAGCTTGGTGCTGCTCACTAACACCAAGAACTCGCCTGTCATTGACAACAAGGTCAACCCTAACGACTTTGTGGGCAACCACTTCCTGACCGGCGGCTACGGAGTTGTTTCTACGCTGGCATTTGATGGCCTTGACGACGCAAACGTCGAGGGCAACAACGCCAAGCTCATGGACATGGTCATTGCCAAGTACAAGCTCATTCAGGCCGAGGCAGATTATCAGACTGACCCCGATAAGGCTTCACTGAAGGCATTGCTTGAGGTCTGCGACCAGAGGAAAGACTCCAAGGTTATCAAGGACTTCCAGGCAAGCAATCTGTACAAGACCATCTCGGAGTTTGTTGGTAAGTAGCACGAGGAAACCGCTTACCGGCAGAGACTTCGCTCAACGGTGAGAAGTGACTCCTTACGTAAAGCTCGTGTAAACAAGCTGCGAAGCGGGAATAAACGCAGTACACGAACAAGGTACGATACACATCTTGTCTAGCAACGGCCCTCTCCTCCGTCTAGACACACCAAAGCCCGGATGCTATTGCGCGGCATCCGGGCTCTTTTTGTGAGTGCGTGCGCGCACGCTGGGCTTTCGAGTGCGTGGGTCGGGCGCGCCGCGAGCCTGAAAAGTGCAAAGAATCTGTATTTGAGCCACCGATTCTTTGTCAAAATCAGGCAAATCCACAGTTTCTTTAACGTTTTCAGGCAGAATTTACAGATTCTTTGCAGAAATCAGGCACGCTTTGCGGTCACGAGCTTGTGGGCGCGCGGGTCGAGCGTGTTTGCGTTGGTACGCTAGGCGTACCTTACAGTGCGGCGAGAAAATCATCTGCTTGCTGGGCGATTGCCTCGTAAACCTCGGGTTCTGGCTCCCAAGTTCCCTCAGTCCAAGCGGTAACAGGAAGCGAGAAGCCATTGAACGGCTCAACCGGCTTGGTGCGCAGGGCTAGGAACTGCTGCTTTACCACGGCAAGCGATCCTGCAGTCTTGTTTTTGCCACCAACGCCGCTTGCAGTAACAACCTTGCCAGCAATGGCGGTCTCGGACTTCTTCTCGTAATCGGAAGTGAGCGGACGGCTCAGCCAGTCCAAGATGTTCTTAACGGTGCCGGGAATGCTGTAGTTGTACTCCGGAGTAAAGAGCCATACGCCATCGGCAGCCATAACCGCGTCCCTGACTTTTTGGACACCTTCAGGAGCTGGGAATTCTTCGTCCTGGTTAAGCAGAGGAACGTTCAGAACGTCAACGACCTCAATCTCCGCCTTGCCTTCGAGTGCCTTTGCTGCAACCTGACTCAGCGTCTTATTGAACGAATTCTTTCGGCCAGAACCGATGATAAATACAATTTTCTTCATAAGCAGACCTCTCCGCGAATGCTGTGTAAATAAAAATCATGCACGAGCAAATCTGCCCGTACATGATTTGTGTACCCAAACGTTAGCTATGTAGTCGTATTTAACAGAAGTCCGAGAAATTCACACAGCTCTCAAGCGCTTTTACCACCTGCTCAAGACCGGTGAGATCTTCCTGGGTGAACCTTGCCACGCTCGGACTATCAATATCCAGCACGCCAACTACCTGGTTATCCTTGACGATAGGAACGACCACCTCAGAGTTTGATGCAGAGTCGCATGCAATATGTCCCGGGAACTGATGCACGTCCTCTACCAGCTGACTTGTCTTTGTTTCCGCAGCCGTGCCACACACTCCCTTACCAAAGGGAATGCGCACGCAAGCAACTTTGCCCTGGAACGGTCCCAGGCGCAGCTCGGGAGTGCGCGGCTCGTGGGCGCTCGGGGCCGCGTCCGGTTCCACGCCCGAACCCGCGTCCAGCTCCGCATCCGGGGCTACGTCCGGCTCCGCTCCCGACACCGTCACAGAATCTACCAGGTAGAACCCCACCCAGTTGACGTCGTCGAGCGCGTCCCACAGAAGAGCTGCGGCGTTAGACAACACCGGTAGCCAGTGAGCGTCAACTTCGGCAAGCGAGACAGTCTGTTTTGCAAGTAAACCGTAGTCAGTCATGTTTACTTCTCTGGCAGGATCTCAATCCAGCAGCCATCAGGGTCTGCGATAAAGTAGAGACCCATCTTTGGGTTCTCTTTAACAATACAGCCCATCTCCTCGTGAAGTGCGTGGAACGCATCAAAATCGTCAACGCGGAACGCAATGTGAGTGTCTTTTCCGCCGTTGTCGTAAGGCTCCACCCAACCGCGGTTCCACGTGAGCTCCAGCTCAAAAGGAGACCAGTCGTTTACCAAAAACGTGTTAGTCCAAGAACCGTCCTCTGGTCCCTTAACGCGGTCAACGCGAAATCCCAGAGCTTTCTTGTAGAACTCGACGGTTTTCTCGTTATCCAAAACGTGGGTGCAGCGGTGAACAAATCGTGCCTGCATAAATCCTCCTTTGATATCGAGAAACCCCGCTACTAGACGGGGTTTCTCGCCATGTGAACTACGTGCTGGTAGAGCGCTTGCGAACGGAAATCGCGCTCGGTCCGCGCTCGGTCGCCGCGCCCGTAGCCGTCGCGCTTAGTTGAGCTCCTGCTCAAGCTGATCGACAAGCTCGCCAAAGTACTTGAGCGCAGCGTTAACGGGGTCTGGAGTGGCCATATCAACCCCAGCGCCGCGGAGCAGCTCAATTGGAGTCTTGGAGCAACCGCCGGACAGGTAGCCAATGTAGTCCTTGACCGCAGGCTCGCCCTCAGAAAGGATGCGCTGAGACAGGGCAATAGCTGCCGAGAAACCAATGCAGTACTGGTAGACGTAGAAGTTGTAGTAGAAGTGAGGGATGCGCGACCACTCTAGCTTGATCTCTTCGTCCAGCTCAATGCCAGGTCCAAAGTACTCGGCGCAGAGCTTGCCGTAGCGCTCAGAGAGAACCTCGGCGTTCAGAGCCACACCGTCAGCGTTCATCTGGCTGATGTCACGCTCAAACTCGGCAAACATGCACTGACGATAGATGGTGCCACGGAAGCCCTCAAGGAAGTGGTTGAGGATGTACGCGTGGCGAGCAGGATCGGTCTCGTGCTCAAGCAGGTAGTGCGAGAGCAGCGCCTCGTTACAGGTAGATGCAACCTCTGCAACAAAGATGGAGTAATCGGAGTAGGTAATCTCCTGGTTGTGGGACGAGAAATACGTGTGCAGGGAGTGGCCCATCTCGTGAATAAGGGTGTAAACGTCGTCAAGGCCGCCCTGGAAGTTGAGGAGCATAACGGGGTTCATGCCCTTGCCACCTGCGGAATAAGCACCAGAGCGCTTACCTGGGGTTTCGTACACGTCAACCCAACGGCTCTCCAAGCCCTTCTTGACCAGGCCGACGTACTCCTCGCCCATAGGTGCCAGCGCCTTAACAATAAGGTTGCAAGCCTCCTCGTAGGTGAACTTCATGTCAACATCGTCAACAAGAGGAGTGTAGACGTCCCAGAAGTGCAGCTCATCCAAGCCCATGACGCGCTTGCGCAGGTCAACGTACTTGTAGAACGCTGGGAAATTCTGGTGAACAGCGTCAATCAGGTTGTTGTAAACCTCAACAGGAATCTCGTTCTCTGCAAGAGCAGCCTCAAGAGAGCTTGCATACTTTCTAGATGACGAGAAGAACTGCAGGTTCTTAACCTGGCTGGTCAAAATTGCAGCGGAAGTGTTGCGGAACTCACCAAAGCGGCTGTAAAGCTGCTTGAATGCAGACTCACGTAGGACGCGGTCAGCATCCATCAGCAGAGGAACAAATGAACCGCTGGTCAGCTTATGAGTCTTGCCCTCAGAGTCAACAGCGTCCTCAAAGGTAAGGTCCGCATCATCAAACATGGAGAAGATGTTGGTTGGCTGAACAGCAAGCTCTTCAGCACGTGCCAAAAGAGCCTCTTCCTCAGCAGAAAGGGTGTGCTCACGCTGGTTCAAGATCTTGTTGAGCTTACGACGATAAAACTCAAGAGCTGGAACCTCTGCATAGAACTTCTCGACAGATTCTGCTGGAATTGCAAGAAGTTCTGCGGCAAACCAAGAAGTTGCCTCACCAACCTGCGTATATGCGCTGGTAGCGTTTGCGACGTATGCTTGGTACTTAGCAACGCGGGTGTCCTCGTCACTCTTGCGCTCAGCGTAGTTGATAATCTTGTAGAGCAGAAGGGTCATCTTGTCCTCAAGCTGCAGGAACTCCAGAAGAGCCTGTGCGGAGGTGGAAATCTTGCCCTTGAACGCAAGCAGCTTTGGGCAGTAAGCCTTGAGCTCCTCAAGTCCCGCCTCAAATGCCTCGTCACTAGGGAACATTGAGGACAGGTCCCACTTATATTTGCTGTCAATTTCTTCGCGAGACTCGTAAGCCATGAGCCTTCCTTTCTTGACCGGTCAGTATGTGCTGTTATTTAGTGTCCCACATACACGCCAATTTCATGCTGATAACAAGAAAAAATGAACCCATTTGATACAAATCGTCAATCGAGCAAAACCCTCACAGTTCCATCCCTACCGTTCACGGAAAATGTCAGCTTTGGTGAACAAGCGGCAAATCCACACTCCAGCCAGGGATATAATCGCAGGTGAACAACGGATGGAGGACTGTCATGAAGATGCACCTCATTGAGCCCAACGCTTGCGCTGAGACCACACCTACTGTATTGCTGATTCATCCCATGCTCTCGTCTGCAGAGGGAATGAAAACAGTTCTTGTGAGTAACATGGGCGATGACCTGCGCTATCTAGTCCCAGATCTTGCCGCTCACGGAGAAGAAGACGCAACAGAATATATCTCCGTGTCCCAAGAAGCTACGCAGATTCACGACTGGCTGCTGAAGCACAACATAACCCATCTCTCCCTTGGCTTTGGCGCTTCCTTAGGTGGAGTGGTTCTGTCTGAGCTCCTCAAGTTCAATGATCTAGCCTTTGACCACCTTTTCTTTGAGGGAACAAGCTTCTGGACAGGCGGATTCCTGGCCTCAACGATGGAATTTGTGCTCAAGAAAGTATTTCTTGCCAAGCACCGCAAAGCCATTGCAGACCCCGAGCTATCCGTGCAAAAGATGGAACAACTTTACGGAAAAGTTGCAGCTAAACCTATGTCAGAGCACTTTATTGCGATGAGCAACCAAAGCATCCAGAACATCATTCACGACTGCAGCAATGTTGACCTCCCCACCCTTAGCCCTGAGGTACAACGCCGCTGCATCTTCACGTATGGCGAGAAGGACTTTGACTTGAAACGTGCAAGACGGATTCTGTCCAAAGTCTATCCCGAGTCCACGCTTACTATCTGGCAGGGCTATGACCACTGCGAACGTATGACCAGCGACTCAGCGGCGTATGGCCAAATGCTAAGGGAGCTTGTGGTTTAGAGTGCAAAACTCGTAAAAACGCGTCTGAGTTTTCTGACAACGAACATTTGATTGGTTTTTTATAAAAGCAACAAGAATGAAACAGCGTGACATTACTTCATATTAAAAATTTTTTTATGAATATATCATCGATACTGTCTCCTCTGTGCAGACTGGATAATCTACATACAACATAACAAAGTTAATATCAAAAACTGCCGTTAGAATAATTTTCTTAAAATTATGTTTAAAGACCCTTATTGATAATCTCGCTTCGTGCTGATTTCAAGTCACTATTCAGTAATTTGATGAACTCTTCACAAACATCTTGATACATAGCAGTTGTACCTTTGTCACTTTCTTCCAGTTTAACCGTCACGTCGTCTTCCATGACTTCCGCTAACAGAGCTTCGTACACGGTCTTCAGTCCGTTGATTCCGCCTTGGCTTGTTAGTGCAACATCCTTTTTCTCACTTCCAATGGTAAAACGAAGTGCTTCATTGTCGTTTTCAAGTTTTACAACTTTAGCTGTAAAGTCTTTCATTTCAAACCTGCCTCATACACATCTCTACGGTTGTAAAATGCTTCCTTGCTGCCTTCCAATACTTCAAGGCTCTTCTTAGTCCAACTGAGTACATTGTCAGCATCATCGATATCAATTAGCTTATCAGTGAAGGGGTTGCCGACATAGGTTCTGTAGGTGCCGTTGTCATGCTCCCGGTACACGGACAAATACGGAAGTGTTCTGACTGCTAGATTCGCATTATGGGTTGCCAAGATAACGGTCTTTCCTTGCCTCGCTAGCCTTTGTATCCGCTCTCTAATGACACCATCAACATACGAGTTGCTCATTCCGAGCTCAACTTCATCGAATATATACACATCCTTGTCTTCGCCTAGCGTATGGCTCAAAAGCAGGATTCCCTCTTCGCCACTTGAAGGAGCGTATTTATCATTACTTTCATTTAATGCAACGTATCTGCTGATTCCTATGAACGGAGAAAGGTCCGATATGGCGTATTCACTGCAAAGCTTAACGAATTTTTGTTGCTTCTCATTCGCCATTGGCCCCATTGCCTGATCTCGTACCTCTTCAAGAGCGATCCTCCAAGCTTTCAGATCGCGGATACCTTTCTCGAATTCTTCAGTTCTAGATTCATTAGTCTTAGTAAGGTATCTGTACCGCGTTACGATATAGGCATCGCCCTTGTCGTCCAAATCACCCAAGTACTCTCTTTCAAATTCATAATCCTGATCGATTGGCCCAAGTGCGTTTAGTAGTTTTTCTGCGGTTTCTTTGAGCCCTATCCGTGCCTTGACAAATGCGAAAAAGCCTGTTGATCCAGGCATAGATTTCGTCTCAGATTTAGCATCAATCTCGCTTTTTATCTTTTTCAAAGCAGCATTAGCTAGCTCTATGCTTCGATATTCGATGAAATGCTTTTTTGATTGGAGATGTATGTTCTCTCTCAACTTTTCCAACAACTCTGTAAGATCATGGGAATCTTGCTTTTCAAGATAGCTGCTATATCCTTTATCGACGTATGCCGCGATAAAGTTTGATACTACCGTGTTAGCCTCTTTATCTAGCTCGAATGCGCTAGCTGATAACTCATCGAGGCTTTGCGCGTTAGACAACTCGAATCTGTCCTTGTTCCTATTATTTCCACGCGTACTCCACCAAGTTATGTATTCGCTCAACGCGGTCGGTGTCTCATCCTTCCAGCCTAGAATCTTCGAAATCTCATCCGAACCAGTAATTCTCCCAAACTGCAATGGATCTCGATTGAGGCCATCGGTTGATAACAGCTTATTGAACCCTTCGTGTTTCTCATTTCCATAATAGCTGCAGCATGTTCTGCCTTCCGATAGCAGAAATTTTTCAATCGATTTCAACATCTCTGTCTTGCCAGTACCTTTTTGACCGAACACGACATTAATGTCTTCTCGCAGAGTCAGATTTACATCAACCCCTGAATGGGGATGTGCGACAACACTAAAGTCCCCGCGCTTTCCAAGAAGTGTTTCGACAGTCTTACCATCCCTCTTTGCAAGCAAGCAAAATTGTTTAAATGTACTTATGGGGAGCCTTAAATCAGGAAGCTCACAGTTTGGATAATTTTTCCAATTTTCCACGTCGCTTCCAAGCATCATGTTGAAACCATGGTTTGACCAAATACCAACTGTTATTAGGCTTCTAGGCTCATAGAAGAGCCGCCACTTTTCATTTTCGCCGATGAGAACTTCCATCTTGCTCATGTCATCTAAAGAAACAGAAGGACTCTTGTCGTGGGCGTGAGATATGAAGATTACGCCGATATCTCGGAAGCAGTCAAACACATCTTTCACATTTACCAGCACTTTGTCGGGTGATGTGTTCCCCAGAAGCTGTTTTAACGCTGCATCAAACTGCTCTTTTTTTAGTGGGCTGGTAATTACCAGCATATGCCAACGGGATTCTTTTCTACTGCCATAAACATCAAGTTCAACGCCAGGCCACAGTCGCCCCGTTTTACCGAGCTCTTTATTAAAGCTGTCGAATTGATCCAAGTCAAACATGTTGTGGTTTGTAATAGCAACAATGCCAACATTTGCGTCATTAATAGCTTTTTTAAAGTTAGTAGGGTCGATATTACGATTAGGAGAGTCACCTTGTTTGCACTTCTTGGTATGGCAATGTAAGTCTATCTTCATAACTTCCCTCCAAAGGTCTCCTCAACAAACTCAGCAAGCTTTCCTTGCTTGGCGAGCTCCGCAGAGTCAGCCTTCACAAAGTTTGTATTGCAGCTGCCTCCTACCTCATCGTTCGCGCCCAGGATGTAATTTGTTGCAATCTTGTAGATGATCTCGGTCGGAGCAATACCAAAGACTTGCTCTTCAAGTATGTGATTGAGCCTAATTCGGTCATTCGGGAAAAGCTCACACATCTTTTCGCTGTTAAACAAACGTTTTATAACCTCGGTAATGTAGAGACCACTCTTCATATAGAGGTCAGCGAAGGTGTGATCCGGGTCGTCGAAGCAGCCCGGGTTTTCTTGCTCGAACAGATCTACCATCTTCACAACCACGTTTCGGGGCGTGAAGATCTGGTTAGTCTTCTGCGGCGGCACGTAGTCAAAGATATCCTCATCCTGACTTTCATCAAAATAGTTGGCAAGCTTTCCACGCAGGTTAATGAATTCATGCACCGAGTCATCAAAAACCACAGGATCAAAAAGTTGTCCCTCAAAGTGAACTGTTTCTCCACTCTCGGGATCAGTGACATCTCCACCGTCACGCAACAGACAGAACTGCTCCACGGTCACGCTTGTGACCTCAAAGAATACATCCGCTGGGATAACCTGATCAAAGTGAGCAAGCGTCGTATCTTCATCACCGTAAGCCATAAGGAACGATGGGATCGTACGGGAGAAGCCTCGTAGGTGGTCGCGAATACTACCTTCAATGGTCTGTTTCTTGTTCTCCCTCTTGGCGGTTTCCACCTCACGTACTACAGTCTCGCCAGCACTCTTTACCAGTTCATCGCGTGAATCCTTGAGGTTCTCAACGAGACTCTGCCGCGCGTTCTCAATCTTTTTATCGTGGGCGCGGTTGATCTCATCAGCCTCTTCCTGCGTCTGTGCAAGGTCAAGCTGGCTTGCTCGTTCCTTCTCGATGCGATTCCTCTCGATGGTAAAGTTACCCACCTCTCGGTGAAGCCTAATATCCACATCAGCCTTGATGCGACGCTCCACCTTTTTCTGCTGCGAGGAGCGGAACTCATCGCCATACTTCTCATTCGCTGCCTCTACGAGAGGTTTGGCAATGCTGTCCGAGAATATCGACTGCAAGTTATCAAGGAACACGTCATCAGAGTCACCATCCTCATCGACAGTAATGGTATCAATGACATCATCGAGCTCATTTGCAATGGAACTGTATACTTTTTCGCCAAATAAACTATTGGCTAAACCTATCACCTGTTCCTGAGGGATGTCCACTTCGCCGTTCTCATTAAGGTCGAGCTCGTCTGCCGTGTCCTCACGCACACCAAGCTCCTTGCTGGGAGCCTTGTAGGGCTCAAGCTTTTGCAGCACGTCAAGCACCTCAGCAGGTGCACGGAAGATGTTTGAGATGTTCTGGAAGAGGAAGTCACTCATGAAGCCACGACGTACCACCTCACGCGAGCGGATTTTACGCGGGATAGAGAGTACACGCTCGGCATCAAGCTCAATCATCTCTCCGTTCTCGTCCTCACCGATAACCGGGAAGAAGTTAAGTAGCGTCCTTACGCGCTGCTTGCGGTCATCTGCAGTGCCACCACCTGAGGCGGTATCGGTGTAGAGATCGTTCGCAAACTCCTCAAAAATGGTAAGTGTACGAGCAGGGTCAAAATCAAAGACGTAGGAGTTCTCCTTACGCAGGAACTTACCATCTCTGTTGAACAGACATGGATTCTGTGCGCGGAATGCCGCTTGCATGTAAAGCGCAGGACTCTTCATATTGGAGAGCATGAGTACTGCTGTCCATTCAGGAATGGTGACGCCAGTGGTAAGTTGGCCCACTGAGAGCGTGATAGTGTAATCATGTTCGGCTATGGCTTTGCGCACCTTGTCAAAGGCCTGAGTGCTAACCTCATCATCGTCCAGTTTACCATCGCCTGCCGCAAGTACGATTTCATAGTCCCTGAAGATGGGATGCTGTTTTAGCTTCTTCGCTAGTGCTTTAGCTGAATCCACTCGATTGAGCATC
This sequence comes from Atopobium sp., assembly GCA_018380095.1. Classification (GTDB taxonomy): domain Bacteria; phylum Actinomycetota; class Coriobacteriia; order Coriobacteriales; family Atopobiaceae; genus Lancefieldella. Next base: position 146,368 of record JAGZUI010000002.1, read on the forward strand.
CAGAGTGTGTGACGCAGCTCGTCTCTGAGTTCGGGTGTGGAGAATGGAAACTTCTTCTGTGTGGTGAGTGCGTCCAAAAAGCGGTTAACATCATCGTTATGCAGGAAATAACCATTCTCGTTGGTGGCGAAAAACTCATTTAGATCGAAGGTGTACTCAACGGTCTCCCCGTCAATGTCCATGCCACGTTTAATTTCCCCAGCCACAATGTCAGACATCTGGTAGGTAAACAGGTTGAGGCGTGGTAGGTCCTCATAGGGATTTGGAAGTTCCGGGTTGTTCCAATCTTTCTTGGCCTTCTGTTCGTCTGCGTAAGTCCAGTTGAAGATAGCGCCTTCGGGGAACTTCTCGTTAGCAATCGCTTTGAAGGGCGTGCCTGAAAGATGCAAGGTAAATTTACGCTTTATATGGTCAAATGCCACATCAGTCTTAAAGGTATCTACTCCTTCGTGAGCCTCATCGATGATAAGAACGTCCCACTCAAGTTCTGCCACATGAGCAAGCTTGTCATACTTTCCACCAAAATCAATAGCGCCTTTGATATCTTGTAGGCTTACGAATTCAATAAAGCCCTTAGGGACACCGTTATTGAGCCCTTCTTGATACTGCTCGCGAGTTAAACAATACAATTTGTTTTGAAGCGCGCTTACAGAGCTGATAAATGCTAACCCCGACTCAGATCCGACGAACTTTACATAGTCGTTGTACCAGGAATTGGCGATAGCGGGGCGGTTAGTAACGATAAGGATCTTTTGTGCACCGATACGCTTACAAAAGTCGTACGAAGTAAGAGTCTTTCCGAAACGAGGCTTGGCGTTCCAAAGAAACTCACCACGTTCATGTAGACGTGCGTAATCGACCGTCTTTTCCGAAGCCCTCTTCTGCTCATCGCGCAGTCGATACTCAACAGGCGTAGGTACATCCATAATTCCATGATTTTCACGAAACTCGTAGAAGCGCTGATGAGCAGAAGAGGGCTCTATTTCAAACCACTCGGTTCCTGGACTGTTCACAATGTCAAGTTTTCGGAGGTAACCGTGGAAGTCGGTATCGTGAAAAGTCTCCCCTGTATCCTCATAAGTAGCATTGCCATGCCATTCAAGCTTGTATTCCACATCTGCGGTGTGCATCTGCTGCTTAAGGCGTGTATCAACATTCTGCTCCGTATAGCCGATTTTGGTCCAACCATCATGGCGGGCAATCTCGGGCTGCGTATAAGCATAAATCTGAGGTAGGGCCGGATGTGAAGTATTTACGAGCTTACTGATATCGGTGAAGGACATGACTAATTCATCTCCTTCACGTGGGATTCGATGAAGTCGATTTCTTCTTGACTTAGTCCGTACTTCGCATAAAGCTGCTTATCGATCTCGGGGATAGACTTCGACCAGTTGATGTCTGAATCGAAAGCAAAGTCTTGAAGTGGAACAAATTTCCAAACTGCAGCATTCGCGTGTTGTGTAACCTTCAGTGCTCCAAGTAACGCACGCGCAAACTTGGTCTTCAAGTATTTTGTAAGATTCTTGGCGTTTTCAATATTTGAAAAACATCCAAACGTAAGAAAAGTATCTGTCTGGCCTGTTTCAGGTTCGCCGATAATTGGCTCACTTAATGTCTCTCCATATACACCAGACCCTTGTCCTTCTGCCATAAAAACTTTGTAGTGGCTAAGAGTATCTGCGCCAACCTCTTTGACGTATTCGTTCTTTATCCAACGGTAGACACGTTTATTGTTAAGTCTCCCTAGAATCTTAATGCTGTCCTCCTGTTTTTCTGAATTGAAGGCAAAGCTAAACTCTTCTAGCTGAGATGAAAGAATTTTATCTTTGGTTCCCTTTTCAAATACGCTCTGTGCAATAGGATTCTCTTCAAAAAACAATTTGGTGTACTTGTAAGTTCCCTGGCTTCCAATGATAGTATTCAAAGAAACAAATCCAGGTGTTGATGTAACTTTTTCAACTAATGGTCTATGGCGCTCGTCTTTATACATCCTCCGTATAGGACCAATAATTTTAGAGCTATCACGATAAGTTATGACGACGCCACCTTTTATCTCTGGGCCAGTAAAAACAGTTGCACCATCTGGATAATATTCTTCAACTTTCAAATGCAGATCATTAAGCATGCGTTTGTTGAATTCTGATGTGACCCCCAAAAGTTAGACTTTTATAGCGTAGCAGTTTATATGGCTGCTACGCTATTTTTATGCAGCCAAGAGTCTAAGCCTGTATTGCACTGG
>JAGZUI010000003.1:0-148155 GCA_018380095.1 Atopobium sp.
AGTAATTGATAGTGACTTTAAGGTTTGTAAAGAGGTGGCATAATGTAGGCTAAAAGGTAGTAAGGAAATAGCCTTACACCACTTTTTGAGACGTAACTACCTGATATGCATCTCTATGCATAAACTTCATCTAATATGCTTGAAAATGAATAGATAAATATAAGAAATTTAACTATCGATAAATTTAGTATCTACGGAACACACCTAAGTCAGATATTCTGCTCAATAGCGGGCATTTTACACACCTAATGAAGATAATCTGCATGATTGAGGTATTTTCAGCGTCATGTATACGTCTTTTTGACAGATTATCTGACTTAGGTGTGTTTTGAACTGCCTCCTATTTCTCGTGTCTAAGAAATGGGAGGCAGTTCATATAGAGGCTCTTTGTTATTGCATAAAATCGCTGATACATTATTTTGCATAGAGGAATTGATTTTTGCATATCTTTTGTATAGCCAATTAATCCCAGACAGAAAAGTCACTTACGATTTATTTACGTAACAGGTATGCAATTTTCTTTAAATTTCCGCTTGTAAAACAACATAACAAATTGTATCTGAAGATATTTTAGTGTAGTATGATACGGTAACAGCACGAGACTATGCATAAAACATACGCATGTTTTTCAGACATCGTTTGAGCAGATGGGGCTGTGAGATGGCTAAGGCAGGTGTTACCAAAAAGACCGACCCAGGTTTGGGTAGGACAGTAGCAAGGTTGTTACAAGAAAGTGGCAAGCGCCAGGTAGACCTGTGCGAATTCTCACATTGGTCACGTGCGTATGTCTCTTATATTTGCACCGAGCGCCGTAAGTGGCCTTCATTTGATAAAGCAAAGGTTATCGCTGACTTTTTCTCCTTAAGTCTTGATCAACTCTGGGTTGAGCATCTTAAAGATCTTGTTGATGCTGGCGTGGAGCTTACAGAGATGCAGAAGAAGAATTTAGCCGAGGGTGTTAATCTTCCAAATCCTACCGTTCTGCATGACGGAAATGACAATAGAGAATACCTTCAACCTGTTGTTTCCTCGGGGAACGGTTCAGATTACACGCTCCCGGAAATTCTTGGCGTCGAATAAGTATTTTTGACTATTTTTATTGTTTTCAATGCCATACTTGCTGTATACGCGTATGATTCAGCGTTGTTCAGATTGCATGGGGCTATCTGAAGAGTAGGAGATGTGCAAGATGGCTGGACTACACTGTTCAGACTGCGCTTTTAGCTCGTTCAAATTTAACGAGGACGCCCAGATGTATCAGGCGTACTGCTCGCGCGGCTATTTGCTGGCTGATCCACATATCCATGAGCTTTTCGCCATGCACTTTGCTAAGTCTCCAGAGGATTTTGTTCCCGTCAAAGATCCGTTTAATCGCGAGTATCTAAGGAAGTCATATATCTGCGGAGAATTTATTAAGCGTAAGGATAATTTGGGTTAACGGTATGTCTTAAAACCCTGTTATGTAACATAGCAGGGTTTTATTATGCCTCTGACGTGTTTCTCGTCTAATCAATATCAAAGAATTAAGTAAATATCACAAAAGTTGTTATGTAGCTCTTATAGATTTCTGCATAATTAGTTAACTTTCTGTTATATGTTCCTCTTAAAACAAGGTAGTATTGATTTGGGGGAATCTCCTTATTACAAGGGGATTTAAAACATTTATAAAGGAGCGGCAGCAATGTCGAGGCGACCACAAACAGAAAGTTGTGACACACGTCACAAGCTTCTTAAATCCGCAGAGCAAGAGTTTGCTTTACAGGGATACGATAAAGCTTCACTTCGACAGATTTGTGCACATGCAGGCGTTACCACGGGCGCTCTTTATTTCTTCTTTGATAACAAAGAGGACCTCTTTAGGAATGTTTTGATTCCTGTCACTGAAGGCGCAATTCAGATTCTTGAGGATTACAAAGATCATCTGCTGGTCTCTGGCGAAAGAAATCTTGAAGACACTCCTTTGGGTGATAAAGAAACGCTCGAGAAATTCTTGGACCTTCTGTACGGCAATAGGTACGTAGTGCAGATTCTTGTGAATAACCGAGAAAATCCACACGTCGTTCATTTCTTTGAAGAGTTGACTGAGGTTATCTCTGCAACCATCAGAGCCATTCTTTATCCTAACATTGCACAGGTTAAACCCTATGATGAGTTTATTATTACCTGGCTTGCTCAAACTGAAATGACCACCATTGTCAATATTCTTAAAAATGATGAGACTCGTGAAGAGGCTGACGGTCACATAAATTCAGCAGTAATGTTTACGCAAGGTGGCATTAAAGCTCTAGTTGAAGAACATTAGATGCTCATCTGCGCATAAAAATTGACAATATCTACTTATTTCCGTTATCCTCTTATAAGGTATAAATCACCCAAAGGAGACCTTTATGAAGTTTAATAAGCTCGGCCTCGTAGCAGCATCCGCTTCTGCCGTTCTTGCACTTGCTGGCTGCAATCTTATTCCAAATCTTGCTGATCCAGGAACCACTACTGGCGGTGGTCAGCAGCAACAGCAGCAACAGCAGACTGCACCTGATGCAAATACCGCAACCAAGCCTTCAGATACTCGTGCTGGTGACTCTGACTCTAAGGACCTCTATAACACTCTGATGGATAAGCACAACACTTCAGAGCAGGTTACCAACGTTCAGAAGTACGTTGATGATATTAAGAAGACTGGCGATAAGACTGAGGTTCTTATCGACACCGATAAGATTACCGTTACCGTTACCGGCATTGGTGTTGACTTTGAGAACTCCAACGGCTATCTGGTTGAGGTTGTTAACAAGACCGATACCAACATCTTCATTCAGACCACCGACACCGCTATTGGCAAGGATGAGCTGAGCTTGTTTGTTAACGCAGCTCCTAACGCAACTACCAAGGGCTTTGCATTCTTTGACCCAGGTGTAAAGATGGATCCATCCGCAACTGTTCGTGGTACCATCCTTGCTCTTTATGGTTCTGACTACAGCATGGATTCCTTCAACGTTATGTTCTAAGTTTCACTTAGTTCGTTGACTGCAAAGGCTCAGCTTTTAGCTGAGCCTTTTTTGTTAGCGAGAAACCCTGTCAAAAGCAGTTAAATGAGTCAGTATTAAGTTATTAGAATCCGTTAGACTATAGAGTTGTTAGCTATTAGAAAAGCATATATGCACTGCATATAAGGAGCTACGATGCTAGATTTAGATAAAAACACAGACAGGTCATATAACGATCTTATCTTTTTAAAACCTCTTTTTCACAATAAGATTTGGGGCGGCAGAAGGCTTGCTGAAGAGTATGGCTATGACATTCCCGATGGCTCAGTAGGAGAGTGCTGGGCAATTAGTGCGCACTCTAATGGAGACTGTGAAGTTGCTTCTGGTCCATATGCTGGAAAAACTCTTTCTGAGCTCTGGACAACTCATCGAGAGCTCTTTGGTAATGCAGAGGGAGATCGCTTTCCACTCCTTATTAAGATTCTTGATGCAAAAGATGACCTTTCTGTTCAGGTTCACCCAGATGATGAGTATGCTGCAGAGCACGAGAATGGCTCGCTTGGTAAGTCTGAATGCTGGTACATTCTTGATGCAAAAGAGAATGGCGATATTGTTGTTGGTCAGAACGCTTCCTCAAAAGAAGAGTTTGCAGCTATGGTTGAGCAGGGCAAGTGGAGCCAACTTCTCAATTACGTGCCCATTAAGGCTGGAGACTTCTTTAGGATTGATCCCGGTACAGTGCACGCTATTAGAACAGGCACGTTGATTTTAGAAACGCAGCAGAGCTCAGATGTCACGTATCGTGTGTACGACTATGATCGTTTGGGAGACGATGGCAAGCCTCGTGATTTGCACTTGGCACAGAGCCTTGAGGTCATCGATTATGCACAGGAAGCTCCAACATCTGGAGAAATTACTGCTCCAGAAATTGATGGTAAAACTGAGCTTATGAGCTGCAAGTACTTCTCGGTAGAAAAATATGAGATTCATGAGGCAAAAACTATTGCTCAGCCATGGTCGTTTATGTGCGTAAGTGTCATTGAGGGAGAAGGTACGGTTTGCGCTGACGGCGGCAACGGAGAAGAGCATAGGATTTGCAAGGGCTCGCATTTTATTGCACCTGCGTCTTCTGGTAGCCTGCGCTTTACGGGCACTATGACGTTGATTACCTCTCATCTTCCTCATACAAAGTAGGATGATACATAAGTCGAATGCAGCTTAATGTGTAACATTTGACTCGTTTCAAGTAGAATATAAAAAGTTGAGCCTTTTATACGTTTATAGGAGGAACGTATGAATAAAGAGATGATTACTCGTCGCGCTTTTGCTGGATTGGCTGCAGGCGGTGCTGCCAGCACGCTTGCTGCTTGTAATAGTGACGTGATGCAGGCAATCTTAAACCCTGATTCTATTCTTGGTGGAGCTGGTCAAGATCCTCAGAATGGCGGTCAAGGCGGTACTGGTGATGCACCTTCTCAGTCAGATTTTGTGAAGCTTGAAGAGATTCCAGACCATCCAACGCTAACCGGAGATTTTTCTAAGATTATTACTGGCGTCTGGTGTGTTGACAATGGCGTTGGAACTAAAGGTGGATCAAAGGAAGGCAAAACCTTTGACCATGGTGGCATGCTTAATCAGGGCTATAACGATGGAACCGTTCTTTACTATTCATTCAAAGAAGACGGCACTTTCTTCATGCATAATTTTAAAGGTGTGAAGAATGATGGTAAGTGGGAAGCAAAAGGAACTATTGCCATTCAATGTACGTATGATGATGGCGATAGTGTGCCAATGCTTTTTGATAAGGACGACAACAACTATCTGAAGTACAGTGATGCCAAGAGCGAAATTACATTTAATTTCAAAAAACTTTCTGACAATCCAGACGATACTTCACAGATAGCTTATATTGAAGGACAGGTAGTCAATTTTGCTGCCACCATTCCTGGTACGTATTATCTCTTTGGCTTGCACTATGCAGATGGTTCTAAAGAAGATTTGACCAGTGATCAGATTGAGTCTATGAATAAGGGTTCTGGCGGAGCGTATACCTTCTCTGCTCATAAGGATGGAGCTGCTGCACTGTTCTATCCAGACGGTAGCGTTTCTCCTATTCAGATTGTTGCAGAAGAGCCTTCGGCAGATGGTCTTTCTTTCCCCATTCTTGCTCAGGGCTTTTCAGAAACTGAACAGATATCTAAGTCTGTTCTATACACTACTGCGGAAAATAAAAAGCTTCTCAGTATTGATGCTCCTGGATTTACTCTTAAGTTTGCCCTCCTTAATCACCGTGAGGATGATTGGGCTAAATATGAGTATCCACCAAAGGCAGAGTTCCCTTGGCAGCCAGATGGTAAGGGTGGCTATAAGCTAGTAACTCCTACTTCTTCTGGTTCTGGTAATGGCGGCAGCTCATCTGGAAATGGTGGTAGCTCCTCAGGAAATGGCGGCGGCAAGGGCGGATCAGGTAAGAAATAACCCAGCCCTTTCTGGTTTCTTTCAGTAACAAAAAAGCAGGCATACGATATGCCTGCTTTTTTCTTGCTAACCTTTTGCGCGTGTAAAAAGCGTGCTTTTCAGCAGAATGCTGATGTTACGCAGCGTGTGCGCCGCCCTCAATTTCACCAGTGCAGTGTGGGCAGCGAGTTGCGCCTTCTTTAACCTCTTCAAGGCAGTGTGGGCAGTGTGGAGCTGCAACCTCTTCAACAGCCTCTTCTTCGTCCTTCTTAAGCTTGGATGCCTTCATGAACTTATTGAGGGCCTTAACCATGCAGAAGACAATGAATGCAATGATCAGGAAGTTGATGATTGCACTGATAAACGCACCAAAGTCAATGCCGTTCTGGGTGCCAGGAACTGGAATAGAAAGACCAGAAACCTCGGTGCCACCGCCAGAGATCAGCTTAATAAATGGGTTGATGATGTCATTGACAAGGGAGGTAACAATAGCGGTAAATGCGCCGCCAATGATGATACCAATAGCCATGTCCATAACATTGCCCTGCTGGATAAACTCTTTAAACTCCTCGACAAACTTTTTCATTTCATCCCTTTCGTGTAGTTAATAGAGGACAGGTATTTCTACTCGCGCCTACGGCGTGCGCTTATGCGCTGGCCAGACCATAGATGCGAGAGTATTTATCAGTTAGATACTTGGTGTAGTAGTGGACGTCAAAAGGCTCACCGCATGCACCCAAGATAAGCTCCTTAGAGTCCTTTGCTCGGCCCCAGGTCCAAATGCGACTGCCCAGCCACTCTTTGATAGGTGCTAGGTCTCCTGATGCACAGACGGCGTCAAAGTCCATGCCCTCAGCAATCATGGCGTGCTTGTACTGTGCGCCATAAGCGCTGCCAAGAGCATAGGTTGGGAAGTAGCCAAACTCGCCCCATGACCAATGAACATCCTGAAGAGCGCCTTCGGTGTTGTTTGGAACCGTAACGCCTAGGTACTGCTTGTACTTCTCGGCCCAAAGAGCTGGGACATCCTTTGCAGTAATCTCGCCAGACAAAAGTGCCTGTTCCATTTCATAACGGATGAGGATGTGCAGAGGATAGGTGAGCTCGTCCGCTTCGGTACGAATGAGACTTGGCTGTACCTTATTAGCTGCCGAGAAGAGCTGGAAGGCAGTAACGCGATTAAGCTGGCCAGGGAAATGCTTGCGCATAAGTTGAATAAGAGGCTCGGCAAATGCCTCAGAAAGGCCAACGTAGTTCTCAAAGAACCTGGACTGAGACTCGTGCATGCCCATAGAAGTACCAGTGCTCAGAGAAGTAAAGCGGTACTCCCAGTTGATTCCCTGCTCGTAGAGGGCGTGACCGTTCTCATGCAGCATGGAATAGACATTGGAGAGAACGTTATTCTCGTAAGCGTGGCTGGCAACCATAACAAAGCCGATACCAGGGCCACCGGTGTAAGGGTGCTCAGTTTTACCAAGCCAATAAGCGTCCTCGTCAAGACCCTGGAGCTTTACCAGGTCTTTTGCAAGGTCCCACTGACGGTTGACATCAAACTTACCCTCAAGAGGTTTGGTGCTTGGTTGGCGCTTAGAAGCCATGCAATCAGCAACTAGGGGAACTACCACTTCTTTAACATTATTGAAGAAGGTGTTGTAGAACTCTCTGTTGGTGCCGTGCTCAAAATCGCTGAGTAAGAGATCATATGGGTCTTTGGAAGCATCGCGTGCCTGGCACATCTCTTTGCGAAGCTCAATTAAGCTATCCAGCTTTGGAGCAAAGAGTGACCAGTCATCGCTGTTCTTAGCCTGCTCCCAGACCTCATTAGCCTCTGTGGTAAGACGAACAAAGTTGCTCTGAAGCTCAACAGGTACATCTACCAGCTGGCTTCTATCGCGACGAAGAATTTTAACTTGTGCGCGATGAGTCTCATCAAGTAGAGCGCGATTCTCGTGAAGTCTATCAAGCAGTGCGCCAACAGCAGGATCACAGAGGGTTTCCTGGACCTGTTCACCAAGGATTGCCAGGGCTTCTCCACGCTCTTCAGCAGCCTTTTTTGGATCGATACATGGTCCAAAAGAGCCAATCTCATTAGCTGCGTAGTTGAGAGCAAAGAGCTTCTTCTCAAGTTCATCAAGTTGAGCGATATCATCGCGGGGATTTGAAAGCGCTGCGTTCAATTCAACAGTGTTATGTGCGCTGTCCATAAAAATCCTCTCTACAAAAAATAGGTGTGACCAGTATGTTTGCCGGTTATATGCAACCGTTTAGCAATTGCGTCATATTTTACCCTGTTATTTATTGTTATTTGAGCGATACTAAAAAGACTACGTCCTAAAACAATAAGCACATCTTTTCGGCACAATTTTTGCCTAAAGATGGCCTGTAAGGAGTAAGAGTTCTATGGATGACAGTAGAATCTCGTTTGACGTATGGAGTGATCTTTACGCAGAGCGTGTTCAAACCATGCGAAAGAGCGAAGTACGAGATTTGTTTGCGGCCCTGTCTCGTCCAGGTGTCATTGCGCTGTCTGGTGGTCTGCCGGATATTTCTTCGCTGCCACTTGACCAGGTTGCAGAGTGCGCTCGACGCTGCGTTGCTGTTGAGGGACTTAGGTCTCTTCAGTACGGCAACTCCGATGGCCGTATTGAGTGCAGAAGGACCATCTGCAAGATTTTAGCTGCTCAGGGCGTCGAGGCCGATCCTGACGAGATGATTTTGACTTCTGGTTCTCAACAGGCGCTTGATTTCTTAGGACGCGTCTTCTTAAACCCTGGAGATGACGTTATTTGCGAGGGTCCAAGCTATCTTGGCGCGTTCCAGGCGTTTTCTGCATACGAGCCTACTGTTCACACCATTGATATGGACGAAGAAGGCATCAGAACAGACCTGCTTGAGGTAAAGCTCAAAGAGCTTGCAGACCAAGGCAGAAAGCCTAAGTTCATCTACGTTATTCCTAACTTTAACAATCCTGCCGGCATCACCATGTCTATGCCAAGGCGCCTCCGTCTTCTTGAGCTGGCTCGCCAGTACAACATCCCTGTTGTTGAGGATGATCCGTATGGCCTTATCCGCTTTGAGGGAGAAGATCTAACACGCCTTAAGACGCTTGATCCAAATGTCATTTATCTGGGAACCACGTCAAAGATTTTTGCCCCAGGACTGCGTTTGGCTTGGATGGTTGCACCTCGTCACTTCCTTGAGCGCATTAACCTTGCCAAGTCTGGCTCTGACCTGTGTACCAGCCCCTTTAACATGATTCTTGCTGAGCACTACTTCAATGAGGTTGATTGGCAGGCAGCGCTTGAGGTGTCTAAGTCTCGCTATAAAGAGAGAAAAGACGCCATGCTCGCAGCGCTTGCAGAGTTCTTCCCCAAAGATGTTACCTGGACTAAGCCAGAGGGCGGTTTGTTCCTGTGGGTAACCTTCCCGCCATACCTTAACACTGAGCAGTTACTTCCTCGTGCAATTGAAGAGGGAGTTGCCTTTGTACCAGGTGTTTATTGCTATCCTGACCAGCGTATTAGTTCAAGTATGCGCCTATGCTACTCATTTGAGACGCCAGAGCGTATCCACGAGGCAATCCGCAGGCTGTCTTTATGCGTCCAAGATCGCATGGCGCTGTATCGCGCATTCCTAGAGGCGGGCGCTCTACCTGAGTCTTCTCATTCTGAATCTCAATCCTCTGCAAGGGAGTGTTAAGTATGGCTACAAAAGTTGCTGTCATTATGGGTGGAGCCTCTTTTGAGAGGAACTTCTCGCTCAAAAGTGGAGCTCTTGTCTCTGAGGCTTTGGAGAAGCGTGGTTATGAGGTATTACCACTTGATGCTGACGCACACCTGGTAGACACCCTTCGTGCCGAGAAACCTGATGTTGCGTTTGTGTGCCTTCATGGCGCGGGCGGAGAAGATGGTGCAGTACCTGCGCTTTTGGAGTTCCTCAAGATTCCGTATGTGGGCTCAAGGCCTGCATCTTGTAGGGCAGCCTGGAACAAAGCTGACATGCCGTTTATTGTGCGCCAGGCCTGGTCAAAGGAGGAGTCCGAGGTCATCTGGCCTCCTCAGATTGTGCTGACTGCCAGTGCGTTTAAAGATCTGGGCGCAGCCGCCGCTCTTGACCTGGTTCCCGAGCGCCTTGGTGGCGGCGTTGGCTTCCCTCTAGCAGTCAAGCCCGTTCACGGCGGCTCTGCTATGGGCCTTTCTAAGGTTGACAGCGCCGACCAGCTTGGACCAGCACTTCTCGGCGCGCTTAGTTTTGACGACTCCGTCATTATCCAGCAGTGGGTTGATGGCGTTGAAGTAAGCGTTACCGTGCTCTCTGACGCAGATGGCGAGAAAACCCTGCCACCAGTAGAGATTTCAGTGACCAAGGGTATTTACGACACGGATGCTCGTCTTGATCCAGAGCGAATTCAGCACTTCTGCCCAGTTCGTCCTGAGTCTTTGGCAGCACTTGGCGCAGATCCAGCTGCTGCTCGTGAGGCTCTTGAGCGCGCAGCTCTTGAAGTGTACACCGCTTATGGCTGCAGAGATCTTGCTCGTATTGATTTTATTTGGGATGGACATCACGTTATGGTCATGGGCCTGAAGACATTCCCAGGACTCACTGAGACCTCCCTTGTTCCAATGGCTATTGAGGCTGCAGGATACGCTGTTGAAGACGTTCTTGCACAACTTGTTGAGGGCGCGCTTAAGCGCGGCAACTAGGGGGTTTTATGGAATACGTATTGGGCATTGATGTTGGTGGCACCACCATCAAGCTGGGACTCTTCTCTGCAGAGGGAGAGCTACTTTCTGAGCAGAAGGTCAAGACGCCCGCACTTGATAACCAGGATGGTTATCAGACGGTAACCGATGCTATTAAGCTGATTGTTCATGGCCAAAAAGCAAGCCGCAACGATGTTATTGCGTGTGGTTTGGATATTCCAGGTCCTGTTGCAGATGACGGAACCGTTGGTCTTCTCGCCAATGTAGACATTGATCCTGAGGGATTGGTGCAGGCAATCAATATGTGCCTGCCAAACGCAACTATCGCGTTTGTCAACGATGCTAACGCCGCTGCTCTGGGCGAAGCGTGGGCTGGCGTTGCCGTGGGCGTGCCATCGTTTGTGCTGATTGCGCTAGGCACCGGCGTTGGTGCAGGCGTTGTTGTAGACGGCAAGCTTGCTGCGGGCGCTTTTGGCGCGGGCGGCGAGATTGGTCACATCATTGTTGAGCCAGAAGAGACGTTGACCTGCGGCTGTGGTCGTCACGGTTGCCTGGAGCAGTACGCTTCTGCTAAGGGTGTTGTCCGCCTGTACCTGGAGGAATGCGTTTCCCGAGGCGTTGTTCCTGTGAACATTGAGCACGAGACCGATACCGTGTCTGTGTTTAGAGCTCATGCTCAAGGCGATGAGTGCGCAACCCTTGCTATCCATAAGATGTGCCACTACCTGGGTCTTGCTATGGCGCAGGTTTCGTGCGTGGTTGATCCTGCCATGTTTTTGATTGGCGGCGGTGTTGCGGGCTCGTTTGCAACGTTTGCTACCGAGCTTCGCGAGTGTTTTGAGCAGTACGCTCTACCGGTAAGCAAGGGCGCTCGTATTGAGGCCGCTAGCTTGGGCAATCAGGCTGCTATGTATGGTTGCGCATACGAGGCGCTGCGTCTTAGAAAAGAGCGTTTTGGTCAGGAAAGCGCTGAGTAGAAGCAAGTTTCTGGTACACGTTCTTCTCGTCCAGAAAAGTGTAGGTACGTTTGAGTACCTGGCGAGAAAAACATCAGTGTTTTTGACACATACGCCGCGCTAAATGAAAGTGCGTTCAATAACATATTTTTCCGGTTACAATTTATGTAAAAACGTAGTTATCGAAGCTGCTCAGTGCTAACATTGAGCAGCTTTTTTGGTTGTGTTTGGAACAATTCCGAGCACTAGGATGAAAGGGGAGTGCTGTGGCTGACGAGTCAAAGTATGACATCGTTGCTGCTACTGGTTGCCCAACCGGTATTGCGCACACCTTTATGGCTAAGGAGGCCCTGGAGAAGGCCGCCGCAGCTAAAGGTCTTACCATTAAGGTTGAGACGCACGGCCAGGTCGGTGTAGAGAACGAGCTCACCGCAGCTGAAATTAGGAACGCCAAGGCAGTAGTTGTTGCTGCCGATAAGGACGTTCAGGCTGAGCGTTTTGCCGGAAAACCAATGGTAAATGTTGGTGTTACTGCCGCTATTAAGGACGCTGAGGGTCTTATCGACCGCGCTCTTGTTGCTCAGCCTGAGGGCGAGCTTGCAGAGGCAGACGACGCTCCAGTCTCAAGCACTATTGAGAAGGAGTCTGTAGGCCACATCATCTACAAGCACCTCATGAACGGCGTCAGCCACATGCTGGTCTTTGTTGTTGCTGGTGGTGTTCTGACTGCAGTTTCATTCCTCTGGGGTATTACTTCCTTCAGCTCCACTGCACCTGACTACAACAGCTTTGCTGCCATGCTCAAGATTATCGGCGGCATTGCAATGGGCCTTATGGTTCCAGTTCTTTCTGCTTACATTGCTGAGTCTATCGGCAAGCGTCCTGCTCTGGTTCCTGGTTTTGTTGCAGGTATGATTGCTATCCAGGGTCTTCCAATTAACCCTAACACTGGCATGATTGATGCTGGTGGCGCTGGCGTTGGTTTTGGCTTCCTGGGCGGTATCGTCGGCGGCTTCCTTGCCGGTTATGTCATCGTTGGTCTTGAGAAGCTCCTTGCTGGTCTTCCAAAGAACCTTGATGGCCTGAAGGCAATCTTCCTGTACCCACTGCTTTCCACCACCATTGTTGGCCTGGTTATGCTGGGAATCTCTGGTCCTATGGCAGCAATTAACACTGGCATGATGAACTTCCTGCGCGGTCTGTCTGCTTCTGGTCCAATTGTCCTTGGTCTTGCAATTGGTTGCATGGCCGCATTTGACATGGGCGGCCCAGTCAACAAGGCAGCTTACGTTACCGGTACTGCACTTCTGACCGAGGCTCTTGCTGCTGGTGTTGGTACCCCAACCTATGAGTTTGGTACTAACTTCATGGCTGCAGTTTCTGCTGCTTGTATTGTTCCTCCACTGATCACCACCTTTGCTGTTGTCGTTGGTAAGAAATACTTCACCAAGTCCGACTTCAACGCTGGTCTGGTCAACTTCGTTCTTGGCTGCACCCACATTACCGAGGGCGCTATTCCATTCATGACCAAGAACATTTGGCCTGTTATGCCTATCATGATGATCGGTTCTTCCATCGGCTCCATCCTGACCCTGCTTTTTGGTGTTCACGATCCAGCACCTCACGGCGGCTTCCTGGTTCTTCCAGTTGTTGATGGCGGCCTCAAGTGGGTTCTTGCTATTCTTATTGGCGCTGTTGTTGGCGGCATTCTCTTTGTTGCTTTCAAGGCATACGAGTACCGCAAGAACGGCAACAAGCTGGTCGAGGACTAAGCTTTACGCTTAACACACTCTAAGCAATGCCGAGAATTCATTTCATGACCAGGTATATGCTTAGACAATCGAAGTAAAATATGGACTCGGCGATTACGTCGGGTCCATATTTGTTTCAGAGGGGGCTTTGATGATTTATACACTTACCACTAACCCCGCTATCGACATGAACGTCAACTCGGGAGTTCCTTCATATACGCACGTCAACCGCACAACCGATGCCGTTTACACGCCAAACGGCAAGGGCCTCAACGTCTCGTTTACGCTTGCTCACTATGGCGTCGAGTCCACTATCCTGGGCTTTTTTGGCGGCTTCTCGGGCAATTATATTGTTGAAGAGGCATCCAAGATTTGCCCGGTCAAGCCTGTGTGGATTGACGGCATCACCCGCGTAAACATTTTTGTGACCACACCAGAAGGCGAGCTTAAGTTCCCTAATGCAGGTGCTCCCGTTATTCGCTCCAAGCAAGACGAGATGCTTGAGCTGCTGCGCACTGCGCCCGACCTGGACGTGCTGGTGGTCTCCGGCTCGCTTTCTCCTGAGATGGATCCAACCTTTTACGACGAGCTCTTTGATCTTTGTCATGAGCGCGGCGCTGAGCTGGTCCTGGACATCTCTCATAAACACCTCGCAGAACTTGTCGAGAAAAAACCACTGCTCATTAAGCCAAATGACGAAGAAGTGGCAGAGATTTTTGGTGTCGACGTCCATAACGAGGCCGACGTTCTTCTCGCCCTCCACAAGATTCACGAGCGCGGCGCAAAGAATATCCTGCTCACGCTGGGCGGCGAGGGCGCGTACTTCTTCAACGGCGAGCACGTCTGGCACGCAAATGCCGCGCAGGTAGAGGTGCTTTCGACGGCATGTGCAGGTGATTCGACGCTGGCTAGCTTCATGTCTATTTGGCTTGAGAATCCGTCGGCTGTCGAGAAGGCTCTGACGCGCGCGATGGCTACCGGCGGAAACGTTGCGATGAGCGCTGGTTTGGGCGACTTTGCCCTGGTCGAGAAGATCGCGGAGTCCATCCACGTTGAGCTGGTAGAGTAGGAGCGAGAGCGTCGCACGGAGGTGCTGCGCGGACGTGCGCGGGGTGCGCGGCGGCGCCGGAGGTGCGCGGGGTGCGCACGGAGGCGTGCGGAGGCAGCGAGTCGACGGGTTTCTCGGCGTATGGCGCGCATAAGTCTCCATATCTGCAAAATAAGTCTTTTCTCGCTTCTTGATTTCGTGTAACGTAAAAGGGCTAATGTGATAATTAGGTTTTCGAACCTCTAAAGAAGGAGAGTGCAATGTCCGGACACTCTAAGTGGGCCACAACCAAGCACAAGAAAGCAGCTATCGACGCTAAGCGTTCCTCGCTGTTCTCTAAGCTTTCCCGCAACATTACTGTTGCTGCAAAGATGGGTGGCGACCCAAATCCGGACAACAACGCTAGCTTGTCTGCCGCTGTTGCCCGTGCTCGCATGGTTTCCATGCCTAACGCAAAGATTCAGGCCGCTATCGATAAGGCATTTGGCGCTGGCGCTGATGCTGCCATTTACGAGGAGATCGTTTACGAGGGATACGGTCCTGCAGGCGTCGCAGTTTACGTTGACTGCCTGACTGACAACAAGAACCGCACCGCAGCAGACGTTCGTTCCGCATTTACCCACTCCGGCGGCAATCTTGGTACCGCTGGTTCCGTTGCGTTCCAGTTTGAGCGCAAGGGCTCCATCGCAGTTGACAAGGTTATTGTCTCCGAGGAGAAGAAGGTTGCTGACCGCGAGAACGCTGTCGACGAGGACGAGTTCATGATGGCAGTTGCCGAGGCTGGCGGAAACGATTACGAGGACGCTGGCGATCAGTGGATTGTTTGGACTGCATACGACAAGATGCAGGATGTCCAGAAGGGCCTCGAGGCTCAGGGCATTGAGGTCAAGGGTTCCGAGCTTACTATGGTTCCAACCACCCCAACTGACGTCTCTGTTTCTGATGCAAAGAAGGTTCAGCGTCTTATCGATAAGCTCGACGAGCTCGATGACGTTCAGAACGTCTACAGCACCATGAACATCACCGACGAGATTGCTGCTGCTCTCGAGGAGGAGTAAGCTCTCTGGTCCGCGCCACGCGACGAGCGTGATGCACGCGACGATGCGCGACGAGCGCGAGGTGCGACGATGCGCGACGAGTGCGAAATCGCGACCGGCGACAAAACTGCACTTCAAAGCCCTGCCAGTTGGTGGGGCTTTTTGTTTTGGGTAGCGTTGATGCTGTCAGAACACACCTATGTCGGATAATCTACACGTTTTTAGAAGCCCGAACACACCTAAGTCGGATAATCTGTATATACAGAGCCAAAAACATAACTTACAGCCCTAAAAAACACAGCAAATGACGATATTCTGAGAAAAATAGGACTTTTGAGGGTCAATTTTGCAGAATAAGTGACTTTGCTGTGTTTTCAAAACGCCAAAAATAGACCTCTAAAAAATTTATGCATACAGATGAATTCACCCTCATGAATATTCATGAAGGTGAATATTTTCGTATCATGGTAGTTAAAATTTTGATGTCTTCTTTGCTGGGCGAGAGAACCGATGGACTACAGCAGCGAAAACTTGCGATTAAAGCCGAATCTCATCGTCCGACGCATGTGGACATGCAGCTCTACAGGCTAACGCGGACAACCTTACGAACGCCGGCAGCTTCGAGGGCTGCTACCTGCGAAATCGATGCGGATTCGTCCGTCATAAGTACGTCGATATCAGCAGGTGATCCATATTGGAAGCTGGAGTTGACACCCAGCTTGCTTGCATCGGCCAAGACAATGTGCTGCTCAGAGTGCTTAAGCATCAGCGAGTTCACGCGCATCTCGTTTGAAACCAGCGTGGTAAGGCCGCGCTCAGCTGAAATTCCCGAGCATCCCAAGATGCATTTCGCGGCACGAATCTGGTTGATTGAAGCAAGTGCAAAATCGCCGGTCAGTGACTTCTTAGCTGGTCGAACTTCTCCACCCGTGACTAAAACGGTCATTGATGGGGGATAGTCGGCGGCCAGAACGCTACCGTTATTGGTAACAACTGTGATGTTCTTGGCGGTGATAAATTCCATGACTTTTATAGCGGTTGAGCTGGTGTTAATGAAGACTGTGTCACCGTCTTTAATCAACTTGGAAGCTGCCTGGGCAAGCTTGAACTTTGCGGTTACCTGGTTAGAGCTGAGTCCTGTCGAGAGCGGGTCAAGCAGCGTGGCCATGCCATAGCTTCGGGAAATGAGGCCTTGAGCTTCGAGTTCGTCAAGATCGCGGCGGATGGTAAGCGAAGAAACTTCAAATCTATCGGCAAGATCGCTAACGGAAACCTGGCGATATTGTTCAAGAAGGCTCATGATTGAGCTTCTGCGTGATGCTACAAATGAACGACTTGTGGCCATAAATCCCCCAATAGAGCTCAACTGCTGATAAACCTGTAGAATTACATTTAACTAATTCAGTTCTGTGAAAAACAACGTACAAATTGATAACACCTTTTGAACGGTTGTCGAACAATTGTGTAGACGCTTTTCAGGAGAACTGAGTGTATCTTACCCTATTCAATGAACGTTTTGAATACTTAAACGGATATTATTTAGCGGTCAACGGTTTTTATGACGTAAATCTCTAAAGTGAGCATAGATAAGTATTGCTTAACTCTCAACTTTAGCTATACTAATATTATCGATTCGATTGTTAAAACATTCAAAACATTCAACAAATAGGGAAATTTGTTATACGACAAGACAAATGTCATATAAGTTATTTATCTAATTGTTGAAGCGTTCAGAAGATTCAAGTTTTTGTCGTTAAGCGATGTGTTCTTGTGTGCTCTTGCTATAGTCCAACACAAGGAAAAGATTCACAGTAGTCTACTGGAGAGGAGTGAATCGCATGCTACTTCGCGATATCTACGAGCAGAATCACTATGCTTTCGTGAAGACCCCCATGACATGGGAAGAGTCTATTAGAGAGTGCTGCAAACCACTGGAGGCTGATGGAACTGTCAATCCAGAGTATGCAGACGACATTATCGAGTGCGTAAACAAGTTTGGTCCTTACATTGTCATCGTTCCAAACGTTGCAATGCCACACTCAACTGCTCGCATTGGCTCTAATGGAAAGACTGCTATTGGCTTTATGCACTCTGATGTTCCTGTCAATTTTGAGGATGGCGACGATGAGAAGCAGGTTAAGACTTTCTTCACTTTGAGCGCTACTGATCAGGATGCTCACCTCAAGAATATGCAGATGCTCGTTCAAGTTCTTATGAACGAGGAGGTTCTAGAGCGTCTTAAGAACATTCAGTCTCCTGAGGAGCTTTTGGAGATTGACAAGCTTATCTCCGAGTAAACACGCCCGTTTGGGCACGTAATTGAGGATTTCCTTTTGTAGTGTGGGCTGCAGAAGGTACGTATGTAGGACCCTTTGAAAGGGGTATCAATGGATATTGTTCTTGGTATTTGGAAATGGTTTGCGAGCAACTTCTTGACTCAGCCAGCCTATTTCATCGGTTTGATTGTTGCTATCGGCTACATTCTTCTTAAAAAGAAGTGGTACGACGTACTCGCTGGCTTCCTTAAGGCAGTCATTGGTTATCAGATCCTCCTGGTTGGTTCCGGCGGCCTGGTAACTGCATTCCGTCCAGTTCTTGTTGGACTTCAGGCTCGCTTCAACCTTTCTGCAATGGTCATTGACCCATACTTTGGCCAGAACGCAGTACAGGCAGGCATGGAGGCAGCTGACGCTCCTGCATTTATCGCAGGTCGTTCCTTCTCCTCCGTTATGCTTCTTCTGCTCTTCGCTTTCATTCTGAACATTGTTCTGGTTGCTTTTAAGAAGCAGACTAAGCTTCGCGCAATCTTTACTACTGGTCACGTCCAGGTTCAGCAGGCAGCAACTGCATTTTGGCTTATCCTCTTCTGCTTCCCACAGCTTAACGACGTTACCATCCTTGCAGTTATGACCGTTCTCCTCGGCCTTTACTGGGCAGTTGGTTCCAACCTTTGTATTGGACCTACCCAGGACCTCACTGATGGCGCTGGTCTTACCGTTGCTCACCAGCAGATGTTTGGCGTCTACTGCGCATCCAAGGCTTCTGAGTGGCTCGCCAAGCACTCCAAGAAGGAGTCCAAGCGTATTGAGGACATCGAGCTTCCAGGCTTCCTTAAGATCTTCAACGAGAACCTCGTTGCAACTGCAATTCTCATGACAGCATTCTTTGGTGTCATCCTTGCTGTTCTTGGCCAGGACTTCCTGCTTGAGAACAAGTTCATGAAGCCAGGTCAGGATTTCTTCTTCTACATCATGACCACTTCCTTCCAGTTTGCTGTTTACCTCTCTATCCTGCAGCTTGGCGTTCGTACCTTCGTTACCGAGCTCACCAACTCCTTCCAGGGCATTTCCAACAAGCTCCTCAAGGGCTCCGTCCCAGGCGTTGACTGCGCAGTTACCTACGGCTTTGGTTCTCCAAACGCAGTTACCCTTGGCTTCCTCATGGGCGCAGCTGGCCAGTTCCTGGCAATCGCAGCTCTGCTGCTTCTGAAGTCCCCAGTTATTGTTATCGCAGGCTTTGTTCCACTGTTCTTCGATAACGCTACTATCGGCGTTTACGCAAACAACAAGGGCGGCCTCCGCGCAGTTCTTATCATGCCTTTCATCTCTGGTCTTCTCCAGGTCTTTGGTTCAGCTCTTATCGCTGGCTGGGTTGGCATGGCTGCATACGGTGGATACCTTGGCATGTGGGACTGGGCAGTTGTCTGGCCAATCATGACCGGCATCATGAAGTTCCTGTCCTACGCAGGCCTTGCAATTGTTGTTATTGCTCTTATTGCAATCCCACAGCTCCAGTACCGTGCAAACAAAGACACGTACTTCATGGAGGTTGAGGATTACCAGAAGTGCAAGGAAATCCGTGCACAGAAGGCCGCCGCAGCTAGTGCGGAAAGCAAGTAGCCCTCTTTCTTCCTACCCTGAGCAGACCCCCATCTGCTCAGGGTTATTAGTAATACTCGGCACATTGTTTGATGCGGTATTTGCTTTAAATGCGAGCGTTGTAGCGCCCAAATGGGTACAAACACAATGTGTCCGTAATCAGTTTGTTTGATCGAAGGAGTCAACATGAACGCAAAGATTTTGGTCGCATGTGCAAACGGTGCAGGTACCTCCCTGATGATGAAGATGACCGCTGAGCGCGTCACTCAGAAGCTCAACATGGGCGTCGATAAGATTCACCACTGCGCACTTTCTGAGGGCGTAAGCTCTGCTCGTCAGTATGACATTGTTTTTGCACCACTTAACTTCCTGAATATGTACGAGGATGCTGCTAAGGCAGGCGTTACCGTCATTGGTCTGCGTAACGTTCTTTCTGACGCAGAGATGGAAGAGAAGCTCAAGGAAACCGGCGCTGCAGAGAAGTTTTCCGCATAGTTTAGGTTTCTAAAGAATCGAGCACTTTAATGACTTTTGAAAAGAAAATTCTTGCCGAGATGCCTAAGTGCTATGCACTTGGCATGTTTGAGGGAGAAGACACACCAAGCTTTTTAGCTGCTGTCGAGAAGGACGGTCCAATCCGTCGTTTTACGCTTGATGGTGAGCCTCTGGAGACTGTTACTCCAGGTCCTGGCGGCGTCATGACCATTACTCAGGTCCCTGGCAGGAAAGATCAGTTCCTCGCAACCCGCAAGTTCTTCTCGCCAAACTTTGGCGGAGACGACGCGGCAATTGCATCCTATACCAAGCAGGCAGACGGTTCTTGGTCCGAGCAGATTCTCTGCGACCTCCCGTATGTTCACCGTTTTGGCATCTTGAAGGCTGCTGACGGTCAGCTTTGGGTTCTTGCTTGCTCTATCAAGGGTGGAGCTGAGACCGGCGTCAAGGATGATTGGCGCACTCCAGGTGCTGTTTGGGCTGCTCCTCTGAGCGATAACCTTGAACAGTACACGGCAGACAACCAGCTTAAGCTGACTTGTGTTGCTAATTATCAAGTTCAGAACCACGGTTTCTGGACCGCACCTGATAAATCGTATGCTTTGATCTCAACCGCCGCAGGCGTGTTTAGATATGTGCCACCAACCACCCCTCAAGGTGCTTGGGATGTCACCTGCCTTCTAGTCCAGCCAACAAGCGATATTGTTGCTACAGACTTTGACGGCGATGGCAAGCTGGAGATCCTTACCTTCTCCAAGTTCCACGGTGACACGCTGGCAATTTGGCATGAGGGCCAGACTCGCGATCGCTATGAGCAGGTTTGGTGCGACCCACAGAAGCGCAGCTTCCTTCACGCGCTTTGGGCAGCAGATCTTAATGGCGAGAAGTGCGCAGTCATTGGCAACCGTAAAGATGGTCGCGATTTGTTGCTTGTTAGATACGTTGACGGTGAGTACACCGTAGACGTTATCGACCACGACCTCGGACCAGCAAACTGCATGGTGTATAGGCATGACGGCAGCGATTACATTGTTGCTGCATATCGTGAGACAGACCAGCTGGCTCTCTACAAAGTAGTGGAGTAGGGCTGCGTTTTGTAGCGAGCGCTCAGGATGAGCTTCTGAGCATGCAGGCAAAGTCCTGAGCGCCGTTCATTTACCTGCGTATACATCAAAGTACTAGTCCTATGTTTTAGAAAGGAGCGCGTAATGGCAGGTTTGAAAGACGTCACACGCGACAGTTGGATTATGAGCACCTTCCCTGAGTGGGGAACTTGGCTCAACGAAGAGATTGACAATGCCGTAGTAGAGCCAGGCCAGGTTGAGATGTGGTGGCTCGGCTGCGTTGGTATTTGGTTTAAGACTCCTGGTGGAGCAAACGTTGCTGTCGACTTCTGGGCAGGCAATGGTAAGCGCACCCACGGTGACGGCCTCATGAAGCCTGGTCACCAGATGGCAAACATGGCTGGCGTTCGTAAGATGCAGCCAAACCTGCGCAACGTCCCCTTTGTTATTGATCCCTTTGCTATCAAGAACCTTGACGCTGTTGTGGTAACTCACATTCACCAGGACCACATGTCCAAGGAGCTTGCGGCTCACGTTGTTAACAACAACATGACCACTACTGACGAGAATGGCAAAGAGATTCCTGTTCCCTTTATTGGTCCTAAGGATGCAGTTGACATTTGGGTTGGCTGGGGCGTTCCACGCGAGCAGTGCATTGTTGTTAAGCCTGGCGACCGCATCAAGGTCAAGGACATGGAGATTGTTGCATACGATTCCTTTGACCGCACCATCATCGTTACCACTACTGATACTTCTGAGAACCGTCCTGACCTCTGGGGTAAGTGCCCAATGGACATGGATGAGAAGGCAGTTAACTACCTCTTTGTCACCCCTGGTGGAAACATCTATCACTCCGGTGACTCTCACTACTCCATTTACTTTGCTAAGCACGGCAAAGACATCGCTCAGGAGTTTGGCGGCGTAGACGTCTGCTTTGGTGCTTTTGGCTGCAACCCAATTGGTATTCAGGACAAGATGGAAGCAACCGATATGCTCCGCATGGCTGAGGCTCTTCAGTCCAAGGTTGTTATCCCAATTCACCACGATGTTTGGACTAACTTCCAGGCTGACGTCCAGGAGATTAAGGTTCTTTGGGACATGCGTAAGGATCGCCTTGACTACAAGTTCCACCCATTCTTCTGGGAGGTCGGCGGCCACTACACCTATCCACAGGATAAGGATCGCTTTGCTTACCATCACGACCGTGGCTTCCACGATTGCTTCGATCACGAGCCAAACGTTCCATTCCGTAGCGTTCTCTAAGGAGCAGTCTCTATGATGCTTAAAGAGCTTCGTGATGAAGTGTATGAAGCAAACATGGACCTGCCAAAGCATGGCCTGGTAGTCTTTACCTGGGGTAATGCTTCTGGACTTGACCGTGAGCGCGGCTTGTTTGTTATCAAGCCATCGGGCGTCTCCTATGAGGAGCTGAGCCCAGAGAATCTGGTCATCTGCGACCTTGACGGCAACGTTGTTGAGGGTGAGATGAACCCATCTTCCGATACTCCAACTCATGCATGCTTGTATCGTGCATGGGGCGATAAGATCGGCGGAATTGTTCACACTCACTCAACCCACGCTGTTTCTTGGGCACAGGCAGGACGCTCTATTCCTTGCTATGGAACCACACACGCAGACTATTTCTACGGAGATATTCCTTGCGTGCGCAGCCTTACCAAGGACGAGGTAGAAAGTGCCTATGAGCTTGAGACCGGAAACGTTATTGTTGAGGGCTTTGCTAACTTGGACCCCATTGCGGTTCCAGGAACACTCCTTCACAATCACGGTCCTTTCTCTTGGGGTAAAGACGCAATGGCTGCTGTGTATCACGCAGTAGTTATTGAGGAGGTTGCTAAGATGGCAACACTCACCGAGCTTAATAACCCTAAGGTCCAGGAGGCACCACAATACCTTCAGGATAAGCACTACATGCGCAAGCATGGTCCAAATGCCTACTACGGACAGGGTAATCACTAAGCCTGTTCAGTGAGCAGTATCTGTTTCAGTCAGGCGGTCTTTTATAAGGCCGCCTGTTTTTAAAAGGAGTAGATATGTCCGAGTATCAGCTAGGACTTTACGAGAAGGCCACTCCAACTGATCTTTCTTGGGAAGAGCGCCTCAGCGTAGCAGGAGAGTCTGGCTTTGATTATGTTGAGATCTCCGTTGATGAGTCTGACGCTCGTCTTTCTCGCCTTGAGTGGACTGGTGAGGAGCGTGCAGCAGTTCGTCAGGCAATGATAAACTCTGGCGTTCGCCTGGGCTCTATGTGCCTTTCTGGTCACCGTAAGTATCCTTTTGGTTCTCGCGATCAGGCTACTCGTGAGCGTGGCCTTGAGATTATGCAGAAGGCACTTGACCTTGCAGGTGACCTGGGGCTTCATACCATTCAGCTTGCTGGCTATGATGTGTACTACGAGGACGGCGCAGAGGATACGCGTAAGTACTTTGAGGAGAATTTGGCAAAGGCTGTAGAAATGGCTGCTCAGGCGGGCATTGTTATGGGTTTTGAGACCATGGAGACTCCTTTTATGGATACGGTCGAGAAGGCCATGCACTACGTAAACCTTATCAACAGCCCTTACCTTGGTGTGTATCCCGACGCTGGTAACCTCACCAATGCATCGTTTATTTACGGCAACACCGTTGCTGACGATATTGCTCTTGGCGCGGGTCATATTTTTGCAGCTCACCTCAAGGAGACTGTTGCTGGTGCATATCGCGAGATTCCATTCTCTACCGGTACCACTGATTACGAGGGAGCTCTGTCGCAGCTTGTTCCTCAGGGTGTCAGACGCTTTGTTGCAGAGATGTGGTACACCGGCAACGAGAACTGGAAAGAAGATCTTGTCTTTGCTTCTACCTACGTTCGCAGCAAAATTGATAAGGCGTTTGAGGGGTAAACGGCCTTTTTGCACTTGTTTTGGGTTTCTCGCCACAGACGGTACATAAGAATCTGTACAATGTGGATGAGCTCTTTCTTAGTACGACGTACGTTTCCAAACTCGTTTAGGTTTGTACAGGAAAGGATTACACATGAAGTTCTTTATTGACACGGCAGATATCGATGAGATTTCTGAGGCTCTTAGCTGGGGCTGTTTAGCAGGTGTTACTACCAACCCATCGCTGTATGCAAAGATTGGCGGCAAGCTAGCCGATTTTGAGTCTCATATGGTCAAGATTGCTCAGCTTTGCGAGGGACTTCCTGTATCTGCTGAGTCAACAGCAACAACAACTGAGGGCATGATTGAAGAGGGCCGTCACCTGGCTTCTCTTGCTCCAAACATTGTTGTTAAGCTTCCTATCTGCGCAGAGAGCCTTGCTGCTACCCATCAGCTTGCTTCTGAGGGAATTCGCGTCAACATGACACTGATTTTCTCGGCACCTCAGGCTCTTCTTGCGGCAAATGCTGGTGCCCGTTATATTTCTCCATTTGTTGGTCGCTTTGATGACATCGGTGAGGACGGCATTGAGCAGCTGGGAACGGTAGTTTCGTGCATTGAGAACTATGCATGGGATAAAAACGTTGATCACACCGTAGAGATTATTACGGCTTCTGTCCGTACGCCTAACCACGTGACTCAGGCAGCTCTGCTTGGTGCTGACATTGCCACCGTTCCATTTGGTACTCTAAAGAAGTGCCTGAAGCACCCTCTGACCGACGCCGGTCTTAAGTCTTTTGAGGCAGACTGGGAAAAGGTTAAGGCTCAGCAATAAATAGTGATTGTGGTACGCCCAGCTTAGGTTGGGCGTACTTGTTTTGAGAGGATGAGAATGGGAACATCTGCATTACCCGAGCGCAACCTCACCGATGATGAGCTCAAGCTTGCAGCTAATACGCTGAGGCGCGATGTCATTGACATGCTCGAGAAAAGCAAGTCAGGTCATCCCGGCGGCTCTCTCAGTGCGGCAGACATTGTGGCTACACTGTTCTTCTCGGGAGTTATGAAGTACAACCACAACAACCCAGAGGACCACACCGAGGATAGGTTCTTCCTGTCCAAGGGTCACGTGGCTCCTGTGCTGTATGCTGCGTACCACCTGCTTGATTGGCTCCATGACGAGGATATGGTTACCCTCCGTCAGCTTGGTAGCCGACTGCAAGGTCATCCAGACTGCCACGCATGTCCTGGTATTGAGGTTTGCTCTGGCTCTCTTGGTCAGGGTCTCTCGGTAGCGGCAGGATGCGCTTTGGGACTTTCTATGGACGCTTTGGCAAGCGGTGAGCGCGCCAAGAAGGTATTTGTTCTTCTGGGCGACGGCGAGCTGCAGGAGGGCTCTAACTGGGAGGCATGCATGTTTGCTGCTCACCAGAAGTTGGATAACCTCATTGCCATTGTGGACCTCAACAATCTGCAGATTGACGGCCACGTAACTGACGTGTGCTCTCTTGGCGATATTGACGAGAAGTTCCGTTCCTTTGGCTGGAACGTGCTGCGCGTTAACGGTCACGAGGTCACCGAGGTGCGCCAGGCTCTTCTCGCCGCACGAGATGGTCGCGAGGCAGGAAACACCGCACCTACCGTGATCATTTGCCAGACCGTCAAGGGCAAGGGCGTCTCGTTTATGGAGGATCAGGCTTCCTGGCATGGAAACGCTCCTTCGGCCGAGCAGGCTGACCTTGCGCGAGAAGAACTTGATGCAGCAAGAGAGCTTCTTTTGATTGATCTTCAAGGTGAAGGTAAGGAGGTTGCCAATGTCTAGAGCAACTCGTGAGGCATACGGTCAGACTCTTGTTGAGCTGGTAAACGAGGGTCACGACATTGTTGCTGTTGACGCAGACCTTGCTGGCTCCACTAAACTTGCCGACCTCCAGAAGGCTTTCCCACAGCGCATGGTCGACGTGGGAATTGCTGAGCAAAACATGGTGGGCGTTGCGTCAGGACTGGCGCTTACAGGACGTACTGTGTTTACCGGCTCGTTTGCCGTGTTTGCAACCGGACGCGCTTACGACCAGATCAGAAACACCGTTTGCGACTCTGGTCTTAACGTGAAGATTTGTCCTACTCACGCAGGCATTACGGTAGGAGAGGACGGCGCTACTCATCAGTCCCTTGAGGACATTGGCATGATGCGTGCCCTCCCTCAGATGCGCGTGCTTGTTCCTGCAGATTACAACGCTACTAAGGCTGCGCTTAGGCTTGCTGCTGAGGCAGACGGCCCCTTCTACGTGCGTATGGGTCGCCACAAGGTTGCCGACATCTACGACGAGTCCTTCAAGGGCGGCCTGCCTTTTGCAAACGTCCTGCGTGAGGGTACAGACGTGACGATTGCTGCCTGCGGCGTTGAGGTTGCTCAGGCGCTTGCCGCAGCAGATTTGCTGGCAGAGGAGAAGATCTCTGCCGAGGTTATTGACGTGTTCTCCGTCAAGCCTTTGGACGAGGAAGTCATTTTGGCATCTGCCGAGAAGACCCGTCATGTAGTAACCGTTGAGGAGCACAACGTGGCAACAGGCCTTGGAGCTGCAGTTGCCGAGCTTCTGGCCGAGCAGCTGCCCACGCCAATGCGCTTTGCTGGTATGCGCACCTTTGGCACGTCCGCTCCTGGCGACGTGCTGCTCTCGCACTTTGGCCTGGACGCCGAGGGTATTGCCGCTCGCGTCAGGGAGTTCCTGCTTTCGTAGCCTTTGTCATATTTTGATGGTGCAAGCGATTAAAGACGGGATGAAATTTGAAAGGAAACTCTTTAGGAGAGACTATTTATTCTCTTCGTCATAGTAAGGGATTGACGCAGGAGCAGCTTGCAGAGGGTATTTGCTCCCCGGTTTCTCTTTCAAGAATTGAAAATGGCCGCCAGATGCCCTCCAAAGTAATTCTCGACGCATTGTTGAGCAGACTTGGGGCGAGTACCTATCAACTTTGTGACGTTTTTTATCAAAGTGATTGCCAACGTAGTTTTAATGAGATTACAAGACGAGCAAGTCTGTTTATAGAAGCAGGTAAAATCCAACAAGGCCTATCCTTGCTGGAGGGCTTGAGTGAAAATGATGCATCTCATGCATTGGAGCGGCAGTCAGTTTTACTTATACAGGCAGCCGCACAACTCAAGCAGAACAAGGATCCTGAAGATTCATACGTCAAGTTACGTGAGGCTTTGGAGCTTACAAAGCCTCATATTGACCTATCTGATTTTCGACATGAACTTTTATCTCCTATTGAAGCTGAAATAATCGGTTTGATGGTTGTGGCACTTCAGCAAAAGGAAGCTCGTATTGAGGCTATTCGAGTGGGAGAAGAACTTGCAAGAAACCTTTCCGATCAGCAATCAAGCAGCAATGACTTTACGATTGTCCGCATCAACCTTGAAGTTAATATATCTTCCTGCTTGGATCTTGAGGGAAGGTTTGAAGAAGCTGCTCAGCATGCGTATCTGGCAAGAGATTTGAGTATTGAAAGTCATGAACAGATACTTTTACCCGTGATTTTTTATTTGATTGGTCGATCTGAATTTCGGAACGGAAATATTGAGAAGGCACGCTCAATAATGCAGACGATTATTCCGTATATGGAACTTATCGGCCAACATGATAATGCGGAAATGGTGCGCGCTTTTGTTGAAGAGAATCTAAGCACTCAAAATTAAACCTAGGTGCTTAAAGATAGCGAGCAAGGCAGCCTACAGTTCTCATTACCAAAAGTCGAAATCTTTATGTACCATTCTCATTATTTTGATACCTTGCATGGATACTTAACATTTGAGGTAATACAAGAATTGTCACGAGATGTTATGGATAACCTCCTCTTTTTTCGAGATGATGTACTCATCAAAGAGAGGGGGAGGCGATACATATGACAATCATTTTAAGCATTAAAAGTGCAGGTTAGATACCTCTTTTAGATTCATTAAAAGAGGTATCTATCATTTTGTGATGGCCATTTAGTTGGTTTTGCGCGATTGGAGTGGAATGAAAAATATAATATATCTTTTAAAGAATGCCGGTAAACGAAACGTGGCCATTTTTGTACTAGTGCAAATTGTGAGTTCTTGCGTTGTTGCTGGTGTGGCTCTTTTACTGAGCGCACTTCTCAACATGGTTTCCGAAGTCATTATTTCAGGAGATATTACCCGGTTACTTAAATTAATAGGCTTATGCTGTATATATGCTATAGTAACCGGCATTCTTCTTATACTACAGGGATATGTACGTGCCCGCTTGGTTTGCGACACCGTAATTAAGATGAGAGATTCTGCCGTAAAGGCTTATTTGCGGAGAAAAGATACTGTAGATATAAATGAGAACAGCGCTGAGTTTCTTTCTCTTTTAAGTCAGAATATGGATACCATTGAAAAAGATTTGCTTGGCGGGCTGCTTGACGCATTTGCTTCATGCTGCGAAATTACTATTGCGAGCCTCTTGCTTTTGTATATTAATCCAGTAGTGGCAGTGATTTCGATACTTGTGATGGCAATTCCAACAATCATTCCCGGAGTATTTACAAAACAACTTACTCATTGCCAAGAAGAGATCGTAAAAAATACGGTTTCGTATAACGGACAGATTCGTGATATATCGCTTGGATTTGATGTTATTAGGTCATTTCATAAAGAAAGCAATTTTACAAACCGTCACTTAATGGTTGCGCAGCAGTTAGAAGGTAAGAAGGCACATTTATCTGAAGTTACGTCTCTTATATCTGGGCTTATTACAGCAATCTCGGTTTCATCTCAATTCATTATTATGGGTATAACGGGTATTTTCGCAGTGCAAGGATTTGTTTCTCTTGGTAGCGTTGTGGCTGTGACCCAGCTGTCCGGTCAGGTAATTGCGCCCGCTTCAACATTTGCTTCATTGCTTGGAAAAGTTAAAGCGGCCTATCCGGTTTTGAAGGCAGTTATATGCGACGATGAAGAAACTTCGTTTGACAATAAGGAACGGCACTATGATGTAGAGCATGAAATTGAGTTAAAAAATGTTACCTATAAGTATCCTGATTCAATTTCCGGAGTGTCTAAAATATCTGCGTGCTTTAAGGCTGGGAGGAAGTATGCGATTATCGGAAAAAGCGGTAGTGGAAAGAGCACGCTTTTAAAACTGATTTCAGGCCAGATAAAACCTCAGAGTGGAGATATTCTGATTGACAGTTCAAGAGACATTTCATGTGATCCGGCAATGATTCACCAAAATGTGTATTTGTTTGACGATACGCTAAAAAATAACATTACGCTGGGAAGTTCGTATTCGAGTGAGCAAATCGGTGAAGTTATTAAAAAGTCTGGTCTCTCAGAGGTAGTTGCGGCTCTTCCAAAAGGACTTGACACTCCAGTGGAAGAGAACGGAAAGCGCTTCTCCGGAGGTGAAAGACAGAGGATTGCTATTGCGCGAGCCTTGCTGTATGGAAAGAAGTTACTGCTTGTTGATGAAGCTACGTCTGCATTGGACACACGCATGGCTACTGAGGTCGAGAATAACCTGCTTGGTCTAAGCGGAGTTACCATGATTGAGGTAACTCATCATCTCAATGTTGCACAACAATCAAAGTACGATGCCGTATTTGAAATGACTCCAAGCGGGCTTGTAGAGATAAAACAATAGTAGGAGCTCAATACGTTGAGGAGTACAACGTGGCAACAGGCCGTGGAGCTGCAGTTGCCGAGCTTCTGGCCGAGCAGCTGCCCACGCCCATGCGCTTTGCTGGCATCCGTACCTTTGGTACCTCCGCTCCTGGCGACGTACTGCTTTCGCACTTTGGCTTGAACGCTGAGGGTATTGCCGCTCGCGTCAGGGAGTTTCTGCTCTCGTAGCCACGTGCGAGAGATACAACGGCAACGCCGCAGGTCAGTGGCGCGTGTGGGCGTAACGACGGCAACGCCGCAGGTCAGCGCTGTGTGCGGGCGCAGGTTGCAAGTGATTTCTACCCGGTATCCATTTCGTGTGGATGCCGGGTTTCTTGTGCGGAAACGCTGCTAGTGGACGGGGTTCTCGCTAGGTGGGCGGTGCGAGCTGCTGCGCGCCTGCTGCGCGCCTGATTTTCTCGCCATGTCTGAACGATTTGCCGGAAAAGTACACCATATCTGAGCTATTTGCCGGTTTTTCTCGCCATGTCTGAGTAAATTTACTCAGACATGATGCAGCTTTCAGGCTCAAAAATTCAGGGCCACGTAGTCTATCTTTTACGCGCCTGATTTCTGCAAAGAATCTGTAAATTTTGCCTAAAAATGTAAAAGAATCGGTGGATTTGCCTGATTTCTGCAAAGAATCGGTGCTGCAATTACAGATTCTTTACACTTTTCAGGCGCGCGATGGCGAGAAGAGCGCTTGGCGAGAAACTCGTGCACTTGGGTGTGGATTCGCGGCACTTCTCGGCATGAAAAAGACCTGGTACCGTGTGGTACCAGGTCTTTTATGATTGCATGTAAGCTTGCTGTGTCAGCTGTAACTGAACTGTGAGCTGCGGCTACGCCAGCCTAAACCGGCGGACTAGCCGAGGTGCTTGGTGATGGAAGCAGCTGCTACCTTACCAGCGCCCATTGCAAGAATGACGGTTGCAGCACCGGTTACGATGTCGCCACCAGCCCAGATGCGAGGATCGGAAGTACGACCCTCTTCGTCGGCCTCAATGTAGCCCCACTTGTTGAGCTTGATATCGCCGATCATCTTTGCGAATGGGTTAGCGTTAGTGCCGATTGCAGAAATTGCAACGTCGCAAGGAATGTCCTCGATAGCACCCTCGATAGCAACTGGACGACGACGTCCGTCAGCGTCAGGCTCGCCGAGCTCCATCTTCTGGACGCGAACTGCGCAAACTGCGCCGTCCTCGCCAGCGACAAACTCGAGAGGGGAGACGAGAGGAAGAACCTCAACGCCCTCAGCCTTTGCGTGGTGCAGCTCTGCACGACGAGCAGGCATCTCGTCCTCGGTACGACGGTAAGCGATGATTGCACGCTCTGCGCCAAGACGCTTAGCAGTACGAACAGCGTCCATAGCAACGTTGCCGCCACCAAAGACAACGACGTTCTTGCCGTGCTTGGTTGGAGTGTCATACTCAGGGAAGTTGTTAGCCTTCATGAGGTTAACGCGGGTGAGGTACTCGTTTGCAAAGAAGACGTTTGGCAGGTTCTCACCAGGGATGTTGAGAAGCTTTGGAAGGCCAGCGCCAGTTGCAATATAGATTGCGTCAAAGCCCTGCTCAAAGAGCTCTTCTGCATCGGTGATACGACCGACAACAGAGTTGAACTCAAACTTAACGCCCAGCTCCTGAAGGCCGTCAATCTCGCGCTTAACAACAGCCTTTGGAAGACGGAACTCAGGAATACCGTAGACCAGAACGCCGCCGCCAGTGAAGAATGCCTCAAAGACGGTAACGTCAAAGCCGTTACGAGCAAGCTCGCCAGCGCAAGCAATACCGGAAGGACCGGAGCCTACAACTGCAACCTTCTTGCCGTTCTTTGGAGCGATAGCTGGCTTGGAAGCAAGCTCTGGCTGGTCACCAAGGAAGCGCTCGAGCTGACCAATAGCAACTGGTTCGCTGCGCTTACCCATGATGCAGACGCCCTCACACTGGTTCTCCTGTGGGCAAACACGACCACAAACTGCAGGAAGCATGGAGGACTCGCGGATGATATCAAGACCGCGACCAAACTCCTCTGCACGGATAGCCTCGATGAAGCGAGGAATGTTGATGTTTACAGGGCAGCCCTGAACGCACAGTGGATTCTTACAATCCAGGCAGCGGTTTGCCTCTGCAATTGCCATCTCTTTAGTGAAACCCTTGTCGACAGGGCGGAAGTCTTGTGCGCGCTCTGTAGCTGGCTCTTCGTTGTCAGCTGTACGAGGTGCCTTGACGTTTGGAATGTAGCGACCGTTTACTTGTGGCATGCGCACCTCGTCTCCTCGTAAGCCTTGATGGACTGGCCTTCCTCGGTGAGGTAGGCTGCCTGACGTGCGCGAAGGTCGTTCCAGTCAACCTTGGTTGCGTCAAAGTCAGGACCGTCAACACAAGCAAACTTGGTCTCGCCGCCAACCTCAACACGGCAGCAACCGCACATACCAGTGCCGTCAACCATGATTGGGTTCAGGGAAGCGATGATAGGTGTGTCGTACTTCTCGGCAGTGAGAGTGGAGAACTTCATCATTGGAACTGGGCCAACGCAGAATACGCGGTCGACCTGCTTGTCCTGCAGAAGACGCTCGAGAGGTGCAGTTACAACGCCCTTCTCGCCAAGAGAACCGTCGTCTGTGGTGATGTGGATGTGATCGTCGTCCAGAATGGAACGGAACTGATCCTCAAGCAGCAGCAGCTCCTTGGTACGAGCGCCCATGATTGCGTGGACCTCGCGGCCAGCTGCTACGAGCTGACGAGCAACAGGGAAGGCGATAGCCAGGCCAACGCCGCCGCCGATAACTGCCCATTTGCCCTCGCCCATCTCGGTAGGCTCACCCAGAGGACCAGTGACGTCCTGCAGGAAATCACCAACCTCGTAGGTAGAAAGCATCCTGGTGGTCTTGCCGATTACCATGAAGATAAACTCGACCCAACCCTCCTCAGGATTCCAATCCGCAAAGGTAAATGGAACGCGCTCGCCACACTCATTTGCGCGGACCATCAGGAACTGACCAGCATGTGCATGCTTGGCCATCTGTGGTGCCTCGATGCGGAACTTGAAGACCTTCTCGGAGAACTGAGTCTTTTCGAGGATCTTATACATTCAGCGGTACTCCTCTCCTAACACAACAAAACTGCGAGTGAGTTGACGCGCCGCACTACAGCGTGCCTTCTGGCGAGAAGACAGTAGCAGGTGACGCATGTATCTCACGCATACGAGGTCTGGGTAACCCCGTATTCGCAAACAACATATCTATTGTACTATTTGCGCATGATTCAAGGCATGAGTAATTCATGAATGAGCATAAATATTTCGTAGAAAGTTTTGCCTGCTAGCTGCGGAGGGCGAGAAACCCGGTGAGCTTGCGGCGCGACGACACGCGGAGGGGCGCGGTGACTGCTAGCTGCGGAGCGCGGTGACCGCTAGCTGCAGAGGAGTTGCTCCACCTGATCTGCTGCTGTCTGGGCGGTGACCAGAAAGTCTTCCAGGTTGTTTCCCTTGAGCTCGCGCAGAACATAGTCTGCCACCGGCATCTTTCCAGGAGGGCGACCGATGCCAAATTGCAGGCGCATAAAATCCCTGGTCTGGAGCTTGTCGGCGATGGAACGCAGACCGTTATGCGAGTTGAGTCCGCCGCCTTCTTTGAAGTTGAGCTGGCCCTCTGCGAGGTCAACCTCGTCGTGAATGACCAGGATTTGCGCAGGTTGAAGGTGGTGAGCACGAGCAAGTTTAGAGAGGGGACCGCCACTGGTGTTCATGAAGTCCTGGGGTTTGGCCAGGAGTACATGGCGTTTCTCGCCAGATGCGGTGCCGGGAGCTGCGGGAAAGGTGATTTCCGCGACCTGGCAGCCCGCCTCGCTTTTCCAGTACGAAACGCCGTGGCGCTCGGCAAGGGCATCGACGACGGCAAAACCAGCATTGTGCCTGGTGCGCGCGTATTTCTCGCCAGGATTTCCCAGGCCCGCTACAAGCACAATTTTGTTACCGTGCATTGAATTTCCTTTCGTTTGAGATGTGTACGTTTATGATGGTAAGGGAAAACGACAGGTTCGACCAGCGTGAACTGAGCGTGCGACGGAAGCGCGATGGACTGCAGCAGAGTGCGACGGACGCGCGATGCGCAACGACCGACTGAGGTGCGGAGGCAAAATGAAGAAGATTCTGGTTACCGGATTTGAGCCTTTTGGTGGTGAGAAAATCAATCCAGCTTGGGAGGCCGTGAAGGCGTTACCCGAGACTATTGGCGGTGCTCAGGTGATAAAACTGCACGTACCTGTTGAGTTTGGCGCTGGCGCTCAGAAGGTTATCGACGCGCTTGAAGCGGAGCGTCCCGAGATTGTGCTTTGCGTGGGCCAAGCGGGCGGAAGAAGCAAGATTACGCCCGAGTTTGTGGGCATCAACTGGGCTCACGCGCGCATTCCCGACAATGCGGGTAAGCAGCCGCTCTCGCAGCGCATCATCGACGGCGCTCCCGACGCGTATTTTGCGTCGCTGCCGGTAAACGCCATGGTGGCCGCCATGAACCAGACGGAGATCCCCGCGGCGGTCTCGTACACTGCGGGAACGTACGTCTGCAACGACGTCATGTATCAGGTCCTTCATGCGCTGGCCACGCGATTCCCGGAGACTCGCGGCACGTTTCTGCACGTACCGTTCGCAACGGAGCAGGTTGCCGAGAAAAACGCCGCAGCTGCCGAGACAGGCGCCGCAGGTGAAAAGGACACTGCGGGTGAGACGACCCACCAGGTTCCAAGCATGTCGCTGGAAATGATGACTCGCGGACTGCAGGTTGCGCTGGAAGCGGCGCTTGCAAACGACGTTGACCTCGCGGATTATGAAAGCGGAACAACCTGCTAGATTGCGCGCCGCTTACAGTGCGCCTGCAAGTGCACGGGTTTCTCGCCACACGCGCCCTTCTCGCAAGATGAGTTGTGATAGCGCGATTTTCTCGCCAAGTGCGCCTGAAAAGTGCAAAGATTCTGTATTTGAGGTACAGATTCTTTAACAAAATCAGGCAAATCCACAGATTCTTTTACACTTTTAGGCAAAATTTACAGATTCTTTGATGAAATCAGGCGCGTGAAAGATAGGCTACGTGGCCCTGAATTTTGAGCCTGAAAGCTGCACCATGTCTGAGTGAATTTACTCAGACATGGCGAGAAAATCAGGCGCACTCCTGTCCGCAGCAGGCTCGCCCCGCGCGCGAACCAGGCCGCATCAGGCTCGCCCGCGCGCGACCCGGGTTCGCACCGCCCGCCTGGCGAGAAACCCGGCCTACTCCCAGCATTTCCGCACAAGAAACCCGGTATCCACACGAAATGGATACCGGGTTGAAATCACTCGCAACCTGTGGCCGCGCGCAACTGACCTGCGGCGTTACAGGTTGAAGTCGCCACCGAAGATGTCGGAGACTGGACGGTCGGTGTAGACAGCGTAGATTGCCTCGGCAAGCTCGTTTGCAATGGTAATCGTCTTGATCTTGGAGCCTTCCTGGTTTGCTGCTGCACAAGGAATTGCGTCGGTAACCACGCACTCCTCGATAGGAGCGTTGTTGAGGCGCTCGATTGCAGGACCAGAGAAGACGCCGTGGGTAGCGCAGACGTAGATGTCGCCCGCACCCATTTCCTTCAGCTTAACAACGGAAGCGCAGAGGGTACCTGCAGTATCAATCATGTCGTCGTTAACGATGCAGGTCTTGCCCTTGATGTCGCCGATGATGCCCATAACAGCACTCTCGTTGTGGCGAGGACGGCTCTTATGTGCAATAGCAAGGCCACAGTCCAGGTAGTCGGAAAGTTTCTTAGCTGCCTTTGCGCGACCCATATCAGGGGAGACAACAACGGTATTCTCCCAGTCAAATGGCTTGCTCTTAAAGTAATCGCCCAGAAGGTAGAGAGCGGTCAGGTGAGAAACAGGAATGTCAAAGAAGCCCTGAATCTGGCCCTGGTGCAGGTCAAGGGTGATAACGCGGTCAACGCCAGCGTTCTCAAGCAAGTTTGCCATCAGACGAGCAGTAATAGGCTCGCGAGCAGCAGCTTTGCGGTCCTGACGAGCATATGCGTAGTGAGGGATAACTACGGTAAAGCTGTTAGCAGATGCGCGCTTTGCAGCGTCAGCAACAATCAGCGTTTCCATAACCAGGTCGTTGACGTTGACACCTGCCAAAGACTGAATGAAGAAGACCTCGTCGCCGCGGACAGACTCGTCAAAACGAGCGTAAATTTCTCCGTTAGCAAACTTCTCGAGGAGAAGACCTTGTAGCTCTAGGTGAAGAATGTCTGCAACTTTACGAGCCAGTTCAGGGTTGCCTGTACCGGTGTAGAGCTTGATGTTTCTAGCAACTAATAGCGGATCACTCAGGTTCTCGAACATCTAGTCCTCTTTCTCAAGCTTGCGACGCCTCTGGGCGGCGTATCCCTCAACAATTTTCTGCTCAGAGCGCTCGAGTGCAAGCGCATCTGCTGGTACATCCTTTGTGATGCACGAACTTGCCCCCACAAGTGCGCCATCACCAATTGAGACGGGTGCCACCATCATAGTATCGGATCCAACAAAGACGTTGTTGCCAATGTTGGTCTTGAACTTGTGGTAACCGTCGTAATTGCACGTAATTGAACCTGCGCCAATGTTGACGCCAGAGCCCATGGTTGTGTCACCAATGTAGGAGAGGTGAGGAACCTTGGAGCCCTCGCCGATAGTTGAATTTTTGATCTCAACGTGGGTGCCTGCCTTGGCGTGAGGCATGAGGTGTGTGCCTGGGCGCAGGTAAGCGCGAGGACCGCAGGTAGCAAAGTCGTCTACCTGTGCGTTGATAGCTACAGTTTCATCGACAACAGCGTCGTTGCCAACAAGCGTATCGGTCAGACGAGTGTTAGGGCCTACCACGCAATTCTCGCCAATTGAGGTCTTGCCGTAGAGCATAGTCTGCGGGAGAACCTCGGTGTCCATACCAAGCGTGACCTCGGGGCCAATCCAGACGGAGGTTGGGTCCAGCATGGTAACTCCCTGGCTCATCCAGTGCTCGTTGATGCGCTCCTGCATGATGCGGGTGGCAACGGCAAGCTCGGAGCGGGAATTGACACCCAGTGCCTCTTTGTAGTCGTCAACGTGAACAGCAGCAACAGGCTCGCCCTGGCTGACGTAAAGGCCCACCATGTCGGTGAGGTAGTACTCGCCCTGAACGTTGTCATTGCCGAGAAGATCGATGTTTGCGGTCAGTCTTCCGCCACAGAAGCAGTACACGCCAACGTTGCATTCACACTCTTGCTCGCGCTGCTCAGGTGTAGCGTCTTTGTGCTCAACAATGGCAGTTACCTGGCCGTTAGAAGAAATGACGCGACCATATCCGGTTGGATCTGGGGGCGTCATTGTGAGTACCGTACATGCGTTGTGGTGAGTTTTAGTTTCTGCGACAAGGTCGAGAATAGACTGTGTGCGCAACAGAGATGCGTCACCGTTGATAACAACAACGGGTCCCTTGAAGCCACCAAGAGCATCCTTTACAACCTTGACGGCGTGGCCGGTGCCAAGACGCTCGGTCTGGGCAACATACTCAAGGTTAGGGAAGCAAGAAAGTGCAGATTTAACCTCGTCAGCGTGGTTACCAACAACCACAATGACGCGGTCAGCGCCAGCAGTAATTGCGGCGTTGACACTCCACCAAACAAGAGGTTTATCTAGTAATTTGTGCACAATCTTAGGGTAGCGGGACTTCATGCGCGTTCCCTCACCTGCAGCGAGGACAATCGCAGTAAGTGGCATACGTAAGCCTCCAAAGTACTTCGTATTACTCGATACGAGTGCGTCCCTACACAAAAGTTGCGTAAAAATGGCTGGGGTAGTAGGATTCGAACCCACATTCCAGGCACCA
This sequence comes from Atopobium sp., assembly GCA_018380095.1. GTDB lineage: Bacteria > Actinomycetota > Coriobacteriia > Coriobacteriales > Atopobiaceae > Lancefieldella. Next base: position 36,782 of record JAGZUI010000003.1, read on the forward strand.
AAAACCCGTGTCCTAACCGTTGGACGATACCCCAATGTAATCACTACGTTGGTTTTGTCCGCAACTCTACTAAGTGTATCAGCTTAGCGAGGCAAATGCTCCACAAATTGCATCAAGAACAAGAACTGCTAAAGTCTGCGCGTCTGCGGTAGTAAATGAGCCGTCTACGTTTGTTCCTTCTGGCAGCACAATCTTGATAGGTGAGCCCGTTGCATCAGCAGACTCAATGGCAGTGCGCAGTCTTGCTGGCAGCGTCTCGTTCTCCTCCATAGAAACAGAGCCAATACCCACCTGTCCGCGAGCGGGCATACTTGGGGCATACGCTGTGGTCAGAACCAAAATGGTAGCTGCATCAGTAGGAGAGTCAGCGCGATCAATCATGGTCATGCCGCTTGCCTCAGTAGTTGCCTTAGAAAGGTTATACACGCGGGCGGCCACGTTTCTAGAGATAGGATCTTCTCCCGTAATAGCAATGCAGGTGGTTTCAAGAACGTTGGCAGCTCGCGCAAAGCCCATAGGACCCTGTGGGTGAGGGCCTTTTGCCTGCTTACCAGACCAAACGTGACGCAGACGCTCAATAGCGTCGAGGGTATCCTGAAACGCCATGCCATCAGCAAGTTCGCCGACGCTTTCCTGGAAGAGCTTAACGGCAGCCTCGGTGTGAACACCGTAATGGCCATCAACTTTTCCGCACGAGAAACCCAAGATGTTGAGACGCTCTTGCAGCTGACGCACGTCATTGCCGTGGAAGTTAGGAAGACGAAGGTAGAGAGTTCTGTCTCCTAGCTCATAGCCCTCATCGACCATGATTGCCCAGGTAGAGGCATCTACTTCTTCTCCAAGAGAAAGGTCATGGTCAAGCCTAAAGCGCGCAACGGCGCGAGCAGTTGACTTGCCAAATGTGTGGCTCTGGCGCTCATCGTCTTCGATGGTGTAGCCAAGCTTTACGAGGCGTTCCTGAATGTCTTCAACGGCAGCACCAGTGCTACCAGGAGTAATAGGATCCATAATTACCTTTCTCGGTTCACAAAGAAGTCTGCCATAGACAAAAGTGTGTCGCGAGCGTCTTCAGTAAGTATCACGTTTTCAAGCACATGCTTTGCCTCATCGACTAAGGCAAGAGCGTGCGCGCGGACAAATTTTATCGCATTAGCGCTTTCCATAAGCTCCACAGCGCGCTGAAGCTTCAAAGTATCGCTTGTATGCGCAGAAAGTATGGAGACAAGCTCTGTCTTTTCTGCTGGGCCAAGATGCTCAAGCGCGTAGACCACCGCAAGCGTCCGCTTGCCTTCAATGATGTCTGATCTAAAGTCTTTACCCTGTACCTGGGCGTTTCCTACCAGGTTGAGAAGATCGTCTTGCAGTTGGAAGGCAAGTCCTACCTTGAGGCCAAAATCCTTGAGCGCATCAAGCGTTTTCTGGTCAGCGCCACCGATGAGCGCGCCCAGTACCAGGGGATATGCTGCTGAATAGTAAGCGGTTTTGGAGAGCGCCATAAAGAGGTACTGCTCAGAGGTAACATCCCAGCGCTCGTTTTGAGCCCAGCCAAGGTCAAGCGCCTGGCCTTCAAGAGTGTGCTCCTGCATGGCGAGAAGGGCGTCGATAACGCGAACTTTAAGCTGGTCAGAGAGGTGGTCGGCTACGGTAACGCGTCTGACAACATTGACCAGCGCAGAATCACCAACGTTGATGGCAAGTCCGGTACCGAGTGTCTTGTAGAGGCACTTCTCGCCACGGCGCAGCTCTGATTTGTCTGCAATGTCATCGTGGATAAGGGCTGCCGACTGGAAGTCCTCGATTGCGCAGGCCACGGGAAGAGCAGCTTCTGCCGAGCCTCCAACCGCCTCGGCACCTAGGCAGCAGAGGACCGGACGCACGCGCTTACCGCCGCCTGCACTGAAGTGAGCAAGTGGCTGGTAGAGGTAGGTGTTCAGGTCCGCGCGGGTGCGCTCTGAAGGCGCTGCTGCGGACGCCGCTGCTGCGGACGCCGCCGCTGTGGATGCTGCGGGTGCCGTTGCTGCTGCGGATGCCGCGGGGAGACCGCGCATGATCTCTGCCTCGACGGCAGGGAGCTTTTGTGTGAGGTAGTCGGCGAAGTTCACGGAAGCCCTAGCCGCGATAGCCGTCTGGGTTCATCGACTGCCACTTCCAGGAATCGCGGCACATGTCAGCAAGGTCGTACTGAGCCTTCCAGCCAAGCATGTCAGCAGCTTTCTGGCAGTCTGCGTAGTTAGTTGCAACGTCGCCTGCGCGGCGAGGCTCAATAACGTAAGGAATCTCTTTGCCGCAGGCCTTTGAGAACGCCTTAATAACGTCAAGTACCGAGCTACCAGTACCGGTTCCTAGGTTGAAGATCTCAACTCCCGTGCGACCAGCCATCCACTTAAGTGCAGCTGCATGACCAGAAGCAAGATCGCAGACGTGAATGTAGTCGCGAACGCCCGTGCCATCTGGGGTGTTGTAGTCGTTGCCAAAGACGTGAACAGCTTCGCGCTTGCCCACAGCAACTTGAGCCACATAAGGCACCAGGTTGTTTGGAATACCTGCAGGGTCTTCTCCGATAAGTCCAGACTGGTGAGCGCCAATAGGATTGAAGTATCTAAGTAGGACAACATTCCACTCTGGGTCAGAGGTGTGAACATCGGTCAAAATCTGCTCAATCATCCATTTAGTCCAGCCATAAGGGTTGGTTGCGTTCTTCTTGGGGCTTTGCTCGGTCAGAGGAAGGCTATCTGGATCTCCATAAACCGTTGCTGAGCTCGAGAAAATAATTGACTTGCAGCCATGGTTTCTCATGACATTAAGAAGGGTGAGGGTATTACCCAGGTTGTTCGTGTAGTATTCGATAGGCTTGGCAACGGACTCACCGACAGCCTTGAAGCCAGCGAAGTGAATGACAAAGTTAATGGCGTGCTCATCAAAGATGCGGTTGAGTGCATCTGCATCGTTGACGTCTGCCTCGTAGAACGAAAGGCGCTTAGCGTTTTCTTCTCCCACAATGGTTTTGATGCGATCGATAACCTTTGCCGAAGTATTGGAAAGGTTATCAACAATAACAGCCTCGTAGCCGGAATTGAGCAGTTCAACAACGGTGTGGCTGCCAATAAAGCCCGCGCCGCCGGTGACAAGTACGCAGGAATTTTGTGGAATCAGAGCGTCAGACATATCAATCCTTTCGTAGACTATATCGTCATAAGTATACGGCTTTTCTGCGCAGCGTTGTGCGGTACGAGCACGCGGGTTTCTCGCCAGGTGCGCGTGCGGGCGCACGGGTTTCTCGGCAAGTACTCCTTTCTGGCATCGCGCGCCTGACGTTCACTATGCGAACCTAACGTTCACTATGCGCGCCTAAAAAGTGCAAAGAATCTGTATTTGAGGTACCGATTCTTTGACAAAATCAGGCAAATCCACCGATTCTTTTACTTATTTAGGCAGAAGTTACAGATTCTTTGCAGAGATCAGGCTCGTTCTAACTAGGGTGCTGTCTCCAAATTTTGCGAGCCTGAAAACCCCACCATGTCTGAGTAAATTCGCTCAGACTTGGCGAGAAAAACCGGCAAATAGCTCAGATATGGTGCGCTTTTCCGGCAAATCGTTCAGACTTGGCGGGAAAATCAGGCTCCATAAGAGCGTCCATAAAACCAACCTTGAAATCAGAGTTACGTATAGAAAAGTCCGCCTGAAAAGTGCAAAGAATCTGTATTTAGGGCACCGATTCTTTGACAAAATCAGGCAAATCCACCGATTCTTTGATGTTATTAGGCAGAAGTTACAGATTCTTTGCAGAAATCAGGCGCACCCAAGCGTACACCTGGTACGCGCCAGCTCGCACCGCCCGCCTGGCGAGAAGCCCCGTCCACTAGCAGCGCTTTCGCACAAGAAACCCGGCATCCACACGAAATGGATACCGGGTAGAAATCGCTTGCAACCTGCGAGCGCACCTTACTTGAAGTACTCGACGCCGCCCTCAATCAGAGGCTGGAACTGGTCGCCAGCAGTGAGCTCAGGGATGTTCTTGTAGAGGCCCGCACCGGAGCGCTCCGTGTGGCCCATCTTGCCCAGGACGCGACCATCGGGGCTGGTAATGCCCTCGATAGCCAGGACGGAGCCGTTAGGATTAACGGAGAAGTCCATGCTTGGAACACCTGTTGCGTCAACGTACTGTGTTGCGATCTGGCCGTTGGCCTTGAGCGTCTCAAGCAACTCATCGGAAGCAACAAAGCGACCTTCTCCGTGGCTGATTGCGATGGTGTGGATGTCGCCAAGCGCGCACTTGGAGAGCCATGGCGACATCGTGGATGCAACGCTGGTACGGACAAGCTGGCTCTGGTGGCGGCCGATGGTGTTGAACGTCAGCGTTGGGCAGGTGTCATCCATGGGTCGGATATCGCCGTAAGGAACAAGGCCCAGCTTGATGAGTGCCTGGAAGCCGTTGCAGATGCCCAGCATAAGGCCATCACGCTGCTGCAGAAGCTCGCGAACAGCCTCGGTAACCTGAGGTGCGCGGAAGAGGGCGCAGATAAACTTAGCTGATCCGTCTGGCTCGTCTCCGCCAGAGAAACCGCCTGGAATCATGACAATCTGGCTTTTCTTGATGGACTCTGCCAGCGCATTTGCGGACTCAACAATGTCCTGAGGGGTTAGGTTGTTAATGACCAGCGTGGTTGGATCAGCGCCCGCACGCTCAAAGGCACGCGCAACGTCGTACTCGCAGTTGTTACCTGGGAATACGGGGATGATGACGCGTGGGCGAGCAGGTGCGATAAGGGCTGGGCCAGCATAGGAGTGTCGTGTGGATGCACCGTCGAAGCTGATTTTCTCCACAGCCTCGTCGGAGCCTCCGCGGTACGGGAAGACCTCCTCAAGTGGGCGTTCCCATGCTTCCTGAAGCTCGGAGAGGTCGATCTTCTCGCCACACGCGCTGAAAGCGTACTCGGACGTGGTGACGCCCAGAGGAGCCACGCATACGCCGTCGACGTCGTCAACGGATACGCCATCTGCCAGCTCAACGATGAAGGCACCGTAGGTTGGCGAGAAGAGCGCGTCGGCAGAAATCTCTGGGACCAGCTCAACGCCCAGCTTGTTGCCCAGGCAACTCTTGAAGAGAGCCTCGGCCACGCCGCCGTAACCTGGCGTGGTAATGGCGAGCGCGCTCTTGGACTGGACCAGGGTGTTGACCAGCTTGTATGCGGCGAGCAGGGACTCGTTGTCGGGGAGAAGGCCGGACTCGTCGTAGGACGGGACAATGGAGATAAGCCTGTGACCTGCACCCTTGAACTCGTTGGAGACAATCTTGTCCACCTTGGTAAGGCCGGTAGCAAACGAAACCAGCGTTGGTGGAACGTCCAGGTCCTCAAAGGTACCGGACATGGAGTCCTTGCCTCCAACAGCAGCGAGACCAAGGTTGACCTGTGCCATCAGTGCGCCAAGAAGGGCCGCGGTTGGCTTGCCCCAACGGTTTGGATTCTGACCAAGCTTCTCGAAGTACTCCTGGAAGGTGAGGTAGAGGTCCTGGTACTTAAAGCCGGTAGCAACTAACTTGGAAACGGACTCAACAACAGAGAGATAGGCGCCACGGAACTGGTCGGCTTCCATGAGGTAGGGGTTAAAGCCCCAGGCCATGCCCGAGACGGTGTTAGTCTGGCCCATAACAGGAAGCTTAGCCACCATAGAAAGGGCCGGGGTCAGCTGGCGAGCGCCGCCGAATGGCATGAGGACGGTACCTGCGCCAATGGTAGAGTCAAAGCGCTCGGAGAGGCCCTTGTTGGATGCAACGTTTAGATCGCGTACCAGCGAGTGGAGTTTCTCGCCAAGAGTTGTGCCTGCCCAGGTGCGCTGGTAGGCAAGAGGTTTGGCCAGGCGCACGGTGATTGATTTAGGTGCGCCGTTTGAGGCGAGAAATGCGCGGCTGATGTTGACAATCTTCTGACCGCGCCAGCGCATGACCAGACGAGGATCCTCGGTGACCGTTGCCACAATGGTTGCCTCGAGGTTTTCTTCGCGGGCGTATGCGCAGAACTGCTCGACGTCTTTTGCCTCAAGCGCAACGGCCATGCGCTCCTGAGACTCGGAGATTGCCAACTCAGTGCCATCAAGGCCGTCATACTTCTTAGGGACAGCATCCAGGTTGACGTCAAGGCCGTCTGCAAGCTCGCCAATAGCAACAGAGACACCGCCTGCACCAAAGTCGTTGCAGCGCTTAATGAGCTTGCAAGCGTCTTCACGGCGGAAGAGGCGCTGAAGCTTGCGCTCAACAGGAGCATTACCCTTCTGGACCTCGGCGCCGTCGCGCTCAATGGAGCCAGCATCGTGTGCCTTTGAAGAGCCGGTTGCGCCGCCAATGCCGTCACGTCCCGTGCGGCCGCCAAGAAGAACGATGATATCGCCATCTTCTGGACGCTCGCGGCGGACGTGGCTTTGAGGAGTTGCGCCTACAACAGCACCAATCTCCATGCGCTTTGCCACGTAGCCTGGGTGATAGAGCTCAGAAACCTGGCCGGTAGCAAGGCCAATCTGATTACCGTAGCTGGAATAACCTGCAGCTGCTGTGCGAACAATGGTGCGCTGGGGAAGCTTTCCTGGGAGGGTCTGAGAAACAGGAACGGTTGGATCTGCGGCGCCGGTGACGCGCATTGCCTGGTAGACGTAGCTGCGGCCAGAAAGAGGGTCGCGGATAGCGCCGCCGATGCAGGTAGCTGCGCCACCAAAAGGCTCAATCTCGGTTGGATGGTTGTGAGTCTCGTTCTTAAAGAGGAAGAGCCAGTCTTCATCTGTACCGTCAACGTCCACCTTGACCTTTACGGTACAGGCGTTGATTTCTTCTGACTCATCAAGATTGGTGAGGACGCCCTTCTCGCGAAGGTACTTTGCACCAATAGTTGCCATATCCCAAAGAGACACGGCTCGGTCTTCTCGCCCAAGCTCTTTGCGCATGGAGAGATACTTCTCAAACGCGGCCTTTACCAGGTCATCATCAATCTGCACGCCGGTAATTCCGGTGTTGAAGGTGGTGTGGCGGCAGTGGTCTGACCAGTAGGTATCAATGACGCGAATCTCGGTGATGGTAGGATTGCGCTGCTCTGTGGTGAAGTACTGCTGGCAGAAGGTGAGGTCAGCCAGGTCCATAGCAAGGCCGTGAGAAGCAATGAACTCTTTGAGGCCGTCCTGGTCAAGGGCGTTAAAGCCCTCAAGAACCTCTACGTCTGCAGGCTCTGGAATGGAAATCTTGAGAGTCTCGGGCAACTCAAGGGAAGCCTCGCGAGCCTCAACGGGGTTGATCAGGTAGTTCTTGATGGCGGCAACGTCTTCCTCTGTGAGGTTTCCGGTTAGCACGTAGAGGCGAGCAGAACGCACAAGTGGACGTTCTCCCTGGCTGATGAGCTGCACACACTCAGCTGCAGAGTCTGCGCGCTGGTCAAACTGGCCAGGCAAAAACTCAACAGCAAACGTATGAACAGCCGCACCTTCAGAAGAAAACTCTGGCATGGTACGGCTGGCAAGATCGGACTGTGGCTCGGAGAAAACGGTGGGGATGCAGGACTCAAAAAGTTCCTCTGAAATTCCCTCAACATCGTAGCGGTTAAGCAGGTCAATGCGTTGTAACTCGGTAATACCAAGAAGGTCTTTCACTTCTTTGAGCAGGGCTTTTGCCTCGCCCTCGAAACCAGATTTTCTTTGGACGTAGACGCGCAGGACCATGGGGCCACCTTTCAATGCAAGCCTTTTACGCTTTTACTGGCTTTATTGTACGTTACTTAGGTGGCCAAATTGGCGGTTGTCGAGAAAAGAAAAATGGGTTGTAACAGAGCGTTAAAAATACAGATTATTTAGTTAAAAGTTTTACGCCAGCACAAAGATAAGCGCGATAAAACAAACTGTGACGCCCAAGGCAATTGCCTCGCGAGCGCCAAAGGTTGGCTGATGCCAACGTGTACGAGAAGCCCCTGCTACATAGTGTCGAGCGTCAAGTGCCTTAGAAAGGTTGTTGGCATGCCTGAGCGAACTGGCCAGAAGCGCCACCACAATGGAGAAAGTAGCGCGGAGTCTTTTGGGCAGCGAACCTGAAGCAACGTCTCCTGCACGAGCAGTTTGAGCCTCGGAAATGGATACTGCATCGTCCGCAAGCGTTGGAATAAAACGCAACATAAGTGAGAAAATCATGGCAATTTCTTTGCCAGGAAGACCAATCTTAGAAAGTGGCGAGCATGCTGCTTCAAAGGCATTGCCTAGATCCGTTTGAGTTGTGGTAAGCAGGAGTAGTGCGCCGATTAAAATTGCAGCTAAAATGCGTACGGGGTAGAGGAAAGCACTCCATGCTCCCACATCGGTGATGGTAAAGATTGACCAAGATATCAGCACAGTTCCTTCTCGCGTAAGTAACAGATTGAAGAGCGAGAGAAAGATGAGCAGCCAGGCAAGCGGGATGATTGACACAAGTACCTGTTTGACGGGGATTTTTGCGAGTGCCAGCAGGCAGAGCACGCCTACTACCAGCAGTGCAAGCTGTGGCGCGTTGCGGATAAAAAATGTTGCGAGCATCAAAAGGAGTGCAGCCAGGCACTTGACGTTGGGATTAAGCCTATGGAGGGGTGAATTCCCGCGATAGTACTGGCCCACAGAAATCTTAAGCGCCATAGCAGCCTCCTTGCGAGAGGTCGTCGGTCTTTGTGGCGCTGGCTCGCGCGTCGTCAGAGTTGGTATGCAGTGCAGCAAGCAGTGCGTCTACCAGCTCAGACAAAGTCAGAGGTTCTCCCAGGTTGATTCCCGTAGCTCGGGACAGGCGCTGAGCCCATGCAAGTGCATGAGGAATACCCAGACCAAGTTCCTGGAATTCTGCCTCTGAGAAATGAGTAAATGTTTGTTGCGACGAGCCTGAGAAAACCAGGTCACCCTCATGAAGCACGATAATCTGGTCAGTTTCTGCTGCATCCTCCATCGAGTGTGTGAGCTCAATGACGGTACAACCATCTTCAATAACAGCGTTGATAATTTTTCTAAGTTCAGAGCAATAGTAGGGATCAAGTCCGCTGGTAGGCTCATCGAGCACAAGCACCTTTGGATGCATAGCAATAACGCCTGCAAGTGCACAAAGTCTCTGCTGACCACCAGAAAGCTCAAAAGGGGATGCATCTGCCTTGTAGGAAAGTCCCACGAGTTCCAGAGCAGCATCTACAGCGCTTATGACGTCGCAGGCAGAAAGGCCCAGGTTAGTGGGGCCAAACGCCACATCTTCTGCAACCGTTTGTGCAAAAAGCTGGCGCTCTGGCCGCTGCATGACGTAGCCAACAATGCCATGAAGCATTCTGCGATTTTGCTTCTGTCGAGTATCCAAACCAGTTACACAGAGGCTGCCGGCGTCAGGCGTATCAAGTGCGCAAATCAAGCGCGCCAGGGTAGACTTGCCAGAACCAGTGGAGCCAATCACGGCAACATGCGAGCCTTTTTGCACGTCAACCGAGATGTTTTTGAGCACAGGCTTCTGGTACGAGAACGTCACGTCGCGCACAGAAACCGCTGCTGGCTCGGACGCGCTGTCGACTGTAGTCACGCCGTCACAACCCGCGGCCATCGCATCGCAGCTTCCAGCCACGCTGCCCTTCTCGCCTTGCGACCCCGTGGCGAGAAGCTCCGTCAGCTCGTCAAGCACGCGCTGAGCCGAAGGTGATTTGCACACGACAACTCCACGGTTGTTGAGCGCATGCGCCACCTGATAGGCAAACGGCTCTTCAAGATGCAGGCATTCAACTAGCTCGTGCTGCTCAAAGAGGGCTTCAGGTGTTCCCTCAAACGCAACGCGACCGTCGTCTAAGGCAATAACGTGATCAGCTGAAACCACTTCGTCCATGAAATGCGTCACATGAACGATAGTCTTTCCAGCTGCACGGAGTTTCTCGACAAGCCCCATGACGTTATTTCTATGAACAACGTCAAGAGCTGCGGAAGGTTCGTCAAGAATCAGGATTTGCGGTTTCATGACCAGCGCGCCCGAGATGGCCACGCGCTGCTGCTGGCCGCCCGAGAGCATCTGTGGATTTTCGGAAGCAAACTCGGTGAGAGTTCCAAGGGAAATCTGCTCTTCTACCAGCGGAGTTATCTGATCGCTGGGCACCTGAAGGTTCTCCAGACCAAAGGCAATATCGTCTGCGACAACGCTGCAAATAATCTGGTCCTCAGGATTTTGGAAAATCAGGCCGAGCTGTGGACGAACGGTCTTATACGCTTCAAAGTCAACCTGGCCGTCATTGACAACGGTGGTTCCCAGAAAGGTAACGGTTCCCTCGTCAGGGGCGGTAAGGCCAGAAAGAATTGAAGCAACAGTGGACTTGCCCGAACCGTTTGCGCCAACAATACAGGTACGTTTACCTGCGGGAATAGAGAACGAGACGTGGTCTAAGGCAACCACGCCTTTTGCGTGCACAAAGGTCACGTCCGAAAGCGTCGCAGCTACAGGCAGGTCCTGAGTTTGTGCGGTGCTTTCAGACGTGTATAAATTAGGGGAATTGTTGCCCAGATTACTCACCGTCTTTGATGCTCTCAAAGAGTGAGGTAGCCGAGCGCATAATAACTACAAAGATGATGCTGTTAATAGCAACCTTCACCACGTTAAAGGGGAGAAGCGCGGGGACAATTAGTCCGCTTACTGCCTCTACGCTCATGCCGGTGTAGATTGGCGTAACTACAAGGTTGCCAAGAATGCAAGCAACAACACTGACAACGCTGCCCACAATGAGGGCAAGTACCAGCTGCTTGATCTTCTCGGAACGGTTATACACAATCAGCGAGACAGGCAAAACGTAGCTAAGCGTTGCCAGAATTGCCATGATAGTGCCGTAAATTCCGGACTCCGTGGTGAGGTGTAGAAGGTAGGGAAGCACCGAGACAATCGCGCCCGCGGCAGGGCCAAATGCTACGCCTGCGAGCAGGGCAAAGACGCCCGATGGATCGTACTTCAAAAACGTCACGCCTGGGATGAGCGGGAACTGAAGCACCATGGTGCTTATTGCAGCAGCTGCACAAAGCATGGCGAGAATAGCAATTCTCTTGGTAGACCAGCCGTTAGACGATGCGGTTGTTGCGTGGGTTGAGTGGGATGAAGCCATAAAAGTCTCCGTTTCTGACATCCGGACTGTACCGTTGGTCCTGGACTTTAACCAGGTTAACCGCCTTTGCGGGTCGCGGACTTGATGGCTCTTTGAGCTGGGCTGTTATAAACCCTGAAGCTCGGCCACCTTACCACCAGTAGGTAATTGCAACCATTTCTGAAACATATCGATACGTACTATAGCAGAGTTAACAGCTGATAACACGTAAAACAGGATGGACATTTATACGATAGAGATGAGAGATAAGCTCAAAATAACCCGATAGAAACCTAAAAACATTTTGAAACATTAGGCGTTTATCTTCCTCGACTCCACGTTTTTCTCGCTTGCGATAAACTATAAAAAGTAACTTACTAAGGAGCGTGTTACATGTCTGAAAGTGGCTATGACTTACAAAGCCTGGCCGGAAAGCTTTGCTCGATTGTTGGAGAAGAGAACGTCCTGGTAGACGAGCCAATGAGCGAGCACACCACTTTTAAAGTGGGTGGACCTGCGGATCTCTATGTCATCCCTGATGATCCCGATGAGGTTAAAGAGATTCTCCTTGCAGTTAAAGATGCAGAAGCTCCTTATTTTATTCTTGGATACGGCTCTGACCTGCTTGTTTCTGATGCGGGATATCGCGGAGTCATCATTGCTGTTGCCGATGGACTCACCGGCGTAAGCATCGACGATACCGAGATGACCTGCCAGGCTGGCGTCGGCCTCAAAGAGGCGTCCGAGATGGCCTGTGAGCTGGACCTTTCTGGACTGGAGTTTGCGTGCGGCATCCCAGGTTCTGTGGGCGGCGCATGCTTCATGAACGCAGGCGCTTACGACGGCTGCATCGCTGACGTGCTCAAATCCGTCCGCGTTCTTCTCGCCGACGGCACCTTTGCTACGCTGGACGCATCCGAGCTTGACCTGGGTTATCGTCACAGCAGAATCGCAGATGAAGGCATGATTGTGCTTTCTGCCACGTTTAATCTTCATCGCGCAGATGGCGAGAAGATCCGTGAAAAGATGGAAGAGTTCACGCGTGCGCGCGAGGAAAAGCAGCCTCTTGAGCTGCCTTCCGCTGGTTCAACTTTTAAGCGCCCCGAGGGTCACTTTGTAGGCAAGCTTGTTACTGACGCTGGTCTTAAGGGTTATCGCTTTGGCGGCGCTGGTGTTTCCGATAAGCATGCTGGTTTTGTGGTCAACTACGATAACGCCACTGCTGCTGAGGTTCATGCAGTTATCGAGCACGTTCAAGCCGAGGTCAAGCGCCAGTTTGACGTTGAGCTTCACCCCGAGGTAAGGTTCCTCGGGGAGTAGTGAGTCGTGCGGCTCACACCTGTCCGCAACGGATTGCCCGCGTCCGCACGGCGCTGTCGCGTCCGCGCGGTACTGTCGCGCCCGCACGGTGCTGTCGCGTCCGCAACGAATCCCTACGATAGCTCCGCAAGAAAACGGGGAAGTCCGTCGGTAGAAATCGGCTCTTCCATGCCCGCGACAAGAGGACGCAAGTAGGTTAGGGCGGCGTCGGTAACGTTGAAACCGTCTTCGGAAATCATTTCTCGAGGTACAAGCTTTATCTTGTTAGCAACGTCGGCGACAGGGGTCGTGCGAATTTCTGTAGCATAAGGCGCATCTGAAGTTCGGTGAACGCCAACCATAACACCCGTTTTACCTTGGAGAACAGCTTCAACTCCTGCGGCACCGAGCGCTTCTGCCTCGTCCAAGTCAACCTTGCTAGCAGCGTGCGAAGCACAGCGCTGCAGCGTATTGAGCTCAATGCCGCGAGACTTTACGCCTAGCTGATCCTTGGCCAGCTGCGACAAGTATTGTGCTGTCCCGGACTGTGCTGCGAGGTGGCCAAATGTGTCAATTGAGACGGACTTTGCATCAAAAAGGAAACTACCATCTGCGTGATGGACGCCCTCGCTGACAACTACAACCACGTTGTTTTTCTCGCGAAGTCGCTGTTCAATGGCGGAAAGTAGTGCGTGCTCATCAAGCGGAATCTCGGGCAGAAGGACAAAATCTGGGGCGGTTCCGCAAATATCTTGCGCCAGTGCACCAGCCGCCGTGAGCCAGCCTGCGTCACGACCCATGGCCTCGATAAACGTGACGTTTTTGCTGTTGTAGACGCCGCCGTCGCGGATGAGCTCGGCGGTTACGGACGCAACGAATCGCGCCGCGCTGCCAAAGCCAGGGGTATGATCGGTGCCCTCGAGGTCGTTGTCGATGGTTTTTGGCACACCTACAACGCGAACGGCACTGTCTACCTGGGCAAAGTATCGAGACAACTTGTCCGTTGTGTCCATGGAATCGTTTCCGCCGATGTAAAGCACGGCATCTACCTGGTATTTCTTGAGCTGCGCATCAATCTGCTGGTAGATAGGGGAGATAGCTGCGGATTCTGAGCTCGAGCAAGTGGCAGGATTAGGCTCAAGCTCCGGCAGTTTAAAGCGGCAGCTACCCAGCCAGCTCGATGGCGTTTTTCTTAGGAGCTGAAGGTTCTTCTCGCCAGGATTTGTGGATGCGTGGTTGGACGATCCGGATTCAGATGCTGTAAATTCAAGTGCTTCCACCAGATCAACGACGCCGCCCTCAAGAAATCCCTGGATTCCGTTGCGCATCCCGAGCACTCTGAGACCCTGGGCGTGAGCTGCGCGAACAACACCCGCAAGCGATGCATTGATGGCTGCAGTCGGCCCGCCCGACTGTCCAACCAGGATTGTGCGAATTACGTGCTCTGATGTGGTGTTCATGGCGCCTCGGATTCTTGAGAGTTGACATATCAAGTATAACCGCGGTGGGATGCTGCGGTGCTGTTATATCGACTGACGGAACATCCTCAAAAAACTGCAGATAAAACCAGACTCAATAGCCCAAATACATCGTGGAGCAGCTTTGGTTATAGAATTTGAATTTAATCACGTACGCTCAATTCACTATTATGCATAATTTCTATCTGATATACATAATTATGAATGAAGATATATCAAAGATTTAATTACCCTTAATTTCAGAGTTAAGCAAACACATCTATGTCGGATAATCTGCAAAATCAAGGATAAAAAACACATCTAATAAAGATATTCTGCATGAGATAAGCGTTTTTCACGAAATGTATACGCTTTTTCAGCAGATTATCTGACATAGGTGTGTTCGGGCGTTTCAAACTAGGCGCGGATGCGCCTACGGAACTCATGCATCTGCTACAAACATCGGACGTGGCGAGAAACCCGCAGGTCACGCAGCTGTTCCTAGACCCACACTCGCACCCGCACTCGGACCCGCGTCGTACTTGCACCCGATATCCGCGCCGCAGCGCCCGCGCAGCACCCACGCGCGCACAAAAAAGCCGCACCTCAAATGAGATGCGGCTTCGTAGCTTCTAGCAGTCTAAACGGCGTTGCAGCTCGGTCGGGCCGGATGCGCGCCGTCTAGTGTACAACCTGCGGGTTTAGCGAAGGTTGTAGAAAGCGTCCATGCCCAGGTACTCAGCGCCGTCAGCGAGGTCGTCCTCGATGCGGAGAAGCTGGTTGTACTTAGCAACACGCTCGGTACGAGCAGGTGCACCAGTCTTGATCTGACCAGCGTTGGTTGCAACAACAAGGTCAGCAATGGTGGTGTCCTCGGTCTCACCGGAACGGTGGGAGACAACTGCGGTGTAACCTGCGCGCTTAGCCATCTCGATAGCCTCGAGGGACTCGGTCAGAGTACCAATCTGGTTGACCTTGATGAGGATGGAGTTACCAGCGTGAACCTCAATGCCCTTCTTCAGGCGCTGAGTGTTGGTAACAAAGAGGTCGTCGCCGACGAGCTGGATCTTCTTGCCCAGACGCTGGGTAAGGATCTTCCAACCGTCCCAGTCCTCCTCTGCAAGACCGTCCTCGATGGAGACGATTGGGAACTTCTCGACCATTTCCTCGTAGTAAGCAACCATTTCCTCGGAGGTAAGGGAGCGACCCTCGCCCTTGAGGTCATACTTGCCGGTCTCCTTGTTGTAGAACTCAGAAGAAGCTGGGTCCATAGCAAAGCGGAAGTCCTTGCCAAGCTCAAAGCCAGCAGCCTGAACAGCCTCGGAGAGAAGCTCAAGTGGCTCCTCGTTGGACTTAAGATCTGGAGCAAAGCCGCCCTCGTCACCAACACCGGTGTTGAGGCCCTGGGACTTCAGAGTGTCCTTGAGGGTGTGGTAAACCTGTGCGCACCAACGAAGAGCGGTGGTGAAGTCAGGAGCACCAACAGGCATAATCATGAACTCCTGGAAGTCAACGTTGTTGTCAGCGTGGACGCCACCGTTGAGGACGTTCATCATAGGAACAGGAAGAGTGTGAGCGTTTGCGCCACCGAGGTAAGCGTAAAGTGGAAGCTCAGCAGAAGCAGCTGCAGCGTGAGCAACAGCAAGAGAAACGCCGAGAATAGCGTTTGCGCCGAGGCGACCCTTGTTTGGAGTGCCGTCAAGCTTGATCATAGCGAGGTCGAGGCCGCGCTGATCCTCTGCGTCCCAACCAATAACGAGGTCGCGGATCTCAGTGTTGACGTGCTCGACTGCCTTCAGAACGCCCTTGCCCAGGTAACGGCTCTTGTCGCCGTCGCGAAGCTCTACAGCCTCGAACTCACCAGTGGAAGCGCCGGAAGGAACGATTGCACGACCAAAGGAGCCGTCATCAAGAACAACCTCAACCTCAACGGTTGGATTGCCACGGGAATCGAGGACCTCACGTGCGTGAACATCAAAAATCTGGCTCATAGCTCACCTTTCTTTAGGTTTAACATTTTGCTGATTGCACAGACATAACTAGTATACCCATTCTGTTATGAGGTGTGTATTGTAAATACACATACTATTTGGCTGGGCAGAGTTACTATTTGACCAGGAAGAGATAGTATTTGACCAGGCAGACGCACTGTCCACCTGGCCAAATAGAAAATACCTGCGGAATTCTGCAGAATCGTGTGGTAAATATATAAATTATTTCTGTGGATACACAACAACCAACAGCATCTTGAACTCTTCTGGAGCCTGAAGTGCATGTGGATGACCAAGTGGCATCACGATAGACTGACCTGCCTCGAGGGTGTAGACGTCGTCATCGATGGTAATGTTTGCGCGTCCCTCAAGAATGGTGACAAATGCGTCGCCGCCCGCGCGATGGCTTGCAATCTCTTCACCTGCGCCAAAACCAAAGAGGGTAACGCTGACGGCATCGTTTTGCGCAAGAGTCTTGCTGATGACCTGGCCAGGAAGGCATGCAACCTGGTCTTTAAGGGTCACTACAGTCTTTGCGTCGATGTTCTTCATGACACCAGGAATCAATTCTTCGGACATACTAACCTCCAACGGTAAATGTTATCGATGACTAGCATTTACCCGAACTAGCCGTCTTCAATCAGTAAATTTCAAAAAAATCGCAGGTAGAAATTGCTTTTTTTAAAGCAATTTGCTGAGCAGCGGAGTCATCTTTCCCTGAGAGACCACCATCACATGATGCATCGCGCGTGACAGCGCGGTGTAGAGCCTACGGCGAGAAATTCCGTCTGCTTTATACACTTCCTCTTGTGCGTCGGCAACAATGACCTGATCAAACTCAAGGCCCTTTGCTAGTGCAAGGTCGAGAAGAACAACGCCCTTCGCGGGGAGGGAATCGTGGCTGGTGAGCACTTTGACGCCGGTGCACAGCTTGGCCTGCGCTGCGCCGTTGGCCTGCGCCGCACCGTTGTCCGCAACGCCATCGGTCGCGCCGTCCGCGGTGCCGTTTCCGCTCTCTGCAAAAACCCCTTCTAGCTGTTTGGCAAGCCAGCGAACACGAGACTTCTCGGTACACACAATGGCGGTCAGCCCGTCAAACTCTTGTGCCTGCTCAATAAGGGACTTCATAGTTTGCAGGTACTCGGCGCGCTCAGTATCTTTGTTGTCAGCGACCACCTCAAAGAACTCAGGTTTTTTGCCGCCGCGTTGAACGGAGCTTGTCTGGCCACGCTCTTCTTCGCTCAAAAGCGAGGTAAACAGTGCGGTAATCTCGGGAGAGGAGCGGTAGCTGGTCAGAAGCTTGCAGGTAGAAACAGCGCCCTCGCCGTGTGTTGCACTAAAGATCTTCTCAATCTGCTCAAACGTTGCGGTATCTTCCCAAATTGCCTGGTTAGAGTCGCCCAAAAGCAGAAAGTGCGCACGCGAGAAGTACTTTCCAAGCACCATAAGCTGCGTTTCGGTGTAGTCTTGGACCTCGTCAATCATGACAAACTTGACGTTTTTCTCGCCAGCGCCTGTGATAAGAAGACGCAGGTAAACACATTCGGCTCCGCTTAGCGCGGAGGCGTTGAGCATGCGCATACCAATACGGTCGATGCGCAGCCAGGAAGCGGACTCGATGACCTCGTGCGCAGAGGCAAAACGCCAGTTGAGGAACTCGCGGGTGCGCGCCAGAACTTCTTCCTCGTCGGAAGGGCTGATGGTGCGACCAAAGACCTCAAGCTGCTGCTCAACGTCAAGGGAGAGCATCTCTTCCTGGATTTCGTCGTTGTGAGCCATCTGGCCAAGTCTGCGCTCCAGGCGGGTGTGGAGCTCGTCTTTGGCAAGTGCAATGAGGCGCGGTCCCACAGGGAATTGTGAGAACTTTGCCACAGAACTAGCCACCTGAGCTGGCTTAATAAGCGTGGTTCCTTCAACAGAAATGGCCTTGAAGTCGTCTTCATAGAGCTCAAGTGTGGCAAGTTGCTCTTCAAGTTTCTTCAGAGACTCGGGGTTGTTGTGGGCGCCCGAAGCGTGGTCGGCCAGACCTAAAGCCTTGAGGAAAGAATCCCAGGTAAATACCTGCGGATTGTGCTCGCCCATGCTAGGCAAAACAGTGTTGATGTAGCGACCAAACATCTCGTTAGGAGTGAACAGGTACACCTGATCTGCGGTAAGTGTGGTGCGCTGCTGGTAGAGAAGGTACGCAATACGCTGCAGCAAAACGGATGTTTTGCCCGAGCCTGCAATGCCGTTGACCAGTAGAACGGGCACATCCTCGTGCCTGACAACAACGTTTTGTTCGCGCTGGATAGTTGCGGTGATGGCCTGCAGCTTCTCGGTGTGCTGACGTTTCAGAGCGGCAAGCAGCAGAGAGTCTTCAATGGCAACCGTTGTGTCAAAGTAGAGGTTCAGCTTGTCTCGTGTGATGTCAAACTGTCGTCGAAGTTCCAGCTCAACCGTTCTTTTCTTGCCGTCTACCTGGTACGACGTAGTTCCCATCTCTTGGTTGTAATACGTCTCGGCAACGGGGCTGCGCCAATCCACAATAAGCGGCGTACGGTCTTTGTCCGTAATGCCCGCCGCACCAATGTATACATCGCGAGAAGGACGTCCAGGTCGCATCTTGAGCGTGACCTTAGCAAAGTAAGGCTGCCTCAAGAGGATTTCGACTCGACCGAGTTTCTCGACAGTGAAATCGTGATACTGGTTGTAGGTATCAATAACGCTGTTGAGCGTCTCAATGGCCGCAAGGGTCTCGATGGTTTCGTCCGCTCCGCCAAAGTCTGGGCGGATTTCTTCACTCATCTGACGAAGGTCTCTAGCTGCATCTTTTTGCGTAGTATTGAGCGTTGTGTCCAAATCCTCACGAATCTCAACAAGTTTTTGGTATACGTGGGAGAGGTGCTCTTGCTCTTGCTGGTGGATTGGATCCATGATGCTCCTAGATAGTTGCGTCTTCGATGCGGCGACGCAACTCGTCAATGCCCAGGCCGGTCTCGGATGAGGTAATAATGGCCTGTTCAGGGGTGATGTGGAATGCTTTGCGAAGGGCGGCCGCGGCTTGATTTTGCTTGCCGCGTGCAATCTTATCAGCCTTGGTAAACGCAACTACAAAGGGCAGCTCAGCCTCTTGGAGAAAGCTGATCATCTGCAGGTCAAGCTTTTGAGCTTCATGCCTGATGTCAACAAGGCTAATGACCAGGTTAAAGCTGCGTTCTTGCTCAAAGTAACCACCGATGAGGTCTGCCCAGCGTTGTTTTTCTTGGTGAGAAACTCGTGCAAATCCGTAGCCGGGCAAGTCTACAAATTTGACGCCATCAACGTCAAAGAAGTTGATATTAGCGGTTTTACCTGGAACGCTTGAAACTCGTGCAAGCTGTTTTCTGCCAATAAGTTTATTTAAGAGGGAAGACTTACCCACGTTTGAGCGGCCCACAAAGGCCACCTCTGGGGTCTCTGGAGAAGGAAGTTGTGAAATTGCCCCGTATGATGCCTCATATTGTGCGGTTTCATACTTAAGACCCATGATGCCTCCCATTGCGCTTCAAAAACGTAAGGTATTATTTTAGCGCAAACAAGGAGGTGTAGAACCTTACACCCACGTAACTGCCTGGCAGCAGCGCTTAAGCGCATCGATGTAGAGCTCACCAAAGGGCGAGAGGCTCTTCTCGTCGTGGGTAACGTAGCCAACTTCCATGTAATCATCAACAGCTAGAGGAATTGCAACAATGTTGGGGCCATTGAGCTCTTCGTTAATAAGACCGGTGCTGATGGTGTAACCGTTCAAGCCAATAATCAGGTTGAAGATAGTGGCGCGGTCTCGGACCATGATGTCCTTATCGCGATCAAGTGTTGCCAGAAGCTCCTCGGAGAAATAAAACGCGTTGTGCTCACCCTGCTCGTAAGAAAGGCGAGGGTAGGGGGCAAGATCGTTGAGTGTTACCGAGGGGCGCTTTGCCAGCGGATTATCTTTTCCCACAAAGACGCTTGGTTTGCACTTAAACAACGGCGAGAAAACCAAGCCCTGATCCTGCAGCGTTTTTCTAATAACGCGCTCGTTGAACGAGTTGAGGTAGAGAACGCCTACTTCACTTCTTAGCTTTGAGACATCTTCAATAATCTCGTACGTTTGCGTTTCTCTGATACGGAAATCGTACTTTGAGCCGCCGTGCTCTTTAATCAGGTTGACAAAGGCTTCAACTGCAAAGGAATAATGCTGGCAAGAAACACAAAAGCGCTGCTTAGAAGGGGCGGTGCCCAGATAGCGCTCTTCGATGAGATCGGTCTGCATGACAACTTGCCTGGCGTAACTCAAAAACTCCTCGCCATCTGCGGTAGGCTCAACACCCTTGCTGGTTCTGTTAAAAAGGGAGATTCCCAGCTCGGTTTCAAGCTCTTTAACTGCGCTACTTAGGGTAGGCTGCGAGATAAAGAGCTGTTTAGCTGCGGCGTTAATAGTGCCTGCCTTAGCAATAGCAAGAACGTATTTAAGTTGAGTCAGAGTCATAAGTCAGGTTTCTACGCAGAGGTTTTTCTCGCCTTATTTAACGCCATACTGCTGGTAGTAGGCATCAATGGCGCTCTTCAAGGTGTCGTCGATAATAACTTTGCCATCAACCTCTTTGTTGTAGAGGGCCTCGGTAACCTCATCCATGGAGACAATAGCTGCGGTTGGCATGCCCCAGCGCTCGGAGACTTCCTGGAGAGCTGCAACTTTTCCGCCCTTGCCAACTTCCATGCGATTGAGCGAGACAATAAGGCCAACTACCTCGATGTTTGCAATAGAGGTAATCAGAGGATAGGTCTCTTCAATAGACTTGCCAGAAGTAGTGACGTCTTCAACCATGACCACTCTCTGTCCATCTTTGAGCTCTGCTCCTAAAAGCATGCCAGCGTCAGCGCCGTGATCTTTTGCTTCTTTTCTGTTGGAGCAGTACTGAACCTGCTTGCCATAGAGCTCATTGATTCCCATTGCAGTGATTACAGAAAGGGGAATGCCCTTGTAAGCAGGACCAAAAACCACGTCAAATTCCAGGCCAAAGTTGTCGTGAATGGCGCGAGCGTAATAAAGACCCAGCTTGTGGAGCTGCTCGCCAGTGACATAGGCACCGGCGTTCATGAAGAAAGGAGATTTGCGACCACTCTTAAGCGTAAAATCGCCAAATTTAAGTACGTTGCTCTGGACCATAAACTCAATAAATTCGCGCTTGTAGTCTTCCATGGTTTCTCCTTTAGCAGGCCTTTTGACGCGGCGGCACTTTGTAGATATGTTCTACTGCACTAGTTTAGCTGAATTGCAGCTATGTGTTTTAGGGCGCGCTGTTTAGGGCACGGTGTTTAGGGCGCGGTGTTTTATGGCGCGCTTCGACCTCGCTGTGTGAGATTAGCGTAATTACCGCCAGATATATAAAAGTGAACGTTTGCCATGTGGTTATGCGGTATTCTAAATAGATATTTGTTCGTCTCGCAGGATAGTCCTGCAGAGCGCAGGAAAAGCCTGCAGAGTGAGTTACAAGGAGGGTATGCCCGTGGAGCGCATCACGATTTCTGCATTGTACGCAGATGCAGAGCAACTTGGTGGCCAAAAAGTTACGGTGGCCGGCTGGGTACGTTCAGTAAGGGATATGAAGAATTTTGGCTTCGTCACACTTAATGACGGTAGCTGCTTCAAAGACCTACAGGTTGTTATGAATCGTGAGAACCTTGGCAATTACGAGGAGGTTGCTTCTTGTGGCGTTGGCGCTGCTCTGATTATTCAGGGTGTCCTTGAGCTTACTCCTGATCGCCCACAGCCTATTGAGCTACAGGCGCAGACCATTGTGATTGAGGGACCATCCAGCCCAGATTATCCAATGCAGAAGAAGCGTCAGTCTCTCGAGTACCTTCGTACGCAGCAGCATCTTCGTCCTCGCACCAACATGTTCCGTGCGGTTTTCCGCATCCGTTCTGTGGCTGCCTTCGCCATCCACCAGTTCTTCCAGGATCGTGGCTTTGTCTATGTGAACACTCCAATCATCACTGCATCCGATGCTGAGGGTGCAGGCGAGATGTTCCGCGTTACCACGCTTGATCTAAACAACGTTCCACGTACCGAGAAGGGCGATGTTGACTACTCAAAGGACTTCTTTGGTCAGTCTTCTCACCTTACCGTTTCTGGACAGCTTCAGGCAGAGAACTTTGCTATGGCCTTTGGTGATGTGTACACCTTTGGTCCAACGTTTCGCGCAGAGAATTCCAACACACGCCGCCACGCTGCAGAGTTCTGGATGATTGAGCCAGAGATGGCTTTCTGTGATCTTGCACAGGACATGGATGTTGCAGAAGAGATGCTGCGCTACGTTATTGCATACGTTCTTGAGCACTGCCCAGATGAGCTTGAGATGCTTAACAAGTTTGTGGATAAGGGTCTGCTTGAGCGCTTGAACCATGTTGCAACTTCCCAGTTCTCTCGCGTTTCTTATACGGAGGCCATTGAGATTCTGCAGGAGGCAGTAAAGGCTGGTCAGAAGTTTGAGTATCCCGTCGAGTGGGGCATTGACCTTCAGACTGAGCACGAGCGCTACCTCACCGAGCAGCACTTTGGAAAGCCAATCTTTGTCACTGATTATCCAGCAGAGATTAAGGCCTTCTACATGCGTCTTAACGATGACGGCAAGACTGTTGCTGCAGCTGACTGCCTTGTTCCAGGCATCGGCGAGATTATTGGTGGCTCACAGCGAGAAGACCGTCTTGAGCTTCTGGAGAAGCGCATTGTTGAGCTTGGTATGAACCCCGACGATTACAAGTATTACTTGGATCTTCGCCGTTACGGCTCTTGCACACACTCTGGCTTTGGTCTTGGCTTTGAGCGCCTTGTTATGTACCTCACCGGTGTGGATAACATCCGCGACGTTATTCCTCACCCTCGTACCGTTGGCAACGCTGACTTCTAAGATTGCCGGTCACAGGCGGTATAGGGACGCGTGGATAGAGTGCTAACTTAACCGCTACAGTTGCCAAGCCTTTCAAGTTGGATTTTTGCGTGCAGATTATGCATAGCCGTTATGCAAAAACTGCATAGCAGAGATGCGAGATAAAAAGTTTTTCTCGCCATATACCGATATATTTGCCCGTTGGCAGTAAAAATAGGACGTTCGTGCAAAATTGCGCGGGCGTCCTATTACGCTATAAGAAGCAGTTTTCTGCAGATGACCAGCGGAGGTAAACATGGTAAAGACTTTGGTTCTTGTTAGACATGGTGTATCTGAACGTGGCTCTGAAGACATGAGTCGAGAGCTTACACGTGCTGGTCAGAGGGCTTTATCTGCCAATTATCCTCATATTTTTGGTTTGTTGGGACCAGAGGGTGAAGAGGCTGAGATTTGGACAAGTCCCGCTCTTCGCGCGCTTGAGACTGCAGAGATTGTGGCAGAGGCTCTGGATGCAGAAGGTCTAGAGATTCATGACTCCCTTTACGATCAAGATCTTCCTGCACTTCAGGCAGAGCTTGAGCACGCTGATGCAGAAACGCTTATTCTTGTTGGTCACGCCCCATTTTTGGGTTATGTTGCAGAAACTCTGCTGGGATTTGAACTTCCGCTGACAAAGGGCGCCGTGTGCGCTATTGACGTACGCGGTTCACTTGGTCATCAACACGAGTGCGTCTGGAAGCAGCTTGGAGACGTTCGAGAGCCTCATGGAAAGCTTCTTTGGCTGGTCAGTGGTCCTTCCACTCAGCCTTGGGAGACGCTTGATGCCCTGGATGAGGCATGCGCTCATGCAGCAACCAATCTGGAAGATGCATACACAGAGTTCCGTGCTCATCCAGAAGACCCTGCAGTAATCGCAGCATTTAGGTTTGCTCTTAGAGGAACCCAGCTGCTTACCAAGTTTTTCTCGCCACTTCTTAATGAGGAGGCAGTTGAGATTGCTGAGCCTGTTTATAGGCTGATGCTTGGTGCAACTACGCGTCTTCGTGAGATTGACGGCTTCTCTGATACCGTTGCAGATTTGATGGAGTCTGGAGAGCTCTCTCAGGGCTCCAAGCTGGTCAGCGCTGTAGAAGCAGCTCGCGAGTCTGAGCGCGATCGCATTTGCGAGGGTCTGCGCAAGAAGGCTGTCCGTCGTAGTCTGCGCTGTGCGCTGGATGAGCTCTTTGAGCCTGCATGGTCAGATGCGGTACTAAAAGATGGCCTCTCGTTTGAAGACATTAGCAGCCGCTTTGATTACATGCTTGAGACTATTGATGCGCGCCTCTTTGGTCTGGATATGACTAGCTTCTCTGAGGTACACCATGCAAGGCGAGAAGTTCGTGAAGTTGAGCACATTCTTTTCCACCTCAGTGATATGCTGGGCGAGAAACGCGCAAATTACACTCAGATTATGCAGGACATTGACTCTGAGCTCAGCACTATTTGCACAGCTCAGCGTAATATTTCTCTGGTCAAAGAGTGGAAAGATTCTATGGACTTCAGAGATGTTACTCCAGACCTCGCAATTGTTTCAGAACATGAAAAAGTTTTGATTGAGCGTGTGATTGAGGGTAGAGAGACTAGTATCCTAAGGTAATCACATAGTCCACGTTTGGAGTGCAGAGACGTTTGCGCGGCGTGGATGATGATTATGAGGGAGGATGCTATGTCTGAGAGCATCGAGACTCGCTGCGTACAGGGCGGTTATCAGCCTGGTTGCGGTGAGCCTAGGCAAGTGCCTATCATTCAATCAACCACGTTCAAATATGACGAGTCGATGCAGCTTGGAGAGTTGTTCGACCTCAAGGCTGCGGGTTATTTCTATTCTCGTCTTCAAAATCCAACGCTTGATAATGTAGCTTCAAAGATTTGTGCTCTTGAGGGCGGTACGGCTGCAATGTTGACGTCTTCTGGTCAAGCCGCAAACTTCTTTGCCGTCTTTAATATTGCAGAGGCTGGAGATCATTTTATCTCCCTGTCTACCATCTATGGCGGCACCTTTAACCTGTTTGCTATCACCCTTAAGAAGATGGGTATTGAGTGTACGTTTATCTCGCCAGATGCAACTGATGAGGAGATTAACGCAGCATTCAGACCAAATACAAAGTGCGTCTTTGGTGAGACTGTTGCAAACCCTGCACTGGTTGTTCTTGATATTGAGCGTTGGGCAAAGGCCGCTCACGACCACGATGTGCCACTGATTGTTGACAATACGTTTGCTACGCCTGTGAACTGCCGTCCTCTTGAGTGGGGAGCAGATATTGTGACCCATTCCACTACCAAGTACATGGACGGTCATGGCTCTGCTGTTGGTGGCGCCGTTGTTGACGGTGGCAACTTTGACTGGGCTGCTCACGCAGATAAGTTCCCAGGTCTGACTCAGCCTGATCCTTCGTATCACAACCTTGTCTATGCAGATACCTTTGGTAATGGTGGTGCTTTTATTACTAAGGCAACTGTTCAGCTTATGCGTGATTTTGGTTCCATTCAGTCACCACAGAACGCTTTCTATCTTAACCTTGGCCTTGAGTCCCTGCACGTTCGTATGGCTCAGCATTGTAAGAATGGCCAGGCAGTTGCCGAGGCGCTTGCAAACAATCCTAAGGTTGCGCACGTAAGCTATCCTGGCCTCCCAGGCGATAAGTACTACGAGCTTGCTCAGAAGTACCTTCCAAACGGTTCTTGCGGTGTTATCACTGTTGACGTTGCAGGTGGTCGTGAGGCTGCCGAGAAGTTCCTGGGTAACCTCAAGGTCTTCTCCATTGCAACACACGTTGCAGACGCTCGTTCTTGCTGCTTGCATCCAGCTTCTTCAACGCACCGTCAGCTTACTGACGAGGAGCTTGTAGCAGCAGGTATTACCCCAGGTACTGTGCGCTTGAGTTGTGGTATTGAGGGCACCGAAGACCTTATCAACGACGTCGAGCAGGCACTTGCTACGCTGTAGGTAGACGCTCTATAACCGCTCATGTTTATGGCGAGAAGATCTTGGAATCAGAAGATCTTCTCGCCATGTTTTTGTGAGGAGTACGTTGTTGCGCGGAGCTGTGAGAGCGCGGGCTATTGAGCTCGAGAGATGGATTCTGGGTCCACATGCTCTTCTGGGCTGGAGAGCTCGGGAGCGGAAAGCTCTGCCTCGGTGAGCTCTGCCTCGGTGAGCTGGGAGTCTTCTTCCTGAGTGCCATCGGATACAGCATCAGCGCCATCAACACCGTTTGAATTCACACCTTTGAAGTGCTTGCGATAGATGTGGATGAGGCAGCCAACAGAGAGCAGTGCTGAGAGTATATTGGACACAACTGACACGTACCAAAGTGCGTCCAGACCAAATGGCCTCAGTATCAGTAGTGAGCTGATAGGGAAGATGAGTGCCATAAAGATGCTCAAGAGATTGGAAATTTTTGTCTGCTTGAGGGCAATGGCAAGACTCTCGGTGCACATGGTAATCCAGCTAAAAATGAAGACAAAAGCGTGAATGCGCATAGCTGGGATGGCCATGTTAAGCAGGTCTTGTGTCCCTTCAGGCAGGTAGAGCTTAACCAAGAACTCCGAGAAGAAGAACGAGACACAGAAGGCAAAGATGCCAATAATAATGCCTGTGGAGAAGATGTACTTCTCGATAGCAAGCACTCGATCTTTTTTCTTTGCGCCCCAGTTGTAACCAATGGCTGGCTGCATGGCGTCGGCCTGGCCATAAATGAGTGGCTGAATAAGGCCGCCGGAATAGAGGAGCACGCCGTAAGAAGCAATGGCAATATCTCCGCCAAGGCTCAGTAGGGCAGCGTTCATCAGCAGCGAATAAATCCTGCTTGAGATGTTCTGCATAAAGATAGGGAAGCCGTTTACAAAGATTTCTTTGATTTGCGTCCAATTAAAGTGTGGCTTTACAAACTTAAGGATTTGCTTGTTGCCAATAAAGGGCCAGATGCCATAAAGGGACGAGAAGGTAATTGAGATGCAGTAACCCAGCGCTGCGTACTCAACGGATAATCCCAAAACACCTAAGAAGTAGTACTCAAGCACGGTTCCCAGAATTGCAGAAATAAAGGCAATGCTGGTAGAACGCCTAATTTTTCCACAGATCTTAAGGAAGTTATCAACGGCGTATGAGATACACATTACCGGCAAGAAAAGGGTCCATACACGCAGGTAGATGGTTCCTTGTTCGGCAATCTTTCCTTGAGCACCCATCAGCGCCAGAACGTTTGGTGCACAAAAGAAGAAGAAAATGCCGCTGATAACACCAGTAGTAACGAGCATGATAAAAGCAATGGTAAAAATATTGTTTGCTGTCTGGTGGTTCTTCTTGCCGTGCTCAACGGCAATAACTGCAGAGGCTCCAACGCCAATAAGGTCGGCAACTGCAAAGCAGAGAATAACCAACGGAATGGCAATGGTAACCGCGCCAAAGGACTCTTGACCCAGATAGCGTCCAACAAGGATTCCATCTGCAGTGTCGTAGAGCATCGACGCAAGCATGGCAATAGCGCCCGGGAGGGCTGCTCGTATAAATAATTTAAATGGTGGTGTTTCCGCAAAAAGCTTATTCGATTCCATACTTCTCCTCGATTAGTGGTGGAACATGTCAGACAGACTCGTGGTGTGGACATGTGACACGCTCACGAGAAGATTAAAAAAGCATCGAACAAGCCTCCTTACATACTTGCAGGTACACGGACAGTTGCAAATACTAACACAGCAAAGTAGCTAATGCTATGATTTATTTGAACATTTTGGACAAGTGTGAGGTTTTTTGTGTCTGTGGAACAGAAAAAAGATATCGGCGCTGAGATTGCCAAGCTGGCTGAAAACTCAAAGGTAGGAGAGCTTTCTAAAAAGGTCACAGAAGTGTCGTCTGAGCTGGCAGAAAACGTTTCTGAAGTAGCAGAGCGTGCCGAGAAAATCCTTGTAGTTGGTGAAGATGAGCCATTGGAGCGTCCTGCGTCTGATCGAGTTAAGGCTACTGTTCCTAGAACCCCTGCTCAACATATCTTACGTATTGTCTCAATTGTATTGATTATCTTGGGCACGGCAGATGTTTTAACAACATTAGCGTCTCTTTTTGCTACTATTACAGGCTTACAGCCTGCAGTTCCTTTGGAGAGGCTTGAGTTTAGTGGCGTGTATTTTACGTTTAGCAATAACATACTTCTGGGCTATGTATTTGTACTTCTTATTGGTATGTTGCAAGTTGTCACCTCAATATTTGGATTACGTGCCGCCAAAGACTCATCAAAAGTTGAACCATACAGATTTCTCTGCTACCTGATTGGCTTGATTATTCTGGTAGGAATTTTATGGGCCTGGGGTAGAGGAGAGTTGATTATTCTTGATCCCTTTGTTCAACTTAATACTATAGTTTACGTGGTAATTTGTTCAAATCTTGCGGATAAAGTAAAGAAGGAGCATGACCAGGGTATTGTGGGAACTACGTATTGGCGCTCTCGCCATCAGCGAGTTCTTCATTTCTTTTCGCTGGTCTCTATTGCATTGAGCGGAATTGCACTTTTTCTAGTTCTGATTCTGCTTGGACTGCATGACCTTTCTAGAGTTGTAAATCAACCGTTCTTGGCAACTGTTAATCAATTTCTTGAGCAACAGGGTATTCTTACCATTTTCTTGGTGACAGTTGGTGCAGTATTTTCTCTTATTGCAGGTCTTTTAGCTCTAAAGGGCTCAAACGATGCCCGATTTATTAGACCGTATATTATTGCTGTTACCGTTATCGTTCTGTTTGACGTAGCGAGGATTATCTTTACTGCACTAACGCAGGGCATACCTGCTGTAAACAGCCAAGATATCTTTGAGTTGGTTTATAACGCCACGGGATGGTACTTGGCTGTTCGTATTGAGGCAGGACTTCCTAATAGCTATGGTCTACGCTTGTGGAAGAAGATTTGTTCCAATGCGTAGCATGTAAAAAGCAATTGCTTGCAAAAAGCCTCTGTATCTGAACTGCCTCCCATTTCTTAGACACAAAAAATAGGAGGCAGTTCAAAACACACCTAAGTCGGATAATCTGTTAAAAAGACGTATACATGACGCAGAAAATACCTCAATCATGCAGATTATCGTCATTAGATGTGTAAAATGCCCGCAATTGAGCAGAATATCCGACTTAGGTGTGTTCCGTAGATACAGAATTTATCGATAGTTAGATTTTTTATATTTCTCTATTCATGTTTAAGCATATTAGATAAAGTTTATGCATAGAGATGCATATCAGGTAGTACGACCGCCTAGCTGCCTAGCTATCTTGATTAGGAACATGTCGATTCTTCGGCAGAACCTACCAAAGCTGCGCTATTTTGTGCGCCAGGCCTAAAAGCCGACGCTAACACGCTGCAGAATCAAATCCCCCGCATATGAACTGCCTCCCATTTCTTATGTCCAAGAAATGGGAGGCAGTCAAATCAAATGGAATACAGAGGCTTTGTTTTAGCGTTTCTGCTGTTCAATTAATTTACAGGTCAAGCTGCATCAGGCGAGCAATGCTGACAATGTAGATCTTAAGAGCACGCTTGAGCCATTCCTCAGAGATTCCCTCGTCAGGACCGTGCTCCATACCAACCCACTCAGGCAGGTCTTTTGCAGCTTTGCTGTCATAAGGACCAAAGGCAACGGCACGCTTAAAGTGACGTGCATAGGTGCCGCCACCGATAACAAACGCCTGTTCATTGCTTCCTGTGTACTCATGGAACGTATCAAGAAGGGTAGTAATCTCAGGAGAGCTTGGGTCAATGTAGAAAGGAACTGCATCGGAAAGAACCTCAAAGGTGCAACCATGCTCGGCGCCCAACTCAGTCATACGAGCAGTAATTGCCTCGCCGGTGGTAGAGGTTGGATAGCGGGAGTCAATAGTCTGTACGTAGACGTCACCCTTGGTACGGATAGTGCCAGAGATGCAGGTCAGAGGACCAAACTTGTCATCAGAACTCTGAATACCAGTACCAGTACCGTCAGTAGTTGAGCAAAGCTGCTGCGAGAAGGTCAGGAAGTCGCGCTCAGCTTCACCGCAGATGTTGTTATCAAGCAGATAGGTCACAAGCAGGCCAATTGCGTTGACAGTTCCCTCAGGCATGGAAGCGTGTCCACCCTTACCTGTTGCGTTAATGCGGGCAAGCTTGGTGCCATCATCTTCAACACCTGCGTCCTCAACCTTGATGGAATCAGTATCAGCCAAGGTAGAAGCGTCAGCGCGAACAAGTGCGCTTGCAAGTCCTGGAATTGCGTTAGGTACGGTGCCGCCGTCAAGCTCAACGATCTTCTCGCCGTTTGCACCAGCAATCTTTGGAGAAGTGAACTGAGCGTGGTACACGCCCTTCTCGCCGCAAATAAGTGGGAACTCAGCATCAGGAGTAAAGCAGAATGCTGGCTCTGGATATTTGGAGAGGTAGTAAGGAACGTCTCCCATGCCGGTCTCTTCGTTGTTACCAACAATGGCGCGCAAGGTGTAAGGAAGCATCTTGCCAGTCTTTTTAACCTGCTCTACAAAGTAGTGTGCTGCCCAGAGTGAGAGTGCCAAAGGACCCTTGTCGTCCAGAACGCCGCGACCCAGAATAAAGCCTTCGCGGCGGGTAACGTCAAGCGGGTCTACCGTCCATCCCTTACCAAGAGGAACAATGTCGGAGTGAGCGATGGTAGCAAGGTACTTCTCGGACTCACCAGGAAGGTCACCAAAGCCCAGATAACCGTCAACATTTGTGGTCTCAAGGCCTAGGCGCTCTGCAATCTCAAGACCGCGGCAAAGTGCCTCGTAAGACTTTGGGCCCCAAGGTTTACCTGGCTCTGCAAGAGACAGATCCTCAACGGACTCTACCTGCACAAGGTAGCGAATATCCTCAATAATCTCTTCCCAGTGCTCGTTAACAAACGCCTCGGCGCTTGCTTTGAGTTCTGCATCAGTCATGAAAAACTCCTCTAATTCAAACGTTTGACCCGGAGACATATGGAGAGCAGCGGTTTTAGCGACATCTCGCGTATGAAACAGCCAAGGTCGGGAACAAGGTACTAGTTACACTATACTTAATACCCCTTATCAAAGGAGTTAACTATGACGAAAAAGACTTTTATTGGAAACGCAACATTTCTTGGCGTTTTAACAGTTTTGGGAATTGTACTGATGGTTCTTCGTCAAACGCTGCCTCAAGACCCTTCCACACCGCTGTTCTATTCCTATTTTGTTGCGCCAATCATGCTGTATTTTGGCATTGCTGGCCTGGTAGGTCTGCTTATTGCACGCAATACGGGTTTCTCGTTAACTAAGACAGTGGCAGTTGTACTTCGCACGCTTGCAGCAATCCTCTTTGTACTGCCATTCTTTTTCTTCCTGATTGTGGTGCTCCCTTGGACTCTTCTCCGAGGACTTTTTGCCCTCTTGATGGTTGTCATGCTCTATGCTCCATGGTTCTGGACGCTCTTTGGCCTGCTCTACGGCTTGAGCTGGGCTCAGCAGAAGGTTATTGAGGACGTCATTGCTGATCCATTTGCAGAGGACGCAGTAGCTCAGACAGCTACTGGCGAGAAGAACGGTGTAGCTGATACAGATACAGCTAACGAAGACGCAGCCAACTAACAGGAAAGTCCCGCGTTCCATACAGTCCAACAAGAAAGAAGCAACGCGTGCTTGAGCTCAAAAGTATTTCAAAGCGTTACAACACTGGTGGATTTGAACAAACTGCAATGGACCATATTTCCGTTGCGTTTAG
The DNA here is from genome assembly GCA_018380095.1 of Atopobium sp. Classification (GTDB taxonomy): domain Bacteria; phylum Actinomycetota; class Coriobacteriia; order Coriobacteriales; family Atopobiaceae; genus Lancefieldella. Next base: position 68,247 of record JAGZUI010000003.1, read on the forward strand.
GGATAACGAGTTTGTAGCAATCCTTGGCCCTTCAGGCTCGGGTAAGACTACTATGCTCAATGTCATTGGTGGTCTGGATCGCTTTGACTCAGGAGACTTGCTGGTAGATGGTATTTCTACCAAGAAGTTCAAAGAGCGAGACTGGGATACCTATAGAAACAACCGCATTGGTTTTGTATTCCAGGCCTATAACCTTATTCCTCATCAAAGCGTGGTGAGTAACGTTGAGCTTGCATTGACACTTTCTGGCGTTTCTAAGTCAGAGCGTCACGAACGCGCACTTGAAGCCCTTGATAAGGTTGGCCTTAAAGCACACGCAAATAAGCGTCCAAATCAGCTTTCTGGTGGACAGATGCAGCGCGTGGCTATTGCTCGTGCACTGGTAAACGATCCAGAGATTCTACTGGCAGATGAGCCAACGGGTGCGCTTGACTCTTCAACCTCTGTGCAAGTTATGGATTTGCTCAAAGAGGTGGCTAAGGACCGTTTGGTCATTATGGTTACGCATAATCCTGAGCTGGCTCATCAGTATGCAACGCGTATTGTTGAATTGGCAGATGGTCAGGTAACTGCTGATTCAGATCCATTTGATGTTGCAAGCGTTTCTCGTCGAGAAGCCAAGCCTTCTCGCAAGACCTCTATGTCGCTTTTGACTGCACTGGGCCTCTCGTTTAATAACCTCATGACCAAAAAGGGTCGCACGCTCATGACCGCATTTGCGGGCTCAATTGGCATTATTGGTATTGCAGCAATTCTGGCGCTGGCAAATGGTGCAAATGGTTACATCAAAAAGGTTGAGGAGGATACGCTTTCAATGTATCCACTCACCATCTCTGAGCAGTCCGTTAATATTTCTTCCTTTATTTCTGGAAGTGGAAGCAGCTCTGACTCGGCTGATTCTCAAACGCAAGATGCACAAAGCGAGATGACGCAAAATCAGAAAAATGCAGAAGCTGCAAAGCTAGAAAATCAACCTGCTGAAGGTGCTATTCCTACTAACAACAGGCTAGGTATGCAGGCTGAAAGTATTGGTTCTAATGACCTGACCAGCTTGAAGGCTTTTCTCGACAATAATGGCGGCGGAATCAACACGTATGCTAGCGCTATTACGTATGGCTATTCTGTAAGCCCCTTCATCTACCTGCCGGCAGGAGCGGACTCTGGCTCTTCTGATCCTGTTCAGGTGCAGCCAGACGTTACTTTCTCTAAGGTATCGCCTAAGATTCCGTCATATAGTCCACTGGCTTCTTTTGCAAGTACATCGCTTTTTGGTGAGCTTCCTGGCAATCCTTCTATTTACGAGGATCGCTATACTGTTCGAGCTGGTAGATGGCCTACTGCTTGGAACGAGGCTGTTTTGGTGTTGCGTCCAAACGGCACCATGGATGATTTTTTGGAGTATACGCTTGGCCTGCGTGATTACGCTGGCCTGCGCTCTACCGTTGATAAAATTGCAAGTGGAGAATCCAGCACTATCGAAGAGTCTCATAGTACATACACCTACGAGCAGTTGATGTCTCCAACGTTTAAGCTGGTTATGCCTAATCAACGTTATGTTTGGGATAGTAATCTTGGTGTCTGGACAGACAAATCCGATGATCAGTCATATATGAATAACCTCATTGCCAATGCACCTGACCTGCATATTGTTGGTGTTGTTCAGGCAAAAGACCCAACTACCACGGGAGCGCTTTCTGAGGGCATTTACTACACACCACAACTGACTCAGAAGATGATTTCTGATGCAGAGACATCTTCTATTGTCCAGGATCAGATGAATCGTCCAGATGTTGACGTTTTCACTGGTAAAACCTTTGAGGACGAGAAGAACGGTCAAACTTCTGAGGGACTTTCTATCAGCTCTCTCATTTCCGTTGATTCTAACGTGCTGTCTTCGGCGTTTAACTTTAATTCACAGGCGCTGAATTTCTCGTCAATTAATCTGTCTGGCTTGGATATGTCCTCGCTTGACCTTTCTGACGTGCAGTTACCTGCTTTTGATCCGTCACAGCTTAATTTGTCTGATAGCGATGTTCTGTCTTCTGTTACGTCTTCGCTTGATCCAGCTGCGCTGGCGGCGGCTTTCCCAGAGCTCTCTGCAGCAGACATTCAGCAGATTCTTTCTGGCATTACCGTCAACTTTAAGCCAGGTGGACAAGCCGCCATTTCTTCGCTTATGGGCAATATTGCTCTGGGATGGAACTCTTGGAGCGCCGCTAATCCCGGTAAGACCATGGCTGATTACTTAGCAACAGATCAGGTACGCACGCAGATTGTAACTACGGTTTCTTCTGCGGTTGATACCGATGATCTGCAGCAACAGCTGGTTAGTGCTCTAGCAAATAAGCTGGGAACCAACCCAGACCTTCCAAGTGTTCAGGCTGAGGTTTCTCAGAGGCTTATGAGTGCTTATCAATCACAGATTGCAAGTGCACTTTCTGCAGCTATTACCCGTGCTATGAGCGTATATGTACAGTCCGCGTTGACAAGCGTGATGACGCAGGTTGCTTCAAGAATGCAAAATCAGATTGCAGGCGCACTCAATACAGCTATGCAGGGCGTTGTGGCAAATATGTCCAATGCAATGCAGGTAGATCAAGCAACGCTCGCAAGTGCCTTTAAGCTCAATGCTGACCCATCGCAGCTAGCAGCTATTGCTGCGTCAATGCTAAGGGCAACGCCAGCAACGTATGAGTCAAATCTTTCTAAGATGGGATATGCGGACCTTAATAAGCCCACGTCAATCAACATTTATCCGAAAGACTTTGCAAGTAAAGAAAAGATTGTTGAAATTCTTAATACGTACAACGCTGACGCAAAGGCTGCTGGCGAAGAGTCTAAGGTAATTACCTATACCGACATTGTCGGTGCGCTGATGAGCTCTGTTACGCTGATTGTGGATATGATTTCTGCGATGCTTATTGCATTTGTATCTATCTCGCTTGTTGTTTCTAGCATCATGATTGGCATCATTACGTTTATCTCGGTCCTTGAACGTAAAAAGGAAATTGGTATTTTGCGCTCCATTGGTGCTTCCAGGCGAGACATTGCCAACGTATTCAACGCGGAGACGTTTATCGAAGGTCTTATTTCTGGTGTTATGGGTATTGGCATTACGCAGCTACTCATTTTGCCCGCAAATGCTGTGGTCAAAGCCATGTTTAACGTAGACAACCTGGTGGTCTTGCCGCTGAATGGTGCGCTCATTTTGATTCTGATTAGCGTTGTCTTGACGCTCCTTGCAGGTCTTATCCCTGCAGGTAGGGCTGCTAAGTCCGATCCAGTTCAGGCGCTGAGAAGCGAGTAGCCCACTGTCTAAGCGCGTCATCTGGCGAGAAGGTCGTCGAGCGGTACGTTTTACCTTACTAGAAAAACCCTGTCATGCGCACGCATGACAGGGTTTTTGCATTGCTATTGCAGCTACCAGGCCTAGTTCTCCTGGCCGCCAAAGAGGTCGACAACCTCAAGACCAAGCTTGGAGGCTTCAATGGCATCCTTTGCGCCAAAGACAACAATCGAGAGGTCATCATAGCTTTGAGGCATAGTGCTTCCCAGTGCCTTAATGTCTTCAACCTGGGCGTGAAGGATCTTCTCGCGAAGTTTAAGAAGGCGCTCTGGGTCACGGTGGTTGAAGTACTCAATGTCTTGCCTGCGAGCAAGCATGCGAGCGGGAACAGGAGCGTCAACGCCTGCAACAGAGGCAACTACGTAGCCCTCAAACTCGTCAGCGTCTGGAGTCCACTCAGAGAGCCAGCTACCTGCGCCAACATAGCGGTCGAGGGTTGCGTCAAGTGCGGGGTCTCGGTAGGAGACAAAGCTCTGCAGGCCAGCGATGGAGTTTCTGAACATAACGCCATAAGCGCCACCTTTGACGCGGACCTCGTTCCACAGGTAATCAAGACCCAGAACTCTGGTGGCAATAAGCCAGTTACCCTGCTGTTCATTGGTTGCATGGGCAACGTTTGGATAAGAGAGACCAACGTAGGAGACGTTTGACGGAATGATGTACGCCACGTGCTGCAGCTTACCCTCAGGGACAACAAGGGTTGGCGTTGCGTTGTCTACCTGCGACTCATTGCCATTCGTAAGGCCAAGGTCTCCCGCTGCTTGCCAGAATGCTTCGCGGCTCTGAGCGGAGCCAGTAAAGCTGACAGTAACGTTGTCTGCACGGAACATCTTGCGGGTGAGCGCATCCAGATCTTTTGCAAGCTGAGGAGCGCGCTCATCCCAGTTGGCAAGCAGGTTCTTTAGGTACTCATAGAAGCCAATGCCTGCCAGCGCATCGTTTACACGATTAGCTGCAGAGTAGGCGGTCAAAGCCTTATTCTGTGCTGCTGTATGACCAGCGCCAACAAAGTACTGCTCCTGCGCAATGCGACGCTGAATCAAGATGTTCTTTAAGCGGTTCAAATCGTCAAAGCGCGTGCTGGACCAAACCTCGGAAGGAATGCTTGCAAGTCCCTGGGTTTTCTCGGCAAGGGCACTTGCGGCAACAATGAAGGCAGGGTGCGCCTGATCAAGCGTGTCTTGGTCGTAGATATCAGTGAAGAACGAGAGGTGACCAAGGTTGCTCTCAATAAGAATGTCCAGCTCAGACGCGGTGTGTGATGCTGTATCAAGCTTGCCGAGCGCCTCAGCAAGAATGCCCACAAGCGGCAGCTCTTCAAAGGTAACCGCGCGGGTCAGATCAAAGTAATGGTAGACATAGTCAATGCCGTGAGTGTCCAGCTCATGTGCAATGCATGGCAGGGGAGCCTCGACCTCAAAGCCAGCAGGACGCTCTCTACCTGCTCCGATATCACTGAGTGAGAGGGACGGCAGCTTGGCCAAGTCTTCCGGAGTGTCAGGTGTTTCTTGCTCCAAACGGAGTGCCTCAACTTCTGCACGGATCTTCTCGACATCCTCATTGGTGAGCGTAGAGCGAAGTTGCTCCAGCTCAGCAGCCTCTTCTTGAGCGTCTCCCTCGTCTGTGGGGACAAGCTCAACCTGAGCTGCGTGCTTGCTGTTGCAAATGAGCTCCAGCAGCAGCTTCTCAAAGCCCTTCTGAGCTGCAAGTTCTTTGACGTAGGCAATGGCGTCCTCGTAGCGGATGTAGTCCAGAGGGCGAGCGTCGTCATAGAGCCAGCTTGAGAGTGAACGCAGCGTGTACTCAATACCGTTTGAGTAAGGCTGGTCATTCTCGCGCAGGTTAAATTCTGCAAGTGCAATGGACGCGTTGAGCTTCTTTGGATCAATGCCTTCGGAAGCAATCTTTTTGCAGGTGGTCTCTACCAGCTCACGGAACTTTTGAGCTGCACCTTCTTTAAGGCCTTTGAGCTGCAAGAAGAGCATAGGTTGGGCAAGGTCGTCGGAGAGATAGTAGCTAAAGTCATCGCCAAGCTCTGCGTCAAGAATTGCACGCTTGAGCGGGGATTCATTGGAGCCCATGAGGGTGTCAAACAAGATATCTGCTGCCATCATCTTATTGCGCTGGTCAGGCGTTCCAAGCACGTAGCCCAGGCCGACGCTGGAGTTGTCGGCTGTAGTGTTCATGCGGACCTGACAAGGCTCGGGCAACACGGGTTCCTGCAGGTTAAGCGGATTAGGGGCACCTGCGTCGCGTTTCTCGGCAGCTGCAAACCTCTGGGCAATAAAGGAGAGCTCACGCTCGCAATCAAGGTCGCCGTAGAGGAAGGTGTAGCTGTTAGAGAGGTTGTAGTGGCGAGCGTGGGTGTCCAGGAAGTTCTCGTAGGTGAGCTCAGGGATTGCGCGAGGCTTGCCGCCAGACTCTTTACCGTAGGCGGTATCAGGGAAGAGGGCTTCGCTGACAGAATCGTAGAGCACGCGATCTGGGTCAGAGAGAGCGCCTTTCATCTCGTTGAAGACAACACCGTTGTAGCTAAGATTGCCCTGCTCGTCAGCTTCTAGGTGCCAGCCTTCCTGCTCAAAGATGCGCTTGCGCTTATAGATTGCAGGATGCAAGACAGCGTCCAGGTACACGCTCATGAGGTTTTCCAAGTCGGCTACGTTAGTGCTGGCCACAGGGTACACCGTCTTGTCAGGGTAAGTCATTGCGTTCAAGAATGTCTGCATAGAGGTCTTGAGCAGGTTAACAAACGGCTCCTTAACAGGATAGGCATCAGAACCACAGAGAACTGAGTGCTCCAGAATGTGGAAGACGCCCGTGTGGTCTACAGGAGGTGTCTTAAAAGCAATGGCAAACGAGCGGTTATCATCATCGCAGGCAAACCACATAAGGCGGGCACCTGTGGGAATGTGCTTAAAGATGTACGCATAGCCAGAAATCTCGTTAACCCACTCAGCCGAGATTACCTCAAAGCTTTTGTCCTCTGCGTGAAGCGTGCCAACAGAAAATGCACTGTCCATCTGCGAATACTTAGACGTCATAAGCTGCCAATCTATACGAAAACTTACGTGAGCATTAATGCCGTTTTTGAGACCATCTTGCCTTAACGGGGCCGTTTAGAGACCTAAGGCTCTGCGCGGAGCAGGGTAAGGTGGATTTTTGTTATTGTGATACTACCGCGTCAGAGAAAAAGTGACACTTGTATCCGTATTTTGTAATGAAAGATTTATACCCAGATGAATGATTTCATTTCTAATGAGAGTGGTGTGGAGTCTTCTAAGACTGCAGACGTTATAGAGACTCCAGTAGAAGAGGAAGCACTTGGTAGCGACGACGCTGAAATAACCCCTGATAATAAGAAAAAAATCTATCGAGGAATGCTGTTTGTCTTGATTGGCGGAGCTTCCTGGGGCGCATTTGGAACCGCCGCAAAATACCTGCTAGATACTTATCATGTTGATCCCATGTGGTTAATTGATATTCGCGAGCTTTGTGCCTGCTGGTTATTCTTGGGAACCGCCTTTGCGTTGGATAGAAAAAATCTCACAACTGTCATCAGGAAGCCAAAAGAGCTGGCAAAGATTTTTGTAGTTAGTTTGTTTGCCATTTTATTCTCGCAAGTTGCTTACATTTACGCAGTTAATGCCACTAATTCTGGAACTGCAACCATTATGCAGTCGTTAGGCATGTTGGGCGTTTTGGCCTTTGTGTGCGTGGTTGGTAGGCGCTGGCCTCGCCGTCGCGAGATTCTTGGCATTGTTTTGGCGCTTATTGGCACGTATCTCTTGGTAACAGGAGGAAATCCCGGCACGCTTAACCTGCCAACATCAGGTATTTTCTGGGGTGTTATGTGTGCGTTTGCTCAGGCAGCCCTCTCCATTTTACCCAAACCTTTGATGGAGAAGTGGGGAAGCTTTACCGTAAACGGCCTAGCATTTTTGTTCTCAGGCACGCTCATTGCTGTGTTCTATCAGCCTTGGAACCACATGCCTCAGCTGGACGCCTTTGGTGTTTTGCTGGTAGTCATTGGTGTGTTGGTGGGAACGTTCTTGGCGTACGGCCTTTACCTGCAGGGCGTTAAGGACGCAGGCTCACTTAGGGCGGTTCTTCTGGGTACTATCGAGCCCGTTATGGCAACCATCACCACCGTATTGGTGCTAGGAATCACTTTTAGCGTTGCCGACCTCATCGGCTTTGCCCTCATCCTCGCCATGGTCGTGCTCACCGCCTAGCCGCACCCGACAACAAAAACCCCGCAGGTAAACTGCGGGGTTTTAACGTTCTCTAAAGGTTATGTGGATAGAAGCTTAGATGAGCTCCATCTGCGTAAGAACTGCCGAGTACCAACCGTTTGGATTTGCTGGGTTGTACTTTGCAGCGCCAGAAACAGAAAGCCTTCCGCCGTAGCCAGCAGCAAGACCAGCTGTGTGATCCCAGATAGCCTCTTCCCAGCTACCCCAGCTGGCAGAACCCCAACCCCATGCGTTGTAGGGGAGGAAGTTATACCTACCCTTTGTGCTCTCAACTGCAGAAATAGCAGGCGAGAGACGCGGATCAACGCCGTAGGCCCATGCAGCCTCGGCAAAGGTTGAGCCGTAGCCAGCAAGAGGAGAACCAGCAAGATACGCATCAATTCGGGCGCCCCAGCTGCTTACAAAGTTGGTCTTATCGCTTGACCAGTCAACATTTTGAGCCGAAGGAGTTGATGGGGTAGTGACTTCTGTGGTGTTACCAGAAGCGTTGGTAAAGGTAGTCTCAGTAGAAGCTTCTTTCAGAGCCTCTTCTGCAGCTGCTGCCTCTGCTGCTGCCTGCGCAGCCTGCTCAGCCTGCAACTGCTCTCTTGTTGCAATTGCTGCATTCATAGCATCCTCAGCAGCCTTCTTCTGCTCTTCTGCTTCTGCCATCTGTGCATTTAAAGATGACTGAGTCTCAGAAAGCTCTTTGCTAAGGTCAACCAGGTGGTTGATAGCATCTGAATTTTTGTTCTGGATAATCTCAAGATACTGAACAACAGCAATCAAATCATTAAAGTTATCTGCCGATAAAAGCAGATCAATAATTCCCATGGAGCCCTGCTGCATACGATACATAGCTCTAATAGACTCTGCAGCTTTTAAGCGCTGCTCTGGGAGCTGCTGTTCAATCTCTGCAATACGAGCCTCATTGTCTGCAATCTGCTTTTGCAGCTCAGCTACGCGCTGATTAGCGGCATCGTAATCAGAATTGGTCTGCTCTACCTTGGCCTGGAGCTCTTCAAGAGTCTCTGCCTGAGCTCTTGAGACGCCAAACAAAAAGGTATTAGCAACAAGCACTGCTACAAGAAGTGCTGTCATAAGGGTAGAGCATGAAGGTAAGCGTCTATGACGCATATATTTGTTCAAATCGACCTCCGCGATTGGGGCTTCCGATTAGTACGCATTTCATGCCGTCCGCTCATTACTGGCTTCAAGCGCGAGGTCAGATAACACTTGACCTCAAAAATACGCATAATCGCTTCTCTCCGCTCGTGCGAGGGTGTCAATTCTACTTGTTTTTGACCCCAATTGCCAACTTTGCAGAAAACAAGGCACTTTTAAAGTAGTAAAGTCATTAGATAAAACCGTGAACGGTAGAAAAATAAAGGGCGAACGGATTGCGTACAATAGGTTCGTAATCAGTCCCCAAGGAGGTTTTAGTGGAGTCGGCAATTTTGTGGATTGAAGCGCTTAAATCAGCGTTGTTTGGCGTGGTTGAGGGTATTACCGAGTGGCTACCTATCTCATCAACAGGCCATATGCTGCTACTCAATCAGTTCTTACCACTCAATGTTTCTGAAGACTTCTGGAATATGTTCCTCGTTGTTATTCAGCTTGGCGCAATTCTTGCAGTATGTGTGGGATTTTTTCACAAACTCAATCCCTTCTCGCCAAAGAAATCTAAGGACGAGAAGCGTTCTACTTGGAAACTCTGGGCAAAAGTGGTGGTCAGCTGCGTTCCTGCTGCGGCAATTGGCCTGCCGCTCAACGACTTCATTGAAGAGCATCTTGGAAGCCCTTTTGTTATTGCAGCAACTCTTATTTTCTACGGCATCATCTTCATTGTGCTTGAGCTACATCGCGAGAAGGTCGCTGCAACGGTAAAGGTTGAAGCACCTCGCGGTAAACACATGCGTCCAGACGCTGCCGCATCCCTGAAGGCCCCCTCAGCCGACAGCCTGGCCCGCGTGCAAGATATTGACAACCTGGATTGGAAGACCGCACTTGGAATTGGCGTTTTCCAGGTTCTTGCAATTGTTCCAGGCACTTCAAGATCTGGTGCAACTATTCTTGGCGGCTTGGCACTTGGTTGCTCGAGGGCAGTGGCTGCTGAGTTTACGTTCTTCCTGGCAATTCCTACTATGGCTGGCGCTTCTGCTTTAAGGCTTGTGCGCTACTTTATGAAGGGCAATACCTTTACCATTCCCGAGGCAGTTATTCTGGGTGTAGGATGCCTGGTAGCCTTTATTGTTTCGCTGGTTATGGTTCGTGCGCTTATGGGTTATGTCCGCAAGCATGATTTCAAGCCTTTTGGTGTGTACCGTATTATTTTGGGTATTGCTGTTATTGCATACTTCCTGCTGGTTAAGTAGTTTTTGACCTACAAGCATTACTACCTATGCATTTACGCGCGGTGAGTTTCTCGCCGCGCTTTTTTTATGCGCAAAACATATGGAAAAAGCGTGGAAAACCTATGAAAGATATATGTAATCTCTCTTGGCTCATTTACTAAGAATTGCCTTGTCCTCTATGCTCTTACAACTGATTTTTGGTCGTAAGAGTAAGTAATTACTTGTAATAGTTTCAGGAGGATTTATGCGCCACATTAAGACGCTTCAGAGAATTGCGTGCACGCTTGCGCTTGCGCTTGTTGCAGTTCTTGCAGTTTCTGCACCAAAACTTGCGTTTGCAGACAATATCGATACATCTACACCAGGTGTAAAGGTTTCTGTTTTCTCGGCTGACGGTAATGCCGATACATCCAGGGTCCTTACAGACAACCCTCAGCATTCTGGCCACCAGACCCCTGTTCCTGGTCAGTATGGCGAGATTGTCGTTCGTGTTGGTCAGACCATTAGAGACACCGGTGCGTATTCTTACTACACCACTACTCGCCCTGGTTTTGCACCTTTTGGCGTAACTACTACGCTGGTTACTGCCGCTCCTTATCCAGAGCTTCCAGCTACTGATAATGACTTTACCTATGCATTCTATGGAAATAGCGACACCGTTACTAACAACGGCGGTCAGTTCTATTTTCAGTTCACTGGCCGTCAAGTAACTCCTGCTAACCAGCCTGCTACCGTTTTCTTCCTTGTTACTATGCAGGGAGATTCCTCTGATCCAGCTAACGTTGGCGGTAACACCACTCACCTTATGTGGGTTGGCTATCACATCCACGTTATTCCTGCAGAGACAACTCCAACTCCCACACCTACTCCAACGCCATCTGCAGTAAACCAGCTTATTTATGACGCAAATGGCGGCACCATCTACGGCAACGCAACCTATACAGAGTCCAAGACTCCAAATAACCCTCGTACCTACGGCTTTGCTGAGTACAACATCATTGAGGGCCTGCCTGTCCGCGATGGCTATAAGTTTGAGTTCTGGAAGCGTTCTTACGTTGATAACCACTTCCGCTACGTTGGTGCTTCTTCTGTTCCTGCAGATGCAAACAACAACCCAGCTGGCGATAAGCGCTATGTTTCTGAGACTACGGTCTTTAACATGAGAAGCCCTTACACCCTGACTGCTGTTTGGAACCAGGAGTATGAGCTCAGCTACGACGCAAACGGTGGTACTGGTGCTCCTGCAGCACAGAGCGGTTACTTTGGTATTGATAGCAACACTGCTGATTCTCTTACTGATCCTAAGAACGAGACAGTTTCTGCAACCGTTCCAACTCGTGATGGCTACATCTTTAAGGGTTGGAAGCTTGACGGTACTACCTACCAGGCAGGAGATCAGGTAACCCTTACCACCGCCACTCCTAAGGTTGTTCTTGTTGCAGAGTGGGAGCCAGAGCCAGTTGCTCCTGTTACCCCAGAGAACCCTGCTACTCCAGAGAATCCTGGTACTCCAAGCATCCCAGGCAACCCTGGCGGTTCTCTGACACCAAGCTTCCCAGGAGCTCCAAATCCTGCAGCTATCCCGTATTATGGAGGCTCTGTGCTTCCATACACTGGTGATGAGAATCATTCGCTTAGCGCTATTGTTATGGCATGTGTCGCAGGTGGCGTGATTGCACTGGCTGTTGTTGCGCGCGCAAAGAGCCGTCAGACAAACTCCATGAACTAAGGCAAGCGTTTGGGCTAGAAGATCTTCTCGCTATACGTGAGCATGGATCCGATAGACACGTTCTTGCAGATAAACCGGTCTTCTTTTGAGGACCGGTTTTTTAATTGTGGAGTGGAAGCAAAGTGGCGCAATTAATGTCCGGTTATCGGGGTACACTTTTAGTCTAAGACGATTGATACAAGGACGGCGTAATGCAGATTGATCTTGAAGGTTTGAATCCTGCCCAGCATCAGGCAGTTATGACTACTCAGGGACCGCTGTTGGTTCTTGCAGGAGCTGGCTCGGGCAAGACGCGTGTTTTGACGTTTAGAATTGCACACATGATTGCTGACGAGGGAGTTCGTCCTTGGCAGATTCTGGCTATCACGTTTACCAACAAGGCTGCAGCGGAGATGCGCGAGCGTCTTGAGGCGCTGCTTCCTAACAATATTCGCGGCATGTGGGTCTGCACGTTCCACGCTATGTGTGTTCGCCTGCTCAGAGAAGATGGCGAGCGTCTTGGTTATGGCTCCAATTTTGCCATCTATGATGATGACGATTCAAAGCGCCTGGTAAAGACCATTCTGTCTGATTTAGATATTGATGTTCGTCAGTTCCCACTCAACTCCATCCGCTCTAAGATTTCTGCTGCTAAGAATGCGCTTCTGTATCCTGATGATGTAGAGGCTCAGGCAGCAAGTCCTATGGATCACGTGGTGGCTCGTGTGTATCGTGCACTTCAGACGCGCTTAGATAAAGCCAACGCTATGGATTTTGACGACCTTCTGGTTAAGGCATTTGAGTTGCTCTCCAAGTATTCAGACGTGCTTGCTAAGTACCAGGAGCGTTTCCGTTATATCAACGTTGACGAGTATCAGGATACCAACGGCGTCCAGTACGCAATTACCAAGCTTTTGGCATCCAAGTATCGCAATCTTATGGTTGTTGGCGATGATGACCAGTCCATTTATTCGTGGCGCGGAGCAGACATTAAAAACATCTTGGCGTTCGAGAAAGACTATGAGGAAGCAGTTGTAGTTAAGCTAGAGCAAAACTACCGCTCAACTGGTCATATTTTGGCCGCTGCCAATGCAGTTGTTGCGCACAACTCTCACCGCAAGCCAAAGCGTCTTTTTACCGATGAGGGAGACGGCGAGAAAATCCAGGTGTATCAGGCATCTGATGAGCGTGATGAGGGTGCGTGGATTGGCTCCGAGATAGAAAAACTGCACGATAAGGGTACATCATACGACAACATAGCCGTGTTCTATCGCACCAACGCTCAGTCTCGTATTCTCGAAGATATGTTGCTCAGAGCTGGTGTTCCTTACAAGATTGTTGGCGGTACTCGATTCTTTGATCGCGCAGAAATCAGAGATGTCATGGCGTACCTCAAAGTTGTCGTCAACCCCGATGATGACATGGCTGCGCTGCGCGTTATTAACACGCCTCGTCGCGGTATTGGCGCAACCAGTATTCAGAAGATTCAGACATACGCACTGCATAACGGCTTGTCGTTCTTCTCGGCATGTGAAGCATGCGTGATGGAAGAAGGCATTTTTACCGCAAAGGTGAGAAATGCGCTGGTAGAGTTTACGTCAGCTATTGAGCATGGCCGCCATATTGATGGTGAGCTTGATGAGGTTGTAGAGGCAATTATTGACCGCTCTGGTCTTATTCGTGCACTTGAGGCGGAGCATACCATTGAGGCTGACGGACGTATCGAGAACATTCGAGAGTTCTTTGGGGTTGCAGCAGAGTTTGATGAGTCTCACGACGATGTTGAAGAAACGCTTGAGAGTCTGCAGCAGCTCAGAGAAGCTGGAGCGCTTGATGCACAAGATGCAGCTTCGTTGAGTGAAGCTAGATTTGATACTGCTACCGGCGCACTCGCTGGAGCTGCTGTAGAGACGGCTCCTGCGCCTCAGGAGGAGAGCTTGCATCCACAGGTTGTGGCAGAGAAGCTCCCGGCCTTTATGGAATGGCTGGCGCTTCGCTCTGACCTGGATAGCTTGGATGGTTCTACCTCTGCAGTAACGCTCATGACCATTCACGCTGCAAAAGGTCTGGAATTTCCTGCAGTTTTTGTTGCTGGCATGGAAGAGGGAATCTTCCCACATGCAAATTATGAGGCAGAAGCGGCTCAGCTAGAAGAAGAGCGCAGACTTGCCTATGTTGCTATTACGCGTGCGCGCAAGCGTCTGTATTTGACGTACGCATCTACCAGAAGGACTTACGGCTCTGTTCAGGCAAATCCTGTATCGCGTTTTGTGGGAGAGATTCCTCAAGAGCATGTAAAAGCTATTGGTGTTGGTTCTGCAGGTTTTTCTGGAGTTGGTTGGGCAAAGCGAGGAGACCGTCATGGAACCTTTGGTTCTGGTCGCGGCTCCGAGGTCTACGGTGGAAACGTTTTTGGTTCTCGTACGCGCTCTACCGGCGGTGCTCCAGCTCCACGTACAGCTCCCATTCAGAAAGACCCAGCCCGCGCTTCTGCAAGTTTTGCCGTGGGAGACCAGGTTTCTCACAAGACCTTTGGCCCAGGCATTGTTTTGGCAGTTCAGGGCGATACTATTGAGGTTAAGTTTACGCGTACTAATAAGACAAAGAAGCTCATGAAGGGCTTTGCTCCAATAGTTAAAATTGAGGGATAGCCATGGTATTGATGCATGACGGCTTGATCTTGGGCCTCACTCCACAAGATTTCATTTTTAAGCTGGTTATCTTTGTTGTTGTGTTCCTTGTGGCTTTTCTTGTAGAGCGCTTTGCAATAAAACTCTCAAAAAAGGCCTTGGACTCTTCAAAACTGCCGTCAGCATCTATTTTTGTCAACATACTACGTGGAGTTATCTGGACGTTTGCTATTCTTGCTGTCTTACAGCCTGTCTTTGGTATTCAACCAACAGCTTTTGTGACCGCTTTGGGAGTTACGTCCATTGCTCTCTCTTTTGGTTTACAAGACACCATTTCTAACCTGGCGGGTGGATTGGGCCTCATGCTGGGAGGTGTAGTTAAACCTGGAGATAAGGTAAGCGTTGGAACTATCTCTGGTGAGGTTATTGACATGAATTGGCGCTCTACCATAGTTCGTGCTCGTGGAGGTAGGGTAGACATCATTCCTAATTCAGTACTTAATAAAACAGCACTTGCGCATCGTACCAGGTGGGATATGACAGAGGTGCCCATTAATATAGTGCTTAAACCAACCGTTGATCTGAATGCGGTAACGCAAGAAATAACAGAAATTGTTCAAGAGGTAGTTGCACCTCAGCTTGATAGAACACTTCCTATTGAGGTTGAAGCATCAAGCATTGCTGAGACAGGCATCAAGGTAATCATTCATGTTCACATCAAAGACGATGCAAACGAAATGAGTGTACGAGACAAAATTGTAAGAGCCCTGGCTGGTTCTAGTTGGCTTGCAGGAGTAGGAGCTTAATATGAAAATTGGAATTATCGGAGCCATGGAGCCAGAGGTTGCGCTACTAAAAGCGCAGATGACCGTTGACCGCACGTATGATCAGGCTCGTATGCAGTTTGTTGAAGGTCTTTTGGGAGATGTTCCTGTTGTTGTTGTACAGTCGGGAATTGGCAAGGTTAATGCAGCAGCATGCACGCAGATCCTGATTGATACGTTTGCAGTAACACATGTTATTAATACTGGTATTGCAGGGCTTTTAAACCCTGAGCTACAGGTTGGGGATATTGTTATCTCCTCAGATTTAGTTCAACACGATATGAACGTTGGCCCTCTCAATTTTGCCGCTGGTCAAATTCCAGGTCTTCCGGTTTTCTCGTTTACAGCAGATGAGAGTCTTATTGAGCGCGCACTTGCATCAGCCAAAGAAGTAGCTCCTCAACTGCAGGTTATTTCTGGCCGCGTTGCTTCAGGAGATCAGTTTGTAAGTTCATCAGAGTTAGCAGACCACATCTACACAACGTTTGGTGCTGACTGTTGCGAGATGGAGGGCGCCTCAATTGCTCAGGTTGCTTGGCTTAACCACACACCGTTTGTGGTGATTAGGCTTATGTCCGATAAGCCCGGCACTACTTCAAGCGTTGATTATTTGACGTTTGAACGTGAGGCTTCTGAGCGCTCTGCCAGAATTACTGCAGCTATTATCAAAAAGCTTGCCTAGTAACCTGCGGTGTCCTTTTGAGGCACCTCTTCTGGGTTAACTGGGTAGCTCTCCCGGGTCAGTTTGCATTTTTCATAAGAGGGAAGGCAGGGCGTAAGAAACAACTTGCGCTGATTTAGCTATTCGAATGTTTTTAAACATAATTGAACGATACTTCGATTATCATTGTCCCGTTATGAAAGTGGTTTGAAAGGTACCGAATGATAACCCTCGGACACTTTTTTGAGATGATGGTTGCCAATCCGTTTTTGGCCCTCGTCATTGTCCTTGTTTTTGGATGCATTTTTGTAAATGGTGCAACCGACGCGGCTAATGCTATTGCAGAGGCTGTTGGAACTCGTTCAATTAAAGTTAACCATGCAATTATCATGAGTGTTGTATGCAACTTTGTTGGTTTGGTGGCTATGTGTCTCATTTCAACTGCAGTTGCAGACACAATTTTGGGTATGGTTGACTTTGGTAGTAATAACCATGAGGCTCTTGTTGCTCTTGCCGCAGGCTGTGTTGGTATTGTTACTTGGGCAGTAGGAGCTTGGGCTTTAGGTATTCCAACTTCTGAGTCACACGCCCTTATTGCAGGTCTCACCGGTGCAGCACTTGCTATTCATGGTGATTTTGGTGCAGTTAACTGGGGCGAGTGGAGCAAGGTTTTAATTGGTCTGCTTTTCTCAACCACACTGGGTTTTGCCGCTGGTTGGATCATTGTTAAAGCAATCAACAAACTTTGCGTAAACGTTGATCGACAGCGCGCTGATGAGATGTTTGGTCATTTGCAGGTTGTTGGCTCAGCCTTTGTTGCGGCTATGCATGGTGCACAGGACGGTCAGAAGTTCATGTCCATTGCCATGCTTGCAATTGCGCTTTCCGCGGGTCATGGAGCTGCTGGTGCAGATGTATTCCCGCTCTGGTTGCAGGTACTGTGTGCTGCTCTTATGTCTATCGGTACTGCAATTGGCGGAAGAAAGATTATTAAAAAAGTCGGAATGGAAATGGTAAAGCTTGAGCGTTATCAGGGCTTTGCTGCGTCCTTCTCGGCATCTGCATCTTTGCTGCTTTCCACACTGACCGGTCTTCCTGTTTCAACAACTCATACAAAAATGACCGCCATGATGGGTGCGGGTGCTGCAAAAAATATTCGTTCAGTTAACTGGGGCGTTGCAAAAGAAATGGTAGCAGCATGGGTGTTTACTTTCCCTGGCTGCGGACTTATTGGTTTTCTTTTTGCAAAACTGTTCCTGATGATTTTCTAAGTACGTATAACTGTCTTTTACGAGTTCTATTGAACCACTCAACTTTATTGGAGGATTCATGCTAGGTAAGCCAAAAGAGGACGTCTTCTACACCATGTTCCGCGAGTTTGGCGACAAAATTGTAGAAACCGCTGAAGAGTATGTGGTCATTATGGAAGGCTTTCCCGAGACCGCTGCACGTATTCCTCAGATGAAGGTTTACGAGCGTGAGTGTGACGAGAAAGTCCAGCACATTATGAAGGAGCTTTACGCTTCCTTTGTCACACCATTTGAGCGTGAGGACATCTCTGACTTGGCTCTTCGTCTTGATGACATTGTTGACGGAATGAATTCTGTTGCGGAGCGCCTTGATCTCTTTAACGTTGACGATACTCGTAAAGAGGCTATGCAGCTTGCTGAGCTTACCCTTCGCGCATGCAAGACAGTCCAGGAGATGCTGAGTGTTCTGAGTGACTACAAGAAAGATCCTACCGTTATGGAGAAGGCTATTGCAGTAGGACATGTTGAGGACGAGGGAGACCTTATTTACCACAACGCACTCTCTCGCTTGTTCCGTGATGAAATGCCTGGTCGCCACACCGTTGCTTGGCTTCGTATTTTTGACCGCATGGAGACTGTTTTGGATTACTGTGACGACGCGGCGGGAGTTGTTCGCTCCGTTGTTATGAAGAACGCTTAAGTTCGTTTTCTGCTAACGGTATATACAGACTAAAAACTGCCTTCCACCGGGAGGCAGTTTTTATATTCTCTTTTTGTCCGGTATTGGGGTTAAACTGTTTATATAAAAGAAAGTGGAGGTGCTATGAGCGGCTTCAAGCGTTTTTGCTACATACTCTATGTTCTTGCAAGTGCATTTGTATTTTTAGCTCTTGCTTTAACGTGGTTTGGTCCTTGGACACATCAGGCAACTAATCTCTTGTTTACCAAGCCCTACCTTATTGCTCTTAACGCTTGTGCGGCTATTAGCATCTTTGGTCTTGTTGTGGTGTTGTTTAGAGCTCTATTTATTAGAAAAACAGTAAAGCTCACAGTTGCAACAGTTGAAGGCGGAACAATCTCCGTCACTAAAGATGCCATTTCTTCTCAGGCGGCCCATATTATTGAAGAAGATGGAACTTGCCTTGCACACCGCGTTAACGTGCAGATTTCTAAGAATAATTCTGTAGCTGTACAGATTGATATTCTCCCTAAAGAGCCTGTTGATGTCACTGCAAAGGGCTCTGAGTTCTATAACGCTCTTCAGTCTGGTCTTGCTATCGTGTGCGGACCTTGTGTTTCTAGCATCAATCTTTCTTTCATCAAGCCAAGTTCCTTCTCGCCAAAGGATGAAGAAGGTGCGTCTTTGTCTCAGTCAAAAGAGGTTGTGCCAGAACCAGAGATTGTAGAAGAGCAATCTTACACGCAACCTTCCACTCAAGCCGCTGCTCAGCAGACTGGCAAAGACATTCGATTGAGTATTTCAGAGCCAGATGCAAAGGAGGTCACAGACAATGGATAAAAGCTTCTTTCATAAGATGCAGGAGAAGTGCAAAAAATACGTCGTTGACCATCCAGGTGCCATTATCGGCGGATTTTTGGGCCTCTTGTTTGCAATTTTTTTGTTTACGTTTGGCCTTTTTAAAATGCTAGTTGTTGCATTGTTTGTACTGGTAGGAGTTGCCATCGGTCAGATTTTTGACGGAAAGGCAACCATTTTGGCAAAGATTCGTTCCTTATTTACGGACAGAAACTAGATAGGAGAGAGCTGTGGCAGAAGAGCTTACTAATTCGCAAGAGACCACCTCTGAAGAAATTGTTCCTGCAGAAGAAACAACGGATGTTCCTTCCGATGCAGATCTTGAGGATACAGACTCTCTTACCTTCTCTGGCGGAGTTGTCGAGAAAATCGTCTCGTTGGCATTACGTGACGTCCCCAACGTGGTGGGTGCTCGTGGAAACTGGCTTAACAGAGTTCAGGATGTACTTGGTGCATCTGATACGGCTAAAGGTGTCACTGTAGAGGTGCTGCCTGACAGCTCGCTAAATGTTACCGTTTCTGTACTTATTAAATATGGTTCTTATGCGCCTCAGATTTTTGAGGATGTTAAGCATACAATTGTCGAGAAAATTACCGGTATGACAGGCCTTGAAGTTTCTGGTGTTAACCTACGAATTGAAGATGTTTTGACCGAAGAAGAATACGATCGCCTAAAACATCGTCCAGAAGAGCCTGAACAGCTAGACAAAGAAGAGTAAAGTACGCTAAAGTTGCACTGTTTTACGCTTTTATAGTAATTGTTTTATTGTTTTGTCACTACAAGCTCCCTAAGCGCAAGGAGTTTTGCCATGAAAAGGCTTTCACGTTGGAGCATGGCGATTGTTGCTACGTTTGTGCTAGCACTCTCGCTCGTTGGAGGACTTGCAAAGCAAGCACTCGCAGACACCACCCCTGTTACCTCAGAGGCTGAGCTGCTGGCTGCTATTGCTGCTGCTCCAGCAGATGGTTCGCAGACTATCGTTCAGGTAAATGCGGATTTTACCATTACTGCTCCAGTCCAGGTTCCAGCTAATAAGAACATTAGGTTGATGGGTACTGGAACTATCACAAGTGCCATGACCGGCTCTAATTTCTATATGTTCAAGATTGCTTCTGGCGGCGCAGTTACTCTTGATGGCGCCACTATTGATGGCAACAACACTGCATTTGCCGTTGAGAACCGTGGTAGCTTTACCTTGCTTCGTGGCGTTATTAAAAACGGTAAGGCAAAACCTACACCTGGAAATAACGGCGTAGTTCTTACTACTGGCGCTGGTGCAAAATTTGTTATGGCCGGCGGCACCATTCAGGACAGCACGGTCGCTAACGCTCTTGGTGGCGCAGTCACTGTTGCAAATGGTGCAACAGGTGAGCTCCGTGACGGTACCATTCAGAACACTACTCTTACCAATCAGTACTCCGGTAGCGTTTTGGTAAGAAATGCAGATTTCACTATGACTGGCGGAACCATCACTGGGGGCGATGCTTCTTCTACCATTAATTCTTCTGGTGGTCTGATGCTCTATGCCTTGGATCCAAACGGTGAGACAACAACAGCTACCATGAACGGTGGTTATATCACTAACAACAAGGCCAAAGAAGGTGCAGGCGTCTACATTTACGCAGGTAATCCTCAGTTTGGTGATTCTAAGTCAAAGGCAGACTTTACCTTCAACGGTGGCTCTATTACTAATAATGTTGCTTCTGAGTCCGGTGGTGGTATCTACGTAATCTGGAACGGCAACGTTGTTATGAATAACGGCATCATCAAGAACAACACTGCTGGCATTGCTGGCGGTGGCGTTGCTACCTACGACCAGTTTGTTGGTGTTGTTGGTGGTCAGAAGGTTCCTTATTCCAGGGTTGGTGCTCCATGGAATAACTGGCCAAACATTTATCGCGCTGGCTTCACCATGAATGGTGGCTCTATTGACGGAAACAAGGTCACTAGTAATGGCACCAACCAGCTTGGCGATAAGGGTGTTGGTGCTGGTATTTATGTTGCATCTGCTAATGTAACCCTTAATGCTGGTGAAATTATCAATAACACTGCAAATGACCAGGGCGGCGCAGTTTACGTTGCTTCTGTTCCTTATGTTGTCCACATTAATAACGCACTTATTAAGAACAATACCGCAACTGTTATTGGTGGTGGTGCTTGGTTCTGTCCAACTGGTGTAGCTGAATTCCACTCCAAAAATGGCGTAGCATTCTTCAACAACACCGCAAATGGTGCTGGTGATGAGATTGCAACCGTTCGCGGTGCAGGTGAATCTGCCGGTGCAACTATTTCTGATTATATGCTTGGTGGTGCCTCTGCACATTGGACTAAGGATGGCGCGGTTACTATCAACCTTCCTTCCATCCTTGGTGAAGCTGATCCAGCTGCTGCACGTCATACTACTGAAGAAGTAAGCAACATTGTCAACAACACCGATATGCTTGCTCTTGAGTCTAATCTTCGTTATAGCTCTATCGCCGCAGCACAGAATAAGGCTCAACTGATTATTTCTGGAAATACCGCACAGCGTGGTGGTGGTATTGGCTCCAACGGTACCGTTATTACTGGTGAAGAGGGCACTCAGGATGTAACCGTTAAGAAGGTTTGGGATACTTCTGCAAACCCAGATGCAGTTATTCCAGAGACGCTTACTGTTTATCTAAAGGCAGATGGATATGTTGTTGACTCCGTTGAGCTTTCTGCAGCAAACAACTGGGAGCATACATTCCACGGTCTTCCTGATAACGTAACTTTGAGCTTTACAGAAGGAACCGTAGTCGGCTGGACTGCTCAGACTCCTGAGGTTAACGGCAATGTTACTACCCTGACCAATAAGGCTGATGCTCCTGTAACTCGTGATGTCCCAGTAACCAAGGTTTGGAATGGTACAAAGAAGGATTCTGTAACCGTTCACCTGCTTGCTGATGGTGTTGACACTGGTCAGACCCTTGTCCTTTCTGAGGCAAACAATTGGACCGGTTCATTTGTTGGTGTAAATCTTTACGCAGCAGATAATCACGTCATTGCTTACACCGTTTCTGAGGATGCTATTGAGGGCTACACTTCTGAGATAACTGGTGATATGGCTAATGGCTTTACCATTACAAACACCGAGACTCCAGTTACCCCAACTCCAACTCCAGATAAGCCTGGTAAGAAGCGTAAGCACCGCACACCTGATACAGGCGATGCAAGTGTTGTAGCTATGGTTGCTTTTGCAACAGTTGGCGCTGGCTTTGTTGGTGTTGGAGCATATGCTCGCACTCGTAAAGAGCAGTAAGCAACACACATACACCTAGTATGCAGATCCCCTGCTTTTATAAAAAGCGGGGGATCTTTATTAGAAGGACAATTTCTAGTTTTAACTGGGGATGTTTACGTTCGCCGAATTTGCCAACCGTTTAACCAATAAGAGTGTTCTTCTCGCCAGGAGAGATTAGAGAAGAACGACAATACTACTAGGTGGATAGTGAGTATCTGCATGAGTACCTTATTGGAGGTTGTTATGGAGCTCAAAGCTGATAAAAAGGTAATTGTCGAGCGTAATAACAAAGTTGTGTATGACAACGGAGACACAGTCGTTAAGGTGTTCAGCGGAAGCAAACCTTCTGCTGATATTATGAATGAGGCATTAAACCTCACTCGTGTTGAGCAGGCCGGCATCAACGTTCCATCTCTTGTAGAGATTAGTAAAGTTGGTAATTGCTGGGCTGTTTCAACTAGAAAAGTTGAAGGTAAAACAATTAGGCAGCTTATTGAGGAGCATCCAGAAAAAGAGGACGAGTATCTCAATAAGTTTATCGATATTGAGCTGGCTATTCACGCTCATAAAGCACCGCTTCTTACTCGTCAAAAAGACAAGCTCACCCGAATGATTAACAGCATTCCAGACATTCTTGATGAGGCCACAAGGTATGAGCTTCTGCTCAAGCTTGATGGTATGAAGCCTCATACTAAGGTCTGTCATGGTGACTTTGTTCCTTCCAACGTTATTCTCGCCGAGAATGGCACTCCTGTAATTCTTGACTGGGCTCATGCAACACAGGGCAATGGTGCAGCAGACTGCGCTACAACTTACCTGCACCTGCTTCTTCATGGTGATGAGGAACTTGCCGAGAAATACATCAATCTTTATTGCACCAAGCAGGGCTGCACTCGTCAGTATGTAAACGAATGGCTTGGCATTATTGCTGCAGCAGAGCTTGCGCGCGGTCGTGTAAAAGAAACAGAGTTCCTGCTTAAGTGGGTAAATGTTTTTGATGCAATGTAGTTGGTTACAAGAACTTTAAACTAGCCGGGAAGAGCCTCGTCAGGGGCTCTTCTTTTATTACACTTCTAACTGCTCAATAAAGTAACGTGAGGAGTTAGCTATGTATGATGTTGATCCAAAGCAGACCACTGTAAACTCAGAAAATAAGAAATCAAAGCTTGAGCGTATGAGTGCGGGAGAGTGGTGTGGCGGCTCTGACGAAGAGCAGAGCGCTGCGTTTTGGCGAGCAAAGGATCTTGCCTGGGAATTTAATCAGACCCGTCCAAGTGATAAAGAAAAGTGCCGTCAGATTTTGACTGAACTTCTCGGTGAACTAGGAGAGGGAAGTGCAGCAGTTTCTCCTTTTAATGTTGACTATGGCTTCAACATCAAGATTGGCCCACATAGCTTTATCAATCACGGTGCATACTTGATGGATTGTGCGCCTATCACTTTTGGTGCTCATAGTTTTGTGGGTCCTCAGTTTAAGGCATACACCGTCCAGCACCCTCTAGATGCTGAGGAGAGAAATGCTTGGTATGAGCGAGCATTGCCTATCACGGTGGGAGATAACTGCTGGTTTGGCGGAAATGTGACGGTGCTTCCCGGTGTAACTATCGGAAATAACTGTGTAATTGGTGCTAATAGTCTGGTTACTAAAGATATTCCAGACAATTCTCTTGTTGTTGGTTCTCCCGCAAAGGTCGTACGTCAAATTACCGAGGCAGATAAGCTGGGACTTAAAGAGCTTTTGGGCTAGTCCTGTTAGGCTGGGAGCGCGTGGCTTCGGGGCATAGGACTTCAGAGTACTCGATTTCAGAGCGCACAAAAAATGCGCGATTTAAGAAAACGCTGCTAGATTAGGCCCTCTAGGGAGATTGTTTAACTATTTATTTGATGTTAGAGGCATCCGCGCTATAATAAATATACGGGGAGCTGGGAAATGGCCCGGCTGAGAGGCAGCACCTTATGCTGCGACCCATAAACCTGATCTGGGCAATGCCAGCGTAGGGAGCCTATGCCGTCCTTACGCACTATAAGAAGGAGGGCATATGAAAAAACTTTCTCAGTTTGCATTGCAAGCCATATCCCTTACTTCTTTTCTTGTGCTTTGGCAGCTTGTTATTGTTGCAGGAATTATTCCAAATTACCTTGTTCCAACTCCTGTTCAGGTTGTATTTGCGCTGGTTAAGGACTTTCAGCTTCTTATGACACATACAGGGATTACGCTTTTAGAATCCCTTGTAGGTCTGGCTATTGGAGTGCTTATTGGCTTTGCGCTTGCGGTTCTTATGGACTTCTTCAAAACGCTGGACAAACTACTCTCTCCACTTGTTACTATCTCGCAGACTATTCCTATTGTGACCATTGCGCCGCTTCTGGTGCTTTGGCTGGGTTATGGCCTTTTGCCCAAGATTGTTCTTGTGGCCATTTCAACGTTTTTCCCTATTACCGTGGCGTTGAACTCGGCATTTAAAGCAATTGATCCTGATATGGTTGACCTGATGACCACCATGGGGGCTAGTCGTGTGCAGATTTTTTGGCATGTCAAGTTGGCTGCTGCTGCACCACAGTTCTTCTCGGGACTCAAAATGAGTGTGACCTACGCCGTAATTGGTGCAGTAATCGCAGAATGGCTGGGAGGCGACGCTGGACTGGGCGTGTATATGACGCGCGTCAGAAAGGCGTTTGCGTACGACAGGATGTTTGCGGCAATCGTGGTGGTTTCTGCGTTGTCGCTAGTGTTAATGAAGGTTGTTGAACTTGTCCAAAAACGTGCACTTCCTTGGGATACCTCTCAGGATGCCAAAGAATCTGCACGATAACTTTGACGGAACTCAAAGAAAGAAGTGATTACACGCATGAACGCATCTAATCGCAAGGGTATAACACGAAAAGGCTTTCTAGCTGCGATGGGTTTCTCGACAGCAGGGCTTTGCGCAGGCTGCTCGCTTGAACAGCCGTCTGCTCCATCCAACGCAAACAAGGGTGCTGGGCAGAATTCCGGCGGCCCCACAGAAATTACGTTTGCCCTGGACTACACCCCAAACACCAACCACACCGGCATTTATGTGGCTCAGGAGAAGGGCTACTTTGACGAGGTTGGCCTCAAGATAACCATCCAGCAGCCACCTGCTGACGGCGCCGATGCGCTGATTGGTGCTGGTGGCGCACAGATGGGCGTTACCTACCAGGACTATATTGCTAACAGCCTCTCATCTTCTAATCCGCTGCCATATACTGCGGTGGCTGCTATCATTCAGCACAATCTTTCAGGCATTATGAGCCGTGAAGAAGATCACATTGTTCGTCCGCGTGACCTTAATGATCGTACTTACGCAACGTGGAATCTCCCTGTTGAGCAGGCTACTATCAGGTCAGTTATGGAGTCTGATGGAGGAGATCCCTCCACGCTTAAAATGGTACCTTATGAGGTAGATGATGAGGTATCTGGACTAAAAGCAAAGATGTTTGATGCTGTTTGGGTGTATGAGCAGTGGGCTGTTCAAAACGCTCGTGTTCAGAACTTTGCGTACAACTACTTTGCGTTTGCAGCTATTGATCAGAATTTTGACTACTACACGCCAGTTATCGCAGTAAATGATGGCTTTGCAAAAGAGAATCCAGACGCTGTTAAGGCCTTCTTAAGCGCTACCAGAAAAGGTTATGAGTTCTGCGTTTCTAACCCTGATGAAGCGGCAGAAATTCTACTCAAAGCTGTTCCAGAACTTAACGCTGACCTGGTTAAAGCTTCTCAGAAGTTCTTGGCTGCCAAATACATTGACGACGCCGAGAAGTGGGGAGTTATTGACTCTGCTCGCTGGCAGCGATTCTACACCTGGCTCAATAACCAGCAGCTGCTAGAGAATAAGATTGACCCATCCGCAGGATTTACTAGTGAGTACCTTGGATAAGAAGCTTATTGACATAACAGAAGGTGCTGCTATGGACGCTTCTGGCGAGAAAAGCCTAGGAGCTGCACCTGCATGCGAGCCACAACAGGACGTGCCAGCACTTGAGGCGCGCAATCTTATGCTGGTTTGGGGAAACGGTCAGGTAGTTGCTCAGGATATCTCGATTGAGCTGCAACCTGGCACCATTACCTGCTTGGTTGGTCGCTCGGGCTGTGGCAAGACAACATTGCTCCACGCACTTGCGGGACTTTTGCAGCCGCAGGAGGGCAAGGTACTGCTGCATGGCTCTGACGTCACAGGGCATCCGGGACACATTGGCTACATGCTCCAGAAGGATTTGCTCATCCCAAGCAAGCGCATCATCGACAACGTAGCGCTTCCGCTTGAGCTGAAGGGCGTCTCGCGCTCTGAGGCACGTGCACGAGCCCAGGAGATGCTGGAACGTGGTGGACTTGAGCGCGTGGCGCAAAGCTGGCCTCACGAGCTCTCAGGCGGCATGAGACAGCGTGTTGCGTTCCTGCGCACGGCACTCATTGGCTCAGATATTATGCTGCTGGACGAGCCCTTCTCGGCACTAGATGCTCTCACACGGCGAGAAATGCGTGCGTGGCTCATGTCTTCCGTGAAGGAGTTTGGCCTCTCGGCACTGGTGATCACGCACGACGTTGATGAGGCGGTTGCCATGGCTTCTCGCATTTACGTAATGGCGGGCAGTCCCGCGCAGGGTGTGGTAACCAAGATTGTGGGCGTTGTTGAGCCGCAGGGTTACACTGATGCGGTGGAGGCAGACTCTGGCAAAGGCGCTGGCCAAGGTGCTGACCTGGCATCATTTGATTTGAGCGAAGAGTTTTTGGCTGCCAAGCGAGAAGTGCTTTCGTTGCTGGGATAGCTATCCTTTACGAGCGCTGTGAACTGCCTCCCATTTCTTGGACATAAGAAATGGGAGGCAGTTCATATGCAGGTGATTATGATTCTGCAGCGTGTTAGCGTCGGCTTTTAGGCCTGGCGCACAAAATAGCGCAGCTTTGGTAGGTTTTGCTGAAGAATTGACATGTTCCTAATCAAGATAGCCAGGCAGCTAGGCGGCCGCACTACCCGATATGCATCTCTATGCATAAACTTAATCTAATATGCTGGAAAATGAATAGACTTATATAAGAAAATTAACTATCAATAAATTCTGTATCTACGGAACACACCTAAGTCAGATATTCTGCTCAGATGCGGGCATTTTACACACCTAATGACGATAATCTGCATGTTTGTGGCAATTTCTGCGTCATGTATACGTCTTTTTAACAGATTATCCGACTTAGGTGTGTTTTGAACTGCCTCCTATTTTTTGTGTCTAAGAAATGGGAGGCGTTGCTGCGGGTGCGCGGGTTTCTCGCCCTCTACATCAGCAGGTTTTTCGCCTTTGATTTGATACAGAAAAAGACGTGAGAGTTTGTCTCTCACGTCTTTCTTGTTAGCTTGATTTGCGTGCACAATTTTGTTTGTGCAGCTAATTTGTGTAGTTTAATTACTCGCTGAACTCAAGGAATGCGCGATATCCGCGATAAGCCTCAAAGATGTCGGCCTTGTTTGCAATCTCCCATGGTGCATGCATGGAGAGCACAGGAACGCCGCAGTCGATGACGTGCATGCCATATTTAGCAAGCATGTATGCGATGGTTCCGCCGCCACCAGCGTCAACGCGACCAAGCTCAGCGGTCTGGAACTGAACGCCAGCGTTGTCCATAATGCGACGAATCAGCGCTACGTACTCGGCATCAGCGTCGTTGGAGCCAAACTTGCCGCCACTACCAGTGAACTTGTTGAATGCAAGGCCGTGACCCATGATGGCAGAGTTCTTGATTTCAAAGCTACCCGTAAAGCTAGGGTCATAACCAGCAGAAACATCACTGGAGAGCATGTAGGAGTTAGCCATGCAGCGGCGTAGGGAAAGTGGCGACTCAAAACCAGCAAGTGCCAGGACCTCTGCCATGATGTTCTCAAAGAAGAGGGAGTTCATGCCAGTAGCGCCAACAGAGCCAATCTCTTCCTTGTCGGTCAGGATGGTGACGGAGGTACGTGCAGGAACATCACACTCAAGCTGCGCAATCAGGGAAGGGTAGGAGCAGCTGCGGTCGTCGTGACCATAGCCCAAGATCATGGAGCGATCAAAGCCCATGTCACGAGCAGGACCTGCAGGAACAATCTCAAGCTCGGCAGAGAGAAGATCTGCTTCCTCAATGCCGTAGAGGTCCTTCAGGATGTTGATGACGTTAGCCTTAACAGCTTCCTTTGGCTCATTGCCCTCTTCATCAGCGGGTTTCTCGCCATTCTGACCCCAAACAAGTGGACGATTGCCAACAATAAGGTCCAGCATTTCGCCCTCGATGACCTTGGAAGCAGTCTTTCCAAGCTGCTCAGCGCTCAAGTGGATGAGAAGGTCGGAGATGCAGAAAACAGGGTCAGTTGGATCCTCGCCAACGCATACGTTTACGACGCTACCGTCTTTAAGTGCAAGAACGCCATGAATTGCCAGAGGAATAGTGACCCACTGGTATTTTTTGACGCCGCCGTAGTAGTGAGTGTCAAGGGTAGCAAGCTCATTGCGCTCCTCGAGAGGATTCTGCTTGACGTCCAAGCGAGGGGAGTCGATGTGAGCACCAAGAATGTTCAGACCCTCTTCTAGGGACTTGGTACCAATCTGAACAAAGATGACGGACTTGCCGCGAATGTCTGCATAGACTTTATCGCCAGCCTTGAGGGTTTTACCTGCAGCGATGGCGTCAGAAAGCTTAACGTAACCTGCTGCTTCGGCAAGCTTGATAGCGCTTGCGGCGCACTCGCGCTCAGTCTTGTTCTCGGAGATAAACTTTCTGTAGCCCTCGGTAAACGACTGGAGTTTGTCCAGGTCTTCCGAGGTGTACTTTTTCCATGCGTTTGTGGTTTCCATACCCATCCTTTCTGCAGCAAGCTCTGTGTGAGCTGCTGTTTGTTGTTGCTGTTAGTTGCGCCGACCGTGATGAGACCGCGACTTAGTTGCCACCATTGGAGCTGTTTGAGCCAGAACCACTGGATCCGCTGCCAGAACTATTGCTAGAGCCAGAGTTCTGATTGGAACCAGAATTGCTGTTTGAGCTGCCCGTTCCAGAGTTGTTGCTGGAAGAATTACTCTCAGACGAGCTGCTTGAGCTGCTAGAGTCGCTGGTCTTTTCCGAACTAGACGAGCTGTCGGAGCTGGTGGTCTCTGATTTCTTGGAGTCAGTGCTCTCCGAAGAGGAATCCTTGGAATCAGTGGACTTGCTTGACTCGTCGGTCTTCTCGCTAGAAGAGCTGGAATCGTCTTTCTTATCCGTCGAATTGCTGGTATTCGTAGTTTTTTCCGTCACAACTGGGGTTGTGCTGACCTTAGGTCCCAAGCCAGATCCGTCGGTGATATAGCTGAGGAACATTGCATAAAGAATGACGGCAGAAATGGTAAAGATAATTGAAATAATGGTCACGATAGTCAGCGCTCTTACACGCTTGCGAGACAGCGTTGGCGTGCGATTTACCTGCGACGACTGCCCTGTACCAGAGTCAGCGTTGGGATAATAATCGCGGGAAGGTGCATATTGTGCTCGAGGCATATATTGTGTGCCTTCAAGCGTTGTTTGGCTGCTGTTTGGATATGCCTGCTGGTTATATTCATCGTTGTCGCCAGCGCGGAATTTATGCGTGGAGCGCCTGATAACGTTCTGGTAAATCTGCGAAGCAAGCGCCGAGGCGGCGGCACCAACAGCCACTCCAATAATCGAGCCGGCAATACCAATCTGGTTTGACAGTACAAACGCAGTCACCGCAGCAAGCGATGTTGCCAAAATTTGGGTAATTGAGACGTCCTTAAGAAGGCTGGGCTTCTCGTTTGTTGCCTCATCTGTAGGCTGAGCAGGCGAAGCTAATCGAGTTTTGTCTGCATCAAAGTGCTTATAGCTCACAAGATGCTCCTTTCTTCGAACTGATAGCCTACCTCATTTTTGTGAAGAAGTAATGTTTCGTCGCTAAATCGCAACATCAGAGGGCATTAAGTTTCACCCAGCACACAACTTCAGTGTCGGAAATGGCGAGAAGTTCTGTGAGTAACTAAGCGATTTTCTTATGCGCGTGTTTCTCGCCATGTATTTGTTAAAAACGACCGTATCAAAGGGGATGAAACAAGGTATCATTTATATGTATCAGTTTTCCGTCAAACGGAGGTTTAGCATGCTTGTAAGCGCAAAAGCCATGCTCCAGAGTGCCGAGAAGGGCCACTATGGCATCGGCGCATTCAACGAGAACAACCTTGAGTGGACCGCAGCAATCCTTGATGCAGCAGAAGAGCTCCAGTCTCCTGTCATCATTCAGTGCACCAGCGGCGCAGCAAAGTGGCAGGTAAGCTACCGCGTTGTTGCAGATATGGTTCGTCGTCTTGTTGAGGACAAGAACATCACTGTTCCAGTTGCTCTTCACCTTGACCACGGTTCATACGAGGATGCATTCAAGTGCATCGAGGCTGGATTTACTTCCATTATGTACGATGGTTCTCACGAGCCTGATTTTGAGACCAACCTTAAGCGCACCGAAGAGGTCGTAAAGGCAGCTCACGCAAAGGGTATTTCTGTTGAGGCTGAGGTCGGCGGCATCGGCGGCACTGAGGACGGCGTAACCGCTAAGGGCGAGCTTGCTGATCCTGAGCAGTGCGCAAAGATTGCTGACCTGGGCGTTGACTTCCTTGCATGCGGCATCGGCAACATTCACGGTATCTACCCAGCTAACTGGGAGGGCCTCTCCTTCGACCAGCTTAAGGCTATCAAGGAGCGCGTTGGTGATCTTCCACTTGTTCTTCACGGTGGCACCGGCATTCCTGTAGAGCAGGTTCAGAAGGCTATCTCTATGGGCATTTCCAAGATCAATGTCAACACCGATCTTCAGCTTGTCTTTGCTGAGGCAACCAAGAAGTACGTTGAGGCTGGCCTTGTTGACAACGGCAAGGGCTACGATCCTCGTAAGCTTCTGAAGCCTGGTCGCGAGGCAATTGTCGAGCGCACCAAGGAGCTCATCCGCGAGTTTGGTTCCGACGGTAAGGCTTGGAACTAACCTGCAGCATACGCTGGGCGCGCATCGAAGCGTCGCACGCTCGCAGCTAGTTAAAACAACGGACCTGGATTTTCTCCAGGTCCGTTTTTTGTTGGGCCAGCATGTGCGAAAGACGTGCGCCTAGTACGTTCTTCTCGTGAGATGCGGGTGCGATAAGTGCGATAGGTGCGAGCCCTAATGCGCGCCTGAAAAGTGAAAAGATTCGGTATATTTTGCCTAAACTTGGCAAAGAATCTGTGGATTTGCCTGATTTTGCCAAAGATTCTGTGGCCGTTTTACAGATTCTTTGAACTTTTTAGGCAACTTTTGTACAAGGAAAAACTGGATCTTCTCGCCTCAGTACATTCTTACAGCAGAAATAAAAATTGCGAATTTGGCGCAAATTGAATTTGACCGGAATTTGACCAAGAATACGTCGCAGGGAAGGTCTAACACTGCTAGCTGGACATTTAGTGGCAATGATTTTCTGACAAATTTGCCTGACCTGCAGTTTTACAACAAATGTCACTTATCTACAATCAGCGACATAAGTTGCAAGTTTTTCTTAAGAAAATACTATGTATTCATGGAATTTTATCTATCACATACAACCGCTCTACAATTATTCCGTGCTATGAGAATTAAGGGTCACGGATTGATTCACCATGACTTTTCGAGTACTGGAATTCATACAGAGTTTTTAACTTTGGAGCTTGGTCAAATCAAGGAGAAGGTATTTTCTAGCTTAGGAATAATGCTGACTGAGCCAATTGAGTTGGTAGTTGACGAGAAGAAAAATACCTACCAATCGAGCAGAATAAAATTTCACACTTCGTCTCATTTTGCGCAAACTCCGTGTATGGAGTTGAGTCTTGGTACATCAGCGATTAAAGTGGCGTCACCTTTTGAACTCATGATTGAAATGGCCCAAGAACAAACATTACTAGAAACAGTGATGCTAATTTCAGAATTCCAAGGCAGGTATGTTATCGACCCATCTACTTCTGAATTAAGATCTAATTGGTATGATCCAGTTTTTCAAAAGGTAGACTTTGAGCGTTATTTATCCTCAGTTTCTAGATGCAGCGGAATAAGGAATGCAAGATTAGCATCATTGTATTCTTTTGATAATGCTGCTTCTCCAATGGAAGTCAAACTTGCTCTTCGCGCTTCGCTTCCTGTGTCCGCAGGTGGTTATGCAATTCCTAAGATTGAGCTAAATAAGGAAGTAAGGATTCAGCAATTAAAGAGCAGAATACTTACAGAGAAAACAAGGGCTATCGATCTATTGCTTTCAAAGGGTAACTACGATGCAGACACAAATAGACAAGCAGCCATTGAATACAATGGAGCCGTACATGAATTAGCAGAGGTTTCAACGCGCGACTATCGGCGTAATAACGAACTCGTTTCAGCTGGAATAATGGAATTTGTTATTGAAAAAGCTGAGTATGATGACATCGTTTTTATGGATAACATGTTTAATTCAATTAGAAATCAACTTGATATTCCAAGAAGACATACATCATCTGATCGCAGAAAAATGGAAAGAGCTAAAAGAATCAAATTGTGGAGTGAACTAGAAAAGCTCTGCTAAATTCAGGACAAGCGAGCCTGTGACTCTTTTAAGTTGCCTGAAAAGTACAAAGAATCTGTAAATCTGACACAGATTCTTTGATGAAATCAGGCAAATCCACAGATTCTTTGATGTTCTTAGGCAAAATTTACAGATTCTTTGCAGAAATCAGGCTCGCACTCGGCACACATCCAGCGCGCATTCAGTACACAGGAAGCGCGCTGCCCGTGCGCACTTCTCGCGAGAAACCTGGTGCACTTCAGAGCCCTCTTGTCATGAAGCCCCACCGCACACGACAATAAAACCGCAGCTTAAACGCTTACTCAGCGGTAGGGTTGTCGGCGGGGAAGACGTGCATGTTGCCTTCGTTGCGGGCGATGTCCGCGAGCGTCTTGCTGTCCAGGAAACTGGAGGTCATGCGGCCAAGGTCGCGCCAAATGTTGATGGTGGTGCAGGACTCCATCTGAGGACAGAGGGTGGTGTTTGTGCAGTTCAAGCAGCTAGCGGGCGCAAGATTTCCTTCGGCTGCGCGAAGAATCTCACCTAGCGTGTAGTCCTCGGGCTTGCGCGTGAGGCGATAGCCGCCGCCCTTTCCGCGCAGACTCTCGACGTATCCAGCCTTGTGCATCAGGGCAATGACCTGCTCAAGGTACTTGCGCGAGATGTTCTGGCGCTCGGAAACGTCGCCCAGCGAGACCCATCCCTCGTGAACGGCCAGGTCAGCCATTGCGCGGAGTGCGTACATTCCCTTTGTAGAGAACATTCCGGCCACGGCTACTCGCCGTCCTCGGCGCGCTTGCTCTCGGTGCCATCCTCGGCGTGCTTGCTCTCGGCGCCGTCCTCGGCGCGATTACTCTCGGTGCCGTCCTCGGTGGTAGACGTGCCGGCTGCAGCAGAACCGCTGCTGTGGGCCTCAAGCATCTCCTCGAGCGTATGCCATGCCAGCTCGGCGCACTTAACGCGTGCGGGCATGTGAGCGATGTCGTGCAGAATGTTGGCATCTTCCAGCTGGTCAAGCGCGGCCTCGTCGGTCTCTTCTCCGCGAATCATGCGTCCAAAGAGTTTGCAGAGCTCAATGGCCTCTTCTGGGGTACGGTCGATCATCAGATCGCTCATAATATCGGCCGAAGCCTGAGAAATCGCACATCCGCTGCCCACAAAAGCAGCCTCGGCAATCTTTCCATCCTCAATACGCACGGAAAACGTGAGCTCATCGCCACAAGAAGGGTTAACGCCCTCGTGGGAGACAGTTGGATTATCCATCTGGTATTTGTAATCGGGGTGAGAAACGTGGTCCATAAACTCAGCGTTATACAGGTCGTTTGCTGCCACTTATTTCAACTCCTTGTTTTATTTGTTGCTGACCGCGCTGCCAAAGATCTTCCATACCTGGTTAAGACCCTCAATAAGCTGGTCAATATCGTGTTTATCGTTGTAGAACGCAACGGATGCTCGGCAGGTACTGGACTCGTGCAGCTCAATCAGAAGCGGCTCGGCGCAGTGATGACCAGCGCGAATGCAAACGTTGTTCATGTCTAGGATGCTCGAGACGTCGTGTGGATGAACGCCGCGCACGTTAAACGCCACAGCGCCCACGTGGTTTTGTCCCAGCTTAGAGCCAACGATGTCAACAAAGTCCAGCGT
The DNA here is from genome assembly GCA_018380095.1 of Atopobium sp. GTDB lineage: Bacteria > Actinomycetota > Coriobacteriia > Coriobacteriales > Atopobiaceae > Lancefieldella. Next base: position 102,259 of record JAGZUI010000003.1, read on the forward strand.
GCACAGCTGCTGCACCAAGTACCTGGCGAGAAGTTCTTCTCGCTTCTCGATCTTTGCCATATCCAAGCCGTTGAGGTATTCGATAGCGGCGCCGGTAGCATAGATACCTGCGGCGTCCTGCGTGCCCGCCTCAAACTTCTCGGGAACAGGAGCCCAAACGGCGCTGGTTTCGGTGACGGAATCAATCATCTCGCCGCCGGTGAGGAACGGCGGCATGGCATCGAGCAGCTCGGCGCGGCCCCAGAGCACACCAATGCCCATAGGTCCACACATCTTGTGTGCCGAGAAAGCCAGCAAATCGCAGTCAAGATCGTGCACGTCAATAGGGATGTGAGGTGCGGATTGGGCGGCGTCGACAACCATGTAGGCGCCCATAGTGTGTGCGCGCTTGGCAATAGCCTTGATGTCATTGCGAGTGCCCAGCACGTTAGAAACATGCGTGACAGACACAATTTTGGTACGCTCGGTAATCTTTGACGCAATCTCTTCAGGCGTAATCTGGTACTGCGAATTCATGCGCAGGTACACCAGATTAGCGCCGGTAGCCTTACAAATCTGCTGCCAAGGGATGATATTGGAGTGGTGCTCCATAATGGAAATGACCACGTCATCGCCTGGCTTGAGTGCATAGCGGCCAAGGCTTGAAGCAACCAGATTAAGCGCCTCAGAAGTGTTGCGCGTAAAGATAATCTGCTGGCTTTCTGGCTTGCCGTTTTTATCGACAGCGCCAATGAACTTTGCAATCGAAGCACGAGCTCCCTCGATAGCTGCGGTTGCTTCCACACTCCAACGGTACAGTCCGCGCAGAGCGTTTGCGTTCATGGTCTCGTAGAAGCCAGACTGCGCCTCAATAACCGCACGGGGACGCTGAGAAGTAGCAGCGCTGTCCAAGTACGCTACCTCAGGATTTGCCGCCAGAAGCGGAAAATCTGCCTTGTAAGGGTTATCGGTAATCTGAGCAACTTCTGCGTCGGTCATTACGCGACACCACCTTTGCTGGAATCGGCTTCAGCGCTGGAATCCCTGCCATCGCTGGCAGCCAGGGAGTTGCCAGCAGCGTCGTCACTAGCTGCAGCTTCGTCATAGTCGTGAGCAATTTCTGCGCCCAGCTCAGCCTCGCAACGCTCAACAGCCACGCGGTGGGAAATCTCCTCAGGCGCGTTAATAATGGCGTCTTCAAAGAGAGCGCGTATAAACAGCTGCTCTGCAGCCTGGCGAGAAAGTCCTCGAGCTGCAAGGTAATCAAGCTGCTCAGGGGAGACGGATCCGATAGTAGCGCCGTGGTTACCTGCAACATCATCCTCATCGCAGAGAATAACAGGCATGGTCTTGTTGACAACGTCGTCACCAAGAATCATAACCGTTTCAATCTCGTTGCCCTGGGCATCTTTTGCACCGCGGACAAGATCGATAGTTGCGCGAAGCGTCTTCTTAGCTGCCTCGTTAAGGACGCCAGACTCGGTGAGCTGCGCGCGCGTAGAGGTACCACGCATGCGTACCAGGTGGTTGATATCAAGCGTCTCTTCGTGAGTGGCGTGATAGCGATTATTGAGGTCAAGGCGAGCTCGAGCGCCAACTAAGTTAGCGGTGAGTCCAAGACCGATGGTTGATCCACCCAGAGCGTATTGCTTAACGTCAACAGCCGCGTCTTGGTGAATCTCAAGGCCAACGCTTTCAAGGTGTTGCTGACCCTCATTGACGCCAAGCATCTCAATAAGGTGCAGCTTTGCACCAGCCTCAACCACAATGCGGGTGAGCGCAGCGCTGGTTGGAAGCGCGTCGTCGTTCGCATCGTCGTTCGAGTCGCTGCCTGCAGGCGCGTCGCCGCCGTCGCTCGCATCGCCTGCAAACGCAGCGATAACTATGGTAGCCTCGGCACCTTCGCGCACAATGATGCCGGTGTTAGCGCACTGATTTTGAGCTGCAGAAACAGCAACAACAATAGGATCTTCTCGTTTGGTACGAGCGGGAACGTTGTAGAAATCAGACTTGAATGCCTGTGACTCTACGTAGTCAGTAACCTCCTGACCCATTCCACACTCAATGCGCTCAAAAAGGCGAGGCAGTGGCAGGTATACTTTGCCCTCATCAGCGTGATCAGGTACGGTAACTGACAGTGAATTAGCGCGTAGACGGTTCCACGTCTGAGCTGCAGGAACGTTGGCGCGATTAATCAAAACGTTATCCATTAGCCAATCGCTCCTTCCATCTCAAGTTTAATCAGGTTATTCATCTCAACGGCGTACTCCATTGGGAGCTCCTTTGAGACAGGATTTGCAAATCCGTTTACTACCATGGTGCGAGCCTCTGCCTCAGAGCAACCACGGCTCATCAGGTACAAAACGGTGTCGTCAGAAATGCGGCCAATAGTTGCCTCGTGGCCAATCTGAGCAGTCGCATTGCGAACATCCATCTCTGGGATGGTGTCGGAACGGCTGATGTTATCCAACATCAGCGACTGGCACGAGAACGCCACGCGAGCATTTTCTGCCTTGCGTCCAACGGTAACTGCAGAGCGGAAAGTGTTGACGCCACCGTCCTTGGAGATGGATTTAGTGTCAACGTTTGCCGAGTTATTGGAGCCGTTGATAATCACCTTGCAGCCTGTATCCAGATCCTGCGTAGCGCCTGCAAACGTAATACCGGTGAACTCGCAGTTAGAAGAATCGCCGTTCATAATCGTGGAGGGGTAGAGGTAGGAAACGTGGCTACCAAAAGAACCCGAGACCCACTCCATCTTTGCATTGCTGCCAATAATGGCGCGCTTGGTGTTGAGGTTGTACATGTTCTTGGACCAGTTTTCGATGGTCGAGTAACGCAGACGAGCGCCGTCCTTAACAAAGAGCTCCACAGCTCCTGCGTGAAGGTTTGCTGCATAGTACTTAGGTGCGGAGCAACCCTCAATAAAGTGCAGGTCAGCGCCTTCCTCAACAATAATAAGCGTGTGCTCAAACTGGCCAGCACCCTGAGCATTCAGCCTAAAGTAGCTCTGAAGCGGGTAGTCCAGAGTGACGTTTTTTGGAACATAGACAAAAGAACCGCCAGACCACACGGCATAGTGCAGTGCTGCAAACTTGTGGTCTGAAGGAGGAATAAGCTTGCCAAAGTACTCTTTAACAACAGGCTCCCACTGTGGATCATGCAGAGCATCCTCAATAGTGGTGTAAATAACACCCTGCTCAGCAACTTCCTCACGCATGTTGTGATAGACAATCTCAGAATCGTACTGAGCACCAACACCAGCAAGGCTCTCTGCCTCTGCCTGTGGAATGCCCAGACGATCAAAGGTATCCCTAATATCCTCAGGTACGTCGTCCCAGCTATTTGCCTGCTGAGTCTTTGGCGAGACATACGTGGAGATATGATTCAAATCCAGACCTGCAATAGAAGGTCCCCAGTTGGTAGCCATCTGGCGCTGGTGATAGGTTTCCAGGGCCGACAACCTCATCTGGAGCATCCACTCAGGCTCTTCTTTTTTCTCGGAAATAGCACGCACAATTTCTGGCGTAAGGCCATCATCGTAGCGCTCGTAACCCTCTTCGGACTTGGTGAAGTCGTAGAGCGAGCGGTCTACGTCAGCGACCTCAGATCGCTTCTTCTCGCTCACTAGTTAGCACCGCCCTCATCAGACTGGTTCTCAAAACGCTCAAAGCCCTCGTGGTCAATCTGGTTGATAAGGTCAGCAGGACCATCTGCCACCAGGTGACCCTTAACCATGACGTGAGTGCGGTCAATCTCAAGGCGCTCAAGAATGCGAGTGTTGTGAGTAATGATGAGCAGCGAGCCGTCGCAGGTCTCGCGATAGGCCTGAATGCCTTTTGAGACAACTGAGAGCGCGTCAACGTCCAGGCCAGAGTCTGTCTCGTCGAGAATGGCGAGTTTAGGCTGGAGCAGCAAAAGCTGGAGCATCTCAACCTTTTTCTTCTCGCCACCAGAGAAGCCAACGTTAAGCTCACGCATCAAGAAGCCCTGATCAAGCTCAAGCTGGTCAGAAATCTGGCCAACACGCTGACGGAACTGACGAGCGGTCATCTTAAGCTCAGGGCGCATCTGTGTAATGGTACGCAGGAATGAATAAAGAGGAACGCCAGGAACCTCAACAGGCGCCTGGTAGGAGAGGAAGATGCCTGCAAGGGAGCGCTTATCTGCAGCAAGCTCAGTTACATCCTCGCCGTTAAAGATAAGGGAGCCATCGGTAATCTTATAGGTAGGATCACCCATGATGACGCGGCCAAGTGTTGATTTACCTGCGCCGTTAGGTCCCATCAGAACGTGAGCCTGGCCATCACCAATGCTCAAATCAATTGAATGCAGGATGGATTTCTCCTCGGTACCTGCAGAAATTCCGTTTACACGGAGTAGCTCAGTTGCCATAAATCTCTCTCCAAATATCTCTACGTGCAAGCACGTGATACGTTTGTGACTAGCCACTTTGGGCAGCTCTAGGGCGAGCAAAACCTTGTGCTAGTGCGGTTTTGTGGCAAAGACAAACGCCAATGTCACCGATGCTTTTGTCATACCCCAAAATCCGCTAATTCATACTAAATGGTAGGAATTAAAAAGCAACCCTCACATACGCACTTTTTCACGTTTTCTAGAAAATAATCGGATTTTTTCATAGGTTTCAAAAGTTATAAAAGCTTTTCTGCGCCAGAGCTGTCTCTCATGGGTAAACTAGAAACATCTATGTTTGTAACAAGGAGGATTCATGGGTCAGAGAATTCAAGGTACCGAAGATCTTTACGGCGGCTATATGCGCTCTTGGGAGCATATGCAGGATGTTGCTCGCCATCTGTTTGGTACTTATGGCTTTGACCGCATTGAGACTCCTGCACTTGAGCAGGTAGACACCTTTGTTCACGGTATTGGTGAGTCAACCGATGTAGTACGCAAAGAGATGTTCCGTGTTTTTTCAGGCGCTCTACTTGATGATTTGCTGGCTGCCGGCAATGAGTCCGGTCTTAAGCCTCGTCAGCGTATGGCTATGCGTCCTGAGGGAACTGCTGGTGTGGTCCGTGCTGCCGTTGAGCACAACTTTGTGCCACAGGGAGGAACTCCTGCAAAACTTTGGTACGCTGAGTCAATGTTCAGGGGAGAGCGTCCTCAGAAAGGCCGTCTGCGCCAGTTCCACCAGGTAGGTGTCGAGTGGCTTGGAGCCTCTGATCCAGCTGCCGATGCAGAGTCCATCATCATGTTGATGAAGTTCTACGAGCAGATGGGTTTCTCGCCAGCTGATATGAAGCTCATGATTAACTCCATGGGTGACGCGGAGTGCCGCCCAGCATATCGCGAGAAGGTCAAGCAGTTCATTCTTGATCACAAGGATGAGATGTGTGAGGACTGTCTTGAGCGTGCGGAGATTAATCCACTTCGTGCGTTTGACTGCAAAAACGAGAGCTGTCACGCGGTTATGAAGGATGCTCCACTGATTTCTGACAACCTGTGTGATGATTGTCGTGCTCACTATGAGCAGGTCAAGGCATATTTGGACGCTGCTGGTATTTCATACGTTGAAGATCCAACGCTTGTTCGCGGTTTGGATTACTACACACGTACTGTTTTTGAGGTAGAGATTCCAAACGCTGGCGTTGGCGCTATCGGCGGTGGCGGCCGTTATGACGGTCTTGTTGAGCTTGAAGGCGGAAAGCCAACTCCAGGCGTTGGATTTGCTGTTGGCTTTGAGCGCATTATGCTGGCGCTGGAAGCTCTTGGTGTTGCAGCTGAGCCCGCAGCTCCAAGCTGTGTGTATGTTGCTTGCGCAGGTGCTGAGCAGGCTCCTGTTGTATTTGATACCGTGCTGGCATTGCGTGAGGCTGGCATTAGATGCGAGGCTGATCGTACTGGTCGTTCGCTGAAGGCTCAGTTTAAGCAGGCAGATAAGATGGGCGCAACGCTTTGCGTGGTTATTGGTCCAGATGAGGTTGAAGCTGGTGCGGTAACCCTTCGTGATATGGAGTCTCACGAGCAGGTACAGGTGCCTGCTAACCAGCTTGTTGCTGAGGTTAAAGCAAGACAGTAACAAATAGGGCTGGAAGTTAAATTGAAACCTCTCATGTCCTAGGCATGAGAGGTTTTGTTTTGTTAGGCAACTTTTACAGCAGGAAGGCTTGCAGTCGCATCCGTTGTGTCTTCGTCCTGCACGTGAGGCCATGAGCAGCTGCGGACATCGTCAGAGGTAAGGCCAAGCCAACGAGCACGATGACCGTCAATTTTTGTTGGGCGGCGATGGAGCCACAGAGAAATTCCCAGAGTCCAAAGAGGCAGCAAGTAGAGGAAACTTGCAGCTAAAAGGCTCATAGAAGGTGCACCAATTGCAGAGAGCACCGAGATGTTTGAAATGGACCACGGTACTAGTGGAGCAAGAATTACAGCGCTATTCTCGATATCCAAGGCAAGAGCGCTAGAAGAGTTCTCTGCGTTCTCGCATAGGTCGTTTGTCAGCATAATAGCCAAGGTCTGGTTACAAGAAACCATTGAGGTAAACATGCTGGTAATCAGAACGCCAAAGAAAGGCGTGGAGTTATCGGAGAGGTCAGCTACTAGCTGGCACATACGGCGAAGCAGTCCAGTTGTCTGGAAAAGACCAGCGTAGCTTGAAGAAATGGTGACAATTGTCAAAACGTTCATCATGGAGAAAACGCCGCCACCATTAACCATGTTTGCAACGGTAGCTCCTGGAGCGCGAAGGCCAAAGAGCAAGATGACTGGCAGGTCTGTAAGCGGAACGCGCTGGATGGTGACACACAGAATGCAGGCAAGCACCAGGCTGGATGCCATGGTCACAATGACATCAACCTTAAGAAGCGAGAAAACAATTACAAGAAGTGCTGGTGTGAGTGAAATTAAAGAGAGCCTAAAAGAGCGGCTCAGAAGACCAGTAATGTCGGGGATAGTTCCCGTGTTTGCCATAAAGAAGTCCCACGCTACATAGATAACGCATGCGGCAATAAAAGGCACTACGCTGGTTCGAAGCATACGGTTAATGTTTTTGGATAGATTAGTATCGGTAAGTTGTGAAACAAGAATTGCACTGGTAGACATAGGGGAGCAACGATCGCCAAAGTAGCTACCTGCAAGAACAGCGCCACCAATAAAGAACTCGCTTGCTCCAATTGCCTTGCCAATAGACATGCAGATGATTCCCATGGTTGCAGCAGTACCAAATGCGGTACCCAGAAGCATGGACATCATGGTGCAGAGCAAAAATGTTGCAAGAATAAAGATAGACGGAGAAATAAGTGAAGCAGAAATGCTGACAATTTCTGGAATAGTTCCAGCCGCACGCCAGGCAGCACTCATAGCGCCAACCACAGCAAACAGTGCAATGATTGTTTTAACTTCCCAGACAGATTCAAAGGCTGCTAATAAAAGCTTTTTTGCGGAGATTTTACGAGAAAGTCCGTAACCAAAAAAGAGGAAGAAACCAATGGTCAAGATATATGTAAGGGGAAAAGATAGGGCTGTACCTACGATGAGCATCACCGCAAAGGCACTTAGTACTATTAGCTCTACCATGCATCCACTCCAAACGAATTTCTTATGTAAATAGAGTAGGCAACTAAGAAGTTTAAGTCCAACTGTTTTCAATGGTTATAATTACAAGTAATTTTTGTAATATAGTGGGAGCAAAAATGAACTTTCAGACCATGGATTATTTTGTTGCTGTAGCAGAAGAAAAGAGCTTCACTAAGGCAGCTGAGCGCCTGAGTGTAACGCAGCAAACGCTCTCGGCAAATATTGCCGCTGCAGAAAAAGAACTTGGCTCTAAGCTGCTGGAACGCACCGTCCCGCTGTCTCTAACGTTTGCAGGAGAAGAGTTCTTGCGGTATGCGCGCAAATTCCAAGCACAGCGTCGCGCCATGGATCAAGAGTTTCTTGATATTGCAGGCAATGAGCGAGGTCGCTTACGCGTTGGTGTCACCGCCACACGAGGCCACATCATCATGCCGCGCTCCATTGCCGCTTTCCAAAAACTGCACCCAAACATCTCCATTGAGCTTGACGAGGGCGAGAATGACGAGCTAGTTGAGTGGCTGTCCGAAGGCCAACTTGACTTGATTGTTGCAACCGTCAATTCCACATCATATGACCTTGTTGTTAAAAAGCTGTTTGACGAGAAGATCGTTCTGGTTGTCTCTCAAGCGCTTCTTGAGTCTCTGTATGCAGATAAGGTTGACTCAGTTGTCTCGCAAGTCAAAAAGACGGGAAAGCTCACGGCTTTGGAAGCTTGCCCCTTCTTAACGGTTGGTAAGCGAGACATCGCAGGTAGTTTTGCTCGCCATGCGTTTGCGGCATCGGGCATATCTCCCACTATCAAAGTTATGTCCAGAAACTCCGAGACGCTTTTGGCCCTTGCCATGAGAGGGGTTGGCGCGTGCTTCTTGCCATCAGAGCTGGTTGCTTCTTCTTACTACGACTTTGAAACATCTGGCCTCCACATTATTGAGCTAGGAAAAGAGATGTCATATTCGGTCAGTGTTGCTTGGCGACGAACCGATCATGTGTGGAGCACAATTGAGTCATTTGCTCAGGTGCTTTCTGAGCAGCGGTATGTGGTTAAGCGAGGTGAGTAGTGTGGATGAACTTCAAACTGACAATGACCTTGAGATTCTGTACCAAGATGAGTATCTGCTTGCCGTAAATAAACCTGCGGGAATTATTGTTCACGCAGACGGCACCAATGAACCCTCGTTAACCGATGTAGTTTGCGAGAAGCTCCGTGCACTTGAGGGCTCAAGAGAGGTAGATCTTTCCCAGGTCCAAGCTCTGAATCGCCTTGATAAGGAGACTACGGGCATAGTACTCTTTTCGCTCAAAAAAGAAACGCAGCCGCAGTTTGACCAGCTTATTGCCTCCAAGGAGCTTTCCAAAGAGTATCTTGCAGCGGTTAAAGGGGCATTTGAACCAAATAAACTACTGATAGATAAGGCAATTGGAAAAGATCGGCATGACGCTCAGAAGATGAGGGTCTCAGCAACAGGCAAACCTTCTCAAACGGAGGTGCGCCTTATTAAGGTTGCATCGTCTGCGCAAGGTCAAACTCAGAGCTTGTTGCTGGTCAATTTGCTGACAGGAAGAAAGCATCAAATTAGAGTGCACCTCTCGTCACTTGGATTTCCTCTGGTAGGAGATACGTTATACGGAGGAGTGTCTTCTTTGCAGCACGGAGCAAAAAAGAAGCATAAAACACAGCCGCTAATGCTGCATGCATATCGCGTTGAATTTATTCATCCAGTCACGAGCGCAAAAATTGTGATTAAAACGGATATTCCAGAGCGATTTTCTTATTTTGGTGTCACTGAGGTGGACTAATAGTACATACTTTGTGATAGAGACATGCATTCATTTTGTGCAAATACGTTACCCAGACGTGCATAAAGTGAACGAGGAGGGGGAGAAATGCCTGGCACAATGCGAGGTGTCTATACCAACCTGACTGAAATCCGCAGGAAGGTATTTAAAGAGGTTTCAACGCTTGCGTATGAAAAAGCAGACAAGAGCGTTGATGAAATTGCTCGTCAGATGGAAGAGCTGCCTTACAAGATTATTCCTGGTGATATTGCAACATATCGCGAGAGCGTCTTCTTGGAGCGCGCGATTGTTGGTGAGCGTATCCGCATGACTATGGGCATGCCTATGCAGGGTGTTGATCAACCCGAGCAAATATCCGATGGCTTGGAAGAGGCTTCTCGCCCAGAGGTTTATTACCAGCCTCCGCTGATTAACATTGTCAAGTTTGCGTGCAACGCATGCGAGGACAACGTGTATCGCGTTACCAATGCATGCCAGGGTTGTCTTGCACACCCTTGCCGAGAGATTTGTCCTAAAGAGGCAATTAGCTTTGTAGACAAAAAGGCATACATTGACCAAGAGAAGTGCATTCAGTGCGGTATGTGCTTCAAGGTTTGTCCGTACCAGGCAATTCATCACCATGTACGTCCATGTGCTGCTGCTTGTGGTATGGACGCTATTGGCTCTGATGAGCATGGTCGCGCAGACATTGATTACGAGAAGTGCGTTTCTTGTGGTCAATGCCTGGTCAACTGCCCCTTTGGTGCCATTGCCGATAAGAGTCAGATTTTCCAGGTAATTCAGGCTATCAATGAGGGTTATACCGTTGTGCCAATTGTGGCTCCTTCATTTGTTGGCCAGTTTGGCAAGGGCAGCGTTGGCCGTCTTCGTGAGGCATTCAAGGAGATGGGATTCGCCGAGGTAGAAGAGGTAGCAACCGGTGCTGACCTCTGTACTGTTCAGGAAGCAGAGGACTTTGTCAAAGAAGTTCCAGAGAAGCTGCCATTTATGGGAACAAGCTGCTGTCCTTCCTGGTCTGCAATGGCTAAAAAAGAGCACCCAGAGCATGCTGATGCTATCTCTATGGCACTTACTCCAATGGTTCTGACCGCTCGTTTGGTAAGAAAACAAAATCCAGAGTCCAAGATTGTCTTTATTGGACCATGCACCGCTAAGAAACTTGAGGCACTGCGTCGTTCTGTTAAGTCCGAGGTCGATTTTGTTCTGACCTTTGAGGAGCTTGCAGGAATGATGGAGTCTAAGGGCATTGACTACACCAAGCTTGATGACGACAACTCCGATTTTGAAAACGCCTCCCATGATGGTCGCGCCTTTGCAGTTGCTGGCGGCGTAGCAGGTGCCGTAGTAAACGTCATCCACCAGAAGTACCCTGATAAAGAAGTACCTATCATGGCTGTTGATGGCCTTGCTGAGTGCCGAGCCATGCTCAAGGATGCTGTTAAGGGTAAATATCCAGGTTATCTTCTTGAGGGTATGGCTTGTCCAGGAGGATGCGTTGGTGGCGCTGGCACCCTGAGTGCCGTTAACCGTGCTGCTGCGGCAGTCAAACGTTACGCAAAGACCGCTTCTTCTGAGCTGGCTTCTGCGAACAAGTACAACGATCTTATTTCAGAGCTTGCAGGCACCGTTTCTGCCGAGGTTGAGATTGCCGAGGTTCTTGAGGTTCAGAAGCCTGTTGAGTAGTCACGCTCTCTCAAATTAAACGTAAAACGCCGGTGCACTACATCGGCGTTTTTATATGAGATGCAGCTTATTAAGGTAATTTACCTAGTAAAAAAGGACCTGCGTTAACAGGTCCTTTAAGTTTTAGCTGAGAGATAGTCAACAAAATGCTGATTATTTTGAATTACTCAGATTTTTCGTTTTTCATGGATGCATAGAACGTTGCATGCGCAAAAACGTCTTTAATTGTTTTTCCATTAATAAAAGGAAGCGCGAGAAATTCGTCTAGCGTAGGAACTAATTCAGAACAATCTACAAAGTGGTTCTTTGAGTTTCTGATGCTGGTGTCTTGAGCTCTCCATGCCTCAAAGTTGACATCAGTGAGGTAATAAACCTGGTGTCCGACTTGCATGTACACAGAGTGATTACTGTGCAGGTACTCTACCAGGTCTTCGTAAGAAATCTGGAGAACCTCAGAACTTTTCTTGCCCATGATGCAATCCTTTCCACGTCGCTTGCGCGCAAATTATGGACGCACTTTTATTGACTATACCGCCCTCCGAATACGCTTATTCAGATGAATTGAGAGGCATAGGCAAGCGGACGTTTTTTCTCGCTCAACGGCAATGATGAATGGTTGTAATTTTTAGTGCTACTATTTGAGAATTTCTTGCACCATTTCTTCTGCGGTATCGCAAAGCGTGGTAGCACCTGCAGCTAGAAGCGTTTCTTTATCCCTAAATCCCCAGGTAACACTTATGCAAGGCATACCGCTGTTGTGTGCTGTTGCTACATCAACCTCGGAGTCTCCAATGTAGACAGCATTTTGAGGGTCGACGCCAATTTGAGCAAGGGCGTAATGGACAGGCTCGGCATCAGGCTTTCTTTTAAGGTCATCTCGCTGACCCAGAGCAAAGTCAAATCTACCTGGGAAGAAATTGGTCATTAAATCGGCAATAGCAAAGTCTGGCTTGTTGGAAACAACGGCACACTTAACATCAGCTGCCCTGAGCGTATCAACCGCATCAAGGATACCGGGGTAGGGCGCAGTGTTATCCAAACTATGGTCAGCGTAGTGCTCCTTAAAGCATGCGAGCACGCGCTGGTATGTTGCATCATCGGTACCCTCTGGCACGGCGTCACGGATAAGCTTTGCAACGCCATTTCCAACCATTTGACGTACTTCATCAACGGTATAGGTAGGCATGTTGAACTGCTCAAGGGCGTAATTGGTTGCCCAAGCAAGATCAACAATAGTATTCAGAAGTGTTCCGTCTAGATCAAAAACAGCGGCTTTATAGGCCATGAAAGCTCCAAGTTCTTCTCGCCCTGCAAGAGGACTCATATGTATCAATTTCAGTCTAGCGTAAAAGTGTGACGGCAAGTTATTTATTCCTCGTGAATCTCCACTAAGTTTAGATTGAGAGGATTCGACTAAACGTTGGAGAGTACAATGGTTTATCTATGAGCAAGAACGTGCCGTCTACACGTTTTTGCCGTCTTGAAGGCGCTTTCCGATTTGGCACAGGGAAGCAAAGACGAAAGGATAAAAATGGATTGTTCCTCAGAAACCCCTCAGAATTATTCCGCTCACGCAGCTGTTGATTTGCACAGCATGCATACGCATACCTGCGGAGAGCTTCGTGCAGAGCATATCGGTCAGACCGTTACGCTCACTGGTTGGGTTTGGCGTCGTCGTGATTTTGGTGGTCTGATTTTTGTTGACCTCCGTGACCGCGAGGGTTTAACTCAGATTCTGTTTGACCCAGATGTAGATGCAGAAACATTTGCAACTGCAGAGACTATTCGTCCCGAGTGGCCTGTTTTGATTTCTGGTACGGTTCAGCATCGCTCTGAAGGCCAGACCAATGAGGCTCTTGCTACCGGTGAGGTAGAGGTACTTGCTTCAAAGATTGAGGTTCTTAACACCAGTGCAGTTCCACCATTCCAGATTGAGAACCACATTGATGTTAACGAGGATCTTCGCCTGAGGTATCGCTATGTTGACCTGCGCCGTCCTCAGATGGCACAGAATCTTCGTATGCGTTCTGATTTTGCGTTTGCGCTTCGTGAGGCATTCCATAAGCGTGACTTTACCGAGGTAGAAACTCCAGCGCTGTTCAAATCTACCCCTGAGGGAGCTCGTGACTTCCTGGTTCCATCTAGAATGCAGGGTGGAAACTTCTACGCACTACCACAGTCTCCACAGCTGCTGAAGCAGCTGCTGATGATTGGCGGCGTTGAGCGCTACTACCAGATTACTAAGTGCTTCCGCGATGAGGATCTTCGCGCAGATCGTCAGCCTGAGTTTACGCAGGTTGATATGGAGATGGCATTTGTCCGCGAGGAAGATGTCATGGCAGAGCTTGAGGATATTCTGGGCGATGCATTTGCAAAGATGGGTATTGAGTTCCCAGCTCCATTGCGCAAGATTCAGTACTGGGATGCAATGGATACTTACGGTTCCGACAAGCCTGATACCCGCATTGGTATGGAGCTCCACGACGTCTCTGAGGTCTTCAAGCAGTCCAGCTTTAAGCTCTTTAGCTCTGCTGCTACAACAGAAGGCCAGTACGTCAAGGCAATCAACGTTAAGGGTGCAGGTACCTGGCCACGCTCTCAGGTAGATAAGCTTGCCGAGGTAGCTGCCGGCTTTGGTGCCAAGGGACTTGCATGGGTCGCCTTCAAAGAGGACGGCTCCGTGGGAGGTCCTATCACCAAGTTCTTCTCGCCAGAAGAGCTTGAGGCATTGCGTGCAGAGATGTCTGCTGAGGCAGGGGACTTGATTCTCTTTGCTGTGGGCGCTCGCCTGGAGACAGATGAGATTCTTGGCGGTATGCGCCTGCATATGGCAAAGGTCTTGGATGTACCGCGAGAAGGTCATGATTTCCTTTGGGTTGTTAATTTCCCACTGTTCCACTGGGATGAGGAAACTCAGTCTTATGCCTCTGAGCACCAGCCCTTTACGCTTCCTCGTGAGGATGAGCTTGACCTTCTGGACACTGATCCTCTTGCTATGGGCTCGTATACGTACGACTTTGTCATGGATGGCTTTGAGGCTGGCGGCGGCGGAATGCGTATTCACAATGCTGAGCTGCAGCTTAAGATTCTGGAGAAACTCGGCTTTACTGAAGAGCGTGCAAAGGCTCAATTTGGCTTCTTGATGGAGGCTCTGACGTTTGGCGCACCTCCAATGGGCGGCTTTGCACTTGGTCTTGACCGCGTATGCATGTTGCTTGCAGGTGCCGATTCCATCCGTGATGTCATGGCATTCCCAAAGACTACTTCCGGCTCTGATTTGATGTCGAGCGCTCCTTCGCCTGTTTCTAATGAGCAGCTCAAGGAGGTTTCGCTTCAAACGCTTCCAAAAGAGGCATAAGCAAACCAAGCAACGCAAGACAGTAAGGTACATGGTGTTTTAGAAATGAACGATGTTTCTGTAGAAGAAAAGGCTCCATCTGCTCGTGCTGAGTTAAAGGTTATCTTGGACCACTTTGGCGCGTATAAAAAGGACTTTGTTATGTCGGGACTCTGCGTGTTTGCAGAGTCCCTACTCGAATTAGTGATTCCTGTACTCATGGCTCAAATTGTTGACCAGGGTATTTTGCAAGGCAACCTTCAGACTGTTTTTATAAACGGTACCGTTATGGTTGTCTTTGCTCTTCTCGCCATGTTTGCTGGTATTGGCTATGCGCGCTACTCTGCAAAGGCAGCCATGGGACTAGGCGCACAACTGAGACAAGATGAATATCGCCGAATGGAAGAGTTTGCTTTTGCAAATCTTGATAAATACGATTCATCCTCTTTGGTAACGCGTTTGACCTCTGATGTAACCATTATTCAGAACGCCTTTGCAATGGGTACGCGCCCGTTTATGCGTGGACCAATTATGCTGGTCATGGGCTTGGTTATGGCGTTTATTATGAGCCCAGAGCTGGCGGTAGTGTACTTTGCGGTGCTGCCTTTCTTGGCTATTGCACTCTTCTTTATTGTGAAACGCGTTGGTCCTTTGTACCGCGTTATGCAAAGTGCAATGGATAAGCTTAACGAGGCGCTGCAGGAAGACTTTGCGGCTGTTCGCGCTATTAAGGCATATGTCCGAGAAGGATATGTCTCTGATCGCTTTGAAAAAGTTAATACCCAGTATGCGCAGACTGCTACAAAGACCTTTGGAACGTCCGTCTTAAACCTGCCTATTTTCCAGGCTTCAATGTATGTCACTAATGTGGCTATTCTTTGGTTTGGTGGCCAGATGATTATGGCTGGCAGACTGGGCGTTGGTGAGCTCACGGGCTTCATGAGTTACGTACTGCTTATCATGAACTCTCTTATGATGATTTCTGGCGTGTTCTTGCTTACTGCTCGCGCCATTACTAGCGTGCGTCGAATTGGAGAGATTCTTTCCGAGGAGCCTGCTATTGAGTCTCCAGAGCACGGCCTGACTGATGTTAAGAACGGCGCGGTTCGTTTTGAAAACGTGTCCTTCAAGTACAGCCAGAGCGCTGAAGAGGACGTCCTTGAAGACATTAACCTCTCGTTTGCGCCAGGCTCTACTGTTGGTATTCTCGGCGGCACCGGCTCCGGAAAAACTACCCTTATCCAGCTGATTGCTCGCTTGTACGATGCAACTGAGGGCACCGTGTTTGTTGGCGAGAATGACGTCCGCTCCTACAATCTTGTTTCACTTCGTGACGCAGTGTCTGTTGTCCTTCAGAAAAATGTGCTGTTCAGCGGCACCGTCCGCGATAACCTGCTCTGGGGCGATCCCAATGCAACTGATGAGGAGCTGCTTCACGCCTGCTCTATTGCATGTGTTGATGAGTTTCTTGACAGGATTGGCGGCTTGGACGGAGACCTTGGTCAGGGTGGCGTCAATGTCTCTGGCGGTCAGAAGCAGCGTCTTTGTATTGCGCGTGCGCTTTTGAAGAAGCCAAAAATTATCATTTTTGATGACTCTACCAGCGCGGTTGATACAGCAACCGATGCAAAGATTCGTGCTGGTCTTGCTGAGCTTGCTGACATGACAAAGATCATCATTGCCCAGCGTGTGAACTCGGTTATGGACTCAGATCAGATTGTCGTTCTTGATAACGGTAGGGTTCATATGACTGGCACCCACACAGAACTTCTCGCTAAGAGTCCTATCTATAGAGAGCTGTATGAGTCGCAGATTGGCGGTAGTCAATCAGACATTGATGCTGCTGGTAAGGAGGTGTCACATGGCTAATCGCGCAGGAGGAGTACGTCCTCAGAACATCGGACATACCATTAGAGTGTTTGTCTCGTATTTAGGTCATGCCAAAAAGCGCCTTATGTTGGTGGCACTTCTTGTTTCTATCAGCGGTTTAGCAGCGCTCCTTGGTACCTATATGATTAAGCCTGTTGTTGCTGCAGTGGGCAGGGGAGATGTAAACGCATTTACCAACCTCATTGTATTTACAGCGGTTGTGTATGCAATTGGTGCGCTTACCAGTGTTGGTTACACGCAAATTATGGTTCGTGCTGCTCAGAGGATTGTTTTTGATATCAGACGAGACCTTTTTGAGCACATTGAATCGCTGCCCCTAAGATTCTTTGACCAGCGTACTCGCGGCGACATTATGAGCTTCTTTACAAATGACGTGGATACCATCTCGGAAGCGCTCAATAACAGCTTTGCCAACCTTGTTCTGGCGTTTATTCAGATGGTTGGCACGCTTGTACTGCTCATTGTTCTTAACTGGCAGCTGACGCTCATCACTATTCTCTTTGACGTTTTGATTGTGATTTATGCACGCTATGCAAGTAAGCGCTCTGCCAAGCATTACTCGGTGCAGCAAAAGAGCCTTGGTGTTCTTAACGGTTTTGCAGAAGAAACAATCTCTGGCCTTAAAGTGGTTAAAGTTTTTAACCACGAGGATGCAAACTTTGCTGATTTTCAAAAGGTCAATGACGAGCTTAGACACTCTGGAACAAGTGCTCAGGGCTACGCAGCAACTATGGTCCCTATCACGGTTTCATTGACGTATATCAATTACGCTGTGGTCACTGTGGTTGGTGCTCTACTTGCCGTAAATGGACACGCGGATGTTGCAAGTCTTGCGTCCTACCTGGTCTTTGTTCGCCAGGCAGCTATGCCGTTCAACCAGTTCACGCAGCTCTCCAACTTCCTGCTCACCGCTCTTGCCGGCGCCGAGCGTATCTTTGCAGTTATGGAAATGACTCCCGAGGTTGACGAAGGCAAGGTTGACCTGGTCCGCGTTAGTGGTTACGAGTCAGGAGAAGAGTCCTGGGCTTGGGTCACACCGTCTGGCGAGAAAACCCCTCTTGCTGGAGACGTTCGCTTTGATGACATAACCTTTGGATACGACGATGATCAGACGGTCCTTGCAAACCTCACGCTGTTTGCAAAGCCTGGTCAAAAGATTGCATTTGTTGGCTCAACTGGTGCTGGTAAAACAACCATTACTAACCTTATTAACCGCTTCTACGACGTTCGCAGTGGAACCATCACCTACGACGGCATCCCTATCAACGACATCAAGAAATCTGCACTAAGATCCTCACTGGGCATTGTTTTGCAGGACACACACCTGTTCACAGGTACCATTGCGGACAATATCCGCTTTGGTAAGCTAGACGCTACTGATGACGAGGTTATTGCTGCAGCAAAAATCGCAAACGCAGATAAGTTTATCCGTCGTATGCCACGTGGCTACAACACCGTACTTACCTCAGACGGCGCTAACCTTTCCCAAGGTCAACGACAACTTCTAGCAATTGCGCGTGCTGCTATTGCTGATCCTCCTGTACTTATTCTGGACGAGGCCACTTCCAGTATTGATACGCGTACTGAGGCACTTATCGAGAAGGGCATGGATGCCCTTATGGCAGGCCGTACTGTCTTTGTGATTGCTCACAGGCTGTCTACGGTTCGCAACTCTGATGCCATCATGGTTTTGGAACATGGTCGCATCATTGAGCGTGGTACTCACGATGAGCTTATTACTAAACGTGGAGAGTATTACCAGCTGTATACAGGCTCGCGAGAGCTGGAGTAGGGGCGTTTATTGTGTTTGAAGCTTTAGCTGTTGCCCTTGGTGGGGCACTTGGTAGTTTAGGTCGCTGGCAGTTGGGAGTCCTCTTTAAACAGTGGATTCCTAACCTGCCTGTTGGTACGTTTGCTGCAAATGTTGTTGCAGGTTTGATTATTGGCTTTGTAACAGGGCTTGATCTTGCAAGTCCACTTCAGCCGCAGGTCAAGCTATTCTTAGCCGTAGGGCTTTGTGGAGGACTTTCGACCTTCTCGACCTTCTCAAATGAAACGTTGACCTTCATTCAAGCAGGTAACTGGACCGCTGCAGGAGTGAACATTGCGGTTAACGTTGTTACTTGCCTGGTTGCTGTATTCATTGGATTGAAATTATCAGCTTTTGTGTCGTAGCTTGATTATTCGATCGTCTAAATCAAAAGCTAGTTATCCGTTGTTGGATAACTAGCTTTTTAATTTGCTTTCTTTTAAATGCCGTTGCCGCGTCTTTATTTTGTCATCTTAGGTAGTACAAAGAGCACGATTCCCATAGTAACAAGAGGAATACAAGCTACGCATACAAGCACAAAGAGTGCGTTTTGAGCTCCTGCGAGGGTGCTCGTAGCCAAGTTTGTAGCTCCAAGCTGAGAAGCCGCTACTACACCAGAAATAACGCTGGTGCCCATAGCGCCAAAGAGCTGCTGCATTGTGTTGATAACAGCATTACCGTCTGCCTTGCGGTCTTCTGGTAAATGTCCTAAGGCTACCGTAAAATTATTTCCCATTTGCAGTGCTTGACCAATGGCAAAGATAGCAAAAATGTATGTAATCATATCTACGGTAAGCACATGAACAAAAAGCAGCAAAAGGAGCATGCTGGTAAGGCAGCAAAGAATGCCTGTAACAATAGGTTTTTTGGCACCTAGCTTGTCTAAAATCTGACCAGAAATTGGTGCCATAACTGCACCAATAGCACATCCTGGAAGCATCTGAGCTCCTGCTGCGGAAGCGCCTGCACTCAGTACTAGCTGGGAGAAGTTAGGCAGAAGATACGACTGACCAAGAATAATAAATTGCAGAGCAACAATAGCAAAGAGCGAGAGCACAAAGCCCTTCTCGCTAAATACCTCAAGGTTAATGATGGGGATTTTTGGAGATTTATCCGATTGCTCCTGGTATTTAAAGGAGTTCTCGTGACGTACAAAGAGCGTAAGTGAGCCCACAAAAATCACCATTGCAAGCAAAACAGGAATGCTAAGTAGGCCAAATGCACTGGACTCGTCAATAACAAAGATGAGAGCAATAAAACTTACCGTAAGCAGTAGCCAGCCAAAGGCATCAAAAGAAATCACTTCAGTCTCATGGCTCTGTTGGATTGAACTAATTCCCAGAATAAACGCCACAATCAAGAAGGGGAGAAGACCGGCAAAGATCATTCGCCAGCCAAGATGCTCTGCAATCCAGCCACCAGCCGAAGGTCCTACTGCAGGTGCAACGGCGGTAACTAGCATGCCAATGCCCATCATGACACCCATATTTTTAAGTGGAGCCTGCTCGGTGATGATGTTGAACATCAGTGGTAGCGCTAGACCGGTGCCAATTCCTTCTAAAATACGACCAAGCAGCAATAACATAAACGTTGGAGCAGCAAATCCGCAGAGAATACCACTGATATAGAAGATCATGGCCACGGTAAAGATACTTTTAGTTTTGAATCGTCTGTTTAAAAACGACGACATAGGCATGATAATGGCAAGAATCAAAAGGTACGAAGTAGTCATCCATTGTACCGTTGAGGTGCCAATAGAGAATTCCTCCATTAACGTTGGAAACGTCACGTTCATGGCAGTTTCTACGACAACTCCCGAGAAGGACATAATTCCTGTTGCAATTACAGAAAGAACAAGTTTTGCGTTGAGCTCTCTTTTAAACATACAATCCCTTCTTTTCTCGGCGGTACATCGTAACACTATTCAAAGTAGGTTTTAATACTGTGGGCGTATTCTTTGAGTTTTTAATATGTTTTATTTATAGAGAATGTCATTTCATAGGTTATTTTTTTCTTTTTATTGGAGTAAATAAGTGGTATAAATAACTTAAAGAGGTGATGAAGATGTCTAGTTCTTTTATTGCCAGTAGAACATATCTACCATCTAAAAATGAAATTTCTAGGTTCTAATAATTTCTTTGTTTATACATCAAATGCCCTGTGGAATGACATTTCTGAACATGAATGAATTACCTCAATAGTGGGCTTTTGATTATTTAGGAGTATGAGTTTATGGGAGCACCAGAGATAATAATTCTTATTGTTCTTTTTCTAATCTTATCCGTCATGTTTTACTGTGGACGAAGGGCTTTTATTTGGCTTTCTCGCTATCTTAAGAAACTTGATGGTTTACAGGATTCTATTGATGATTTGAATAGAAAAATATAAGCAGCGATTTGCTCAACTTAAGTTAGAAGAACGGGGTGGTTTAAGCCACCCCGTTCTGCTTAGTAATATTGCGTGTTAGCAAGCTGTTTATTTAGCTTTGCCCTGGTTAGCAACGGCGTTAATCTTTGCCTCAATGACAGCTGGATCGCCAATATAGTGCTTGTCTACAATGTTCCAATCCTTGTCAAAGGTGTATGCGCAAGGAATGCCAGTTGGGATGTTAACCTCAAGAATCTCTTCTGGAGTGAGGTGCTCAAACTGCATAACAAGAGCGCGAAGGCTGTTGCCGTGTGCAGCAATAAGAACACGCTTACCTGCCTCAAGCTGTGGCTTGATCTCCTGCTCAAAGTAAGGCCATGCGCGTGCAATGGTGTCCTTCAGGCACTCAGTGTAAGGAAGATCCTCTGCTGGAACATCGCGGAACATTTCCTGAACGTGAGGATCGCGCTCGTCGCCTGGCTCAAGAGCTGGTGGCTGAACATCAAAGGAACGACGCCAAATCTTTACCTGCTCCTCGCCGTGCTCGGCAGCTGCATCAGCCTTGTTGAGGCCCTGAAGTGCACCATAGTGGCGCTCGTTCAGACGCCAGGTCTTATGAACAGGAAGCCAGTTACGGTCAAGCTCATCAAGAACATGATTCAGAGTGTGAATAGCACGCTTGAGCAGAGAAGTGTAGCAAACATCAAAGTCATAGCCAGCCTCTTTAAGAGCACGACCACCAGCTGCTGCCTCCTCGTGACCAGTCTCGGTAAGGTCAACGTCAGTCCAACCAGTGAACAGATTGAGCTTGTTCCACTCAGACTCACCGTGGCGAACAATAACAAGGTGCATGTACTGATCTTCAGCCATTAGGCTTCCTTTCTACGCGTCAAACTTTGTGCACCATACGTGGTAAACACCAAGTTTTTGGCAATACTTTACATACAGGTGCAAGACAAAACGCTTGCGAATAATATTCTACCGCACACCGAAAAATACACGCGAATCAATGACAAAAAGATTTTTTATATCGCGTGTGCCAACTTTGACTGAGAGCGCAGTTCTCAATTGTTTTGGTAAGAATTTAGATTCTGCAAATAATTTATGATTCAGCGTATGCAAGCATGCAATGAGGGTATAGTATGCCGTAGTTAACAAATTGAGGAGTATCTGTATGAGTCCTATTGATATTTTGGTTGTTCTTATCGTTATTGCTCTTGTTGCTCTTTGTGTCCGCTCTCAACTTAAGAGCGCAAAAGAGGGTTCTTGTTCTGGATGCTCTTCATCCAGTAGTTGTGGCACTCATCACGGTGGAGATGGTCACTGTGGTGTTGCTCAGAAAATGATTTCTGACGTCGATAAGGCTTTTGACGCTCAATAGGATAATTGTCACAATTTCATTAACAATTTTTACCATTCGCCCGGTTTCAGGGAAGTGGAAACATAGCCGTAACAAGAATGTGTCATGGTAGTTACGATTCCAGTTTTCTGACCCGGGAGGACCGTATGAGTACGGATAAGAAAATTGATTATATTCTTCGCACGGTAGAGGAGCGAGACGTCCGCTACCTGCGTCTTTGTTTTACCGATGTACTCGGCGGATTAAAGGCTCTCTCCATTTCCCCCGAGGAGCTAGAAGAGGCTTTTGTTGAGGGCATTGGTTTTGATGGCTCTAACGTTGACGGCTTTGCTTCCCAGGAGCAGTCCGATCTTCTCGCATTCCCTGACGCAGATACGTTCCAGATTCTTCCATGGAAGACAGATGACGGTGTAGTTGCAAACGTATTCTGCGATATTCAGACTCCTCGACGTGAGGCTTTTACAGGCGATCCACGCCTTGTACTGAGAAATGCTTTTATCAAGGCAGAAGACCTTGGCTATGTCGCAAATGTTGGCCCTAAACTTGAGTATTTTTATTTTGTGAGCGGGACTGAGCCAAAGCCTATTGATCAGGCTGGATACCTTGATTTGAATTCTGCTGATCTCAGCCATAGTCTTCGATACTCCACATCTCGCGCGCTTGAGAATCTTTCTATTCCTGTTCAGTATTCTTTCCATGCAGCTGGCCCTGCTCAAAACGGCGTTGAGCTCCGTTATGCAGAAGCACTAACTTGCGCGGATAACATTGTTACTGCTCGTCTGGTTATCAGACATATTGCAACACTTCACGGTGTGTTTGCTTCGTTTATGCCAAAGCCTCTTCAGGGTGTCCCTGGCTCAGCCATGCTTTTGAATCAGTCGCTTCTTGATCATGATGGCGAGTCTCTGTTCTGGGCTCCAAAGACTGAGAGCGAAGCCCACCTTTCTGAGCTTGCTCAACACTACATTGCAGGTCTTATTAAGTACGCTCCCGAGTATATGCTTATTACTAACCCAACGGTTAATTCCTATAAGCGTTTTGATCGTGATGCTATTCCTGCCTATGCAACCTGGGGTCGTAAAAACCGTTCTGCTATGGTTCGTATTCCTACGCATAAGCCAGGAAAGCATGTTGCCACCCGTGCTGAACTGCGTATTCCTGATCCAACTGCAAACCCTTATTTGGCTAATGCTGTCACGCTTATGGCTGGACTTAAGGGTATTGAAGAAGGCCTCTTGCTTCCTGAGGAGTTTGTAGGCGGAAATCCTGCCGATTATGGCGAGAAGCTCCCAATTAATCTTGGAGAGGCACTTGAGCGCTTCAAGCAGTCAGAGCTTCTTAAAGATGTTCTTGGTGAGCACATCTTCTCATACCTATGCGAGCGCAAGGCAGAGGAGTGGCGTGAGTATTGCCTGGCAGTTACTGACTGGGATACGCAAAAGTATTACGCTGGTTGCTAAGCAACTATTCTGCTTGCGTTTATATGTACCTTTGAACCCTGTTCTGATTTTTTCAGAGCAGGGTTTTTTGACGAGAAACCCTTGTTTCACGCAAAGAATGTAGCCTTCTTATTCGAATTGTTACCGTTTTATGAACTGAAAAAATTACTTTTACCTGGTCTTTATTGGATAGAATGACTAAATAGTAGTCATTTATGCAAAGAAGTTGTTCTTCTCGTCATTTTTATGCAATAAAAACGAGAAATATGATGAAAATTATAAGTAGATTTTTCATATTTGCTTCCTATAATTCATTCCAATGAATTTTAGCTCAGATTTATTCAGGAAGAGGCAGATATGAAATCTTCATTTGTAACTACAGCTAAGAAGGCTGCCCTAAAGGGCGCCGCAGTTGTTTCTATGGCATGTGCGCTTATGGGTCTTATGGCCTGCTCACCCTCTAAACAAGAGACTGCTCAGCAGAGCACCACTGCACAGTCAGAGTCCGGCTATACGCTGGTAACTAAGGGTCATCTGACTGTTGTTGCAGAGCTTGGTTTCCAGCCTTTTGAGTATTTTGAAGGCAACTCAACTACTCCTGTTGGTTTTGACGTTGATCTTATTACCGAGATTGCAAAAAGGCTCAATCTTGAGGTTACGTACCTGCCAAATCAGAAGTTTGACACCCTTGTTCCAACTATTAAGCAGGGTGGCAAAGCAGACGTTGCTATCGCAGGTATTACTATCACTGACGAGCGCTCTCAGGAGGTAGACTTCACTACTTCTTACCTCGACTCCAATCAGTCTCTGGTTGTTAAGTCTGGCAGCACCGAGACCGAGCAGACGCTCAACGACGCCTCTAAGAAGGTTGTTGTTCAGACAGGTACTTCCGGCGAGGACTGGGCTAAGGAAAACCTTCCAAAGGCAACTATTGTTTCTGTAGACGATGTTGCTGCAGCAATGGCAGGAGTCCAAACCGGTTTGTACGATGCTATGGTCATTGACTTGCCTGTTGCTTCCAATCTGATTAGCACTTCATACTCTGATCTGACTATTGCAAAAGAGATTCCAACAGGTGAGCAGTATGGCATTGCTGTTTCTAAGGACAATCCCGCACTGACCGAAGCAATTAACAAGGTTCTTGCAGACATGGAGAAGGACGGAACCATGACTGCTCTCAAAACCAAATGGTTTGGCTCTAACATCTAGTTTTATCAGCTCAGTAAAAAGTGCTTGAAGTCAGATTTGGCTTCAAGCACTCACTGTTTTCATCAGGATTTATCGCAACTAAGCTCTAAAGGAGTATCACGTGATTGCACTTTTGCACAAAACTATGTCAGGACAGCAACTGTCCTTGTGCATGTCATCTGCGAGTTTCAAAGCTGAATCTGCACCTCAGAGTACGGCTTATAATTCAGCTAAGTCAAAGCTCTCGCATAATCGTGCGTACTCCTCACTGCTTGTAGTTCTTCTCGCTACGCTTCTTTTGAGTGGGCTGTTCTTTATGTCTCTGAGCGTGTTTTCTGTTCAGGGTGCGTTTGCTCTCACCACAAATAAGGCAACAACTAAGTCAAATCAGACAGAAGGCAATGGCGTTATCGGTGGCAAAGAGACTCGTTTAACCTGGGAGGGAACAGTTGAGGACGAGCAGGTCTTTCAGCTGACTTTGCAGCTTCCTGAGGGCTCCAATCTGCAGAGCGCAACCACTAAGGTGACCGTTCTTTCAGGTCTTACGCGCGAGAAGATCGAGGCAATTGCAAGCGTCCAGGGAACGCAGGTTGTGATTTCTTTTGCAACGCCGGTGGATGCTCAAAAGCTGATTCGTGTAGAGATTTCCGGCATAAAGTTTCCTGCTGACGGCGGTTCGTACACTGTTGAGGGAACCTATACCACTGAGCAGGGAACTCAAAAGCTTGCTTCTTCTCCTGAAATCACCATTATTCCTAACACACCTGTTCAGGCTCTGGTGAATTGGCTTGATGCTCAGCCTTGGGTTGAAGCGTGGAATTCCAACCACTTTTTGGGGATGTTCTTAAAGCCTCAACTGATTGTCTCTTCAGTGGTGATGCTTTTTCCTGGATGGCTGGTTTGCCTTGCAATTGTAATTTGCGCTTATCCTGTAGCTATTGTGCTGGGAATGGGCTTTGCGCTGCTGAAGATTTCCAAGAATCCGTTCCTGCGTGCACTTGCGGTGGTATATATCAATTTGTTGCGTGGAACCCCATTCTTTCTGCAGATTTATATTCTGTTCTTTGGCCTTCCTATGTTAAATATCAATCTGGACACCAATCTGCTTGGCTTTATTGTGGTTGCTATCAATTCTTCTGCGTATCTTTCTGAGATTTTCCGCGCGGGCATTCAATCAATCCCGCAGGGTCAGTATGAGGCAGCAAGCTCTCTTGGTATGAATCGTCTCCAGACCATGACGTTTATTATCATTCCTCAAACTATCCGTCGGGTTATCCCACCTCTTACCAGCGACTTTATTACTTCCTACAAAGATACCTCGCTGCTTTCTTCTGTCGGTGTTATGGAGCTGATGATGTTTGCTAAAAACCTCACCACCTCAACGGGAAACATGACGCCATATATGACGGCTGCTCTGTTCTATTTGGCAATTACCTTGCCACTTATTAAGGTAGTTGGCACTATCGAGAAACGCATGGAGCAGTCAGAAACAGGTAAAACAGTAAGCGCTTCAGCAAGTAAGACTCAAGCTCTTTTCAAGGAGGAAAACTAATGTCTTTCTTTTCTTTCAAAAAGAAGTCGAACACAGAACAACCTGCCTTGGATGCTGAAGTTGCTGCACAAGAGGCATTTGAGTGTGATAAGCCGCTTACTAACCATACTTTTGAGGCAGGTGAACATCCTATTGTTCGTATTGAGCACCTCAATAAGTCGTTTGGATCAACACATGTTTTGAATGATGTAAACCTTACCGTCTGGCCAGGTGAAGTAGTGGTTGTACTTGGTCCTTCTGGCTCTGGTAAGTCCACCATGCTTCGTTGTATCAATCTACTGGAGACTCCTTCTGCAGGTCATATTCTTATTGAAGATCAAGAGATTACGGGCACAAACGAGGCAGAGGTAAATGCGCTTCGTAGAGATGTGGGAATGGTTTTTCAGCAGTTCAATCTGTTTGGTCATTTAACGGTTAAAGAGAACGTAATGATTGGTCAGATTAAGGTTCTAGGAAAGTCAAAAGAAGAGGCAGAAGCAGAGGCACTAAAGCAGCTTGAGGCTGTTGGCCTTGCCGATAGAGCAGACTTCAAGCCTGGTGCGCTTTCCGGTGGTCAGCAGCAGCGTGTAGCAATTGCTCGCGCCGTTGCTATGCATCCAAATGTACTTCTGTTTGATGAGCCTACTTCCGCGCTTGACCCCGAGCTTGTTCGTGGTGTTTTGGATGTTATGCGTGATCTGGCAAAGAACTCTGGTATGACCATGATTGTGGTAACGCACGAGATGGGTTTTGCAAAAGACGTGGCAGATCGTGTGGTCTTTATGGAAGGAGGAGTGGTAGTTGAGCAAGGTACTCCTGATGTCATTTTCAACAATCCACAAAACCCTCGAACAGCTGAGTTCATTGGCGCTATTGCGTAAAATCCATACTTTTTAGAATTAATACGCAAACGTAAAAAATATTTTAGGGCGAGAAGATCTTCTCGCCCTAATTGCAGATAATGAGGTATATCTGCTCTTTATTCGCAGCTTGTGGTATGCTTTATAAGATTAAGCTTTATCCTAGGGGGAATCGATGCATCACAAGAATATTCTTCTTGTATCTGCAACGACACGCTTACATGAACGTATGCGTGAACTTTCGCATGTCATTGATGTGTCTATTGCTCTTGCAAATGCAGCCTCATTTTCTCAGGCTGCGGCTTCAGGTCATACCTTTGACCTGATTATTCTTGATCAAAAAGAACTTTCCCAGGATGTTATTAGCACGGTAGAGAATTATTCTGCGCAAAATGGCGGAATTGCTCGCCTGTTTGTTGCTGACCTTGATAATCTTTCTAAGTTTGTTCTGCCTGTTCAGGGCAAGAGCGATTTTATTTTGTCTACTGCAACTATCCAGGAGTTTAGCCTTAGGTGCTCGCTGCTTTTGTGGCCAGGTACCGAGAGCACTTCTAGAGATTTGGTTATTGTTGACAACATAAAGATTAACCTGGCAACGTATCAGGTTTATATTGACGAATCTCCTGTTGATCTTACGTATATGGAGTATCTGCTGCTGTCATTCTTGGCAACCCATCCGTCTCGTGCATACTCACGTGAGGCTCTTTTGCAGCGTGTTTGGGGCTTTGAGTACTGTGGTGGCACTAGAACAGTAGATGTTCACGTAAGGCGTGTTCGCTCAAAGATTGGCCCTCAAGCAGCTGCTCATCTTGAGACGGTGCGTGGTGTAGGCTATCTGTTTAGAGCATAATCGCAGGTACAGACTGTATTTAATGGGATTTGCAAACTTCTTTCTTACGAGCAGGACTCCCACGCGTCTTTCTCATAATGAGAAACGAATTTTTGTCCGGTATAACGGGTAGAATACACATATTGAAAAATTGATGTTTAGCGCAGAATTATTTGCGTTAGTTGTTTGCATCAAAGTGATGTTAAGGAGGATGTCTATGGAGAACCAAGCACATGGTTTAACCACAGATTCCACTGTAAATAAGCGTTTTTCGTCAGTTAAGCAGGCTGGATTTATGTCTATGTTCAAAAGCTCAAGTGTAAAAAGAACAGCTTGTGCAATTGCTTTTGCCGTTGCTTGTGTTCCTACCATTGCTTTGGGAGAGGGAATTTCTAAGCTTCCTGCAGTATCTGGTCAGGCAACTATTTCTCAAGCAGCGACGTCTCGTCCTGCTGCAGAACCAACTGATACTAAGACGGCAGAAACGGTAGCTTCTAAGGTTTTGCCTTCGGTTGTGTCCGTTAAGGCTACCAGTGATTCATCAGGCTCAACCGGTTCTGGCGTTGTATTGAACACAAATGGAGACATTCTTACCAATTACCACGTCATCGAGGGCATGGATACGTTCTCTATCTCCGTTAATGATAAAGAGTATGAGTGTACTGTTGTTGGTACAGATCCAACCTCTGACCTGGCTGTTCTTCATGCAGATCTTAAAGGAGATAGCCTTACTCCAATTGAGATTGGTAATTCCGATAACTTAGCTCCTGGTAGTTGGGTTATGAGTGTTGGTAGCCCATTTGGTCTTGATCACTCTGTTTCTGCAGGTATCGTGTCTGCTCTTTCTCGTGGAGATATGCTTGAGACAGAGGGTGGAGAAACCACTATTTATGCAAACCTCATCCAGGTTGATGCAGCTATTAACCCAGGTAATTCTGGCGGCGCTCTGGTTGACTCTAATGGTCAGCTTGTGGGTATTTGTACGTTGTTCTCGTCAGATACCAAGTCATTTGCGGGTATTGGTTTTGCAATTCCTTCTAACTATGCCATTGATATTGCAAATCAGATTCTTTCTGGCCAGCAAGTTAAGCATGCCTATATTGGTCTTTCTATGCAGACCGTTACTCCTCGAGTTGCAAAGCGCAATGATCTTTCGGTAGATTACGGTGCGTATGTAGCAGGCCTTCTTGATGATAGTCCTGCAGAGGGTGCTGGTATTAAAAAGGGTGATGTTATTGTCTCTATTGGTGGAGAGCGCGTAGTTTCTGCTGATGCAGCTATTATTGCCGTTCGCTCTCACAAGATTGGAGAGACCGTTCCTGTAGAAATCATGCGTGGAGAAGACCGCCTTACTATCAACGTCACGCTTGGTTCTGATGAGACGCTTTCTACTAAGAAAGAGAAAGAAAAGAACAGCAAGAACGAAACAAACAACGATACTGATGATAAGCAGGATCGTACTGAAGATGATGATTCCTATAGGTATTACCGCCAGCAAAACTATTGGGAAGAATTCTGGGATTACTTCACTAATCCTTATGGAGATAAAGATGTTAATTCCGATAATCCATTTGTGAATATCGTAGAGAGCATTACCAATAGCATTGCAGAAGCAATCTACGGAATTTTTGGCTAACACTCAGATTGTGTTTGCTGTGTTTGCGTTTGTTTGTTCTGCTATGAGTTAGGGGAGTCTTGTGGATTTGCTTGTGCTGTTAGTTTTGGCTGTAGTTGTCATTGTGCTTATCGTGAGCCTTGTCACACTTTCCTCTAAGCTCTCGCAAGTAAAGACGCTGCAAGAGCAAAGTCAAACATCATCTGCAGAGCTTATAAGAAGCTCCCAAGAGTTGGATCGTCGTGTTACGGATAACATGGCAAAAATGCAAGAGCTTATGGATACAAAGCTTGAGAAGGTAAGAGAGGTAGTTGATCAAAAGCTCACCTCAACACTGCAAAATCAGACGAAGCAGACTGATCAGCGTATTGCTCAGCTTGATGCTCGCTTTGATGCTTTTCAGCGTCGTGTGGATGACAACATGAAAGCAACTTCCCAGGCTTCAACTGAGCAGCTTGCTAAGGTTAGAGAGACTGTTGACAAACAGCTCAGCGACATGCGTAAAGAGAATGAAGCAAAGCTTGAGCTTATGCGTCAGACCGTTGACGAGAAACTCCAGAAAACGCTCGATGAGCGTATGACCCAATCGTTCCAGCGCGTATCTACGCAACTTGAGCAAGTTCATCAAGGCTTGGGAGAAATGCGTGGTCTTGCGGAAGGTGTTGGAGACTTAAAGAAGGTTCTTTCTGGCGTTAAGACTCGCGGAATTGTTGGAGAAATTCAGCTTGGCGCAATTCTAAGAGACATTCTTTCTCCAGAGCAGTACGAAGAGAATGTTGCTACTGTTTCTGGTTCTACTGAGCGTGTTGAGTTTGCTGTTAAGTTGCCTGGAGAGTCAGGGGAGACCGTTTGGCTTCCTATTGATTCTAAGTTCCCAGGAGATACGTACGAGCATTTAGTGGATGCAATCAATGTAGGTAATGAGGAGGCGATTGCTGCTGCTAAAAAGAGTCTAGAGACTCGAATTAAGGCAGAGGCAAAAGATATCTCTACAAAGTATATTGCTCCACCAGAGACAACTAACTTTGCTATTTTGTTCCTTCCTTTTGAGGGACTTTATGCAGAGGTAGTCAGTCAGACGGGTTTGCTTGAGCAGCTACAGAGAGAGTATCGCGTTAATGTGTGTGGGCCTTCCACTATGGCTGCGCTTCTTAACAGTCTTCAAATGGGATTCCAATCTGTTGCTATTCAGAAGCATGCAGACGAGATTCAAAAGGTACTCTCTGCGGTTAAGACAGAGTTTGAGACGTATCAGGCTCAGCTAGAAAAGGCTCGATCACAAGTTCAAAAAGCAGAAAAAGCACTGGATACCATTTTGACTACAAGAACAAATGTTATGAGTAGAAAATTGAG
This sequence comes from Atopobium sp., assembly GCA_018380095.1. Classification (GTDB taxonomy): domain Bacteria; phylum Actinomycetota; class Coriobacteriia; order Coriobacteriales; family Atopobiaceae; genus Lancefieldella. Next base: position 132,833 of record JAGZUI010000003.1, read on the forward strand.
AACTGTTACCGCATTAGAAAATCTCGATGAGGCTCAGAAAACGTTGGGGATTAGTGGCGTGGTAAATGATGAAGACGAGGATGAGAAGTAAGTAATTTTTTCGATAATTGATAAGTTGTTCAAGATACATTAAAGAAGAATATATATTTAGTACGGTCCGAGAGGAGATGAAAAATGATCCAGCGGGAATCAAATCTTGACCATGATATTTTACTTCCTCTGAGTGTAAAAAAAGTAAGTAGATCATACAGGATGAAAGAAGGGAAACGTATAGTTTTAGATAATGTGTCGTTTTCTGTTCATTTAGGGGAAATAGTTTGTGTACTCGGACCGAATGGCGCTGGAAAGACTACTTTAGTAAAAATTGCTTCATCGCTTTTACTCCCAGATTGTGGAGAAGTAGAAGCATGTGGTGTAGACGTTCTTAAATGTCCTCGCAAGGCTTGTAAGAATATTTCTTTAGTTCTTGGTGGAGAAAATGGGTTTTATCTTCATGCTACTGCTATTAATAACTTAAGATATTTTGCGCAAGTGAGTGGTGTCCCTTTTGATGAGCAAGAATCAAGAATTAAAAATGCCCTTCAACAAGTACATTTAGTTGAATTTTCAAATCAAAATGTATCAACTTTTTCTAGGGGAATGAGACAAAGGCTTCATCTTGCAAGAGCTTTAATTTCGGCTCATAGTTTAATTCTTCTTGATGAGCCAACATCTGGTTTAGATCCAAATAATGCGGCAGACGTCAGGCGGCTTATCGCTGAGTTACGTCATATCCCTAGTGGTATTTTACTTACGTCTCATAGCATGAGAGAGGTTGAATTATTAGCTGATCGCGTGCTTGTTCTCAAAAAAGGAAAGTGTATTTTTCTGGGCAGCCTAGAGGAGTTAAGGCAGAAAGTAAAAATAGAGGGCGTATACACGTTTATAACTGATTGTCTTGATGGATCTAAAATTAAAATTTTAAAGGAATGTTCTGGAATTGCGTCAGTTGAAGTTCTTGAGAAGTTTGATTCAATTTATGTGGATGTGTCGGGAAATAAGAAAATGGTTTTTGATTTATGTGTTGATGATTTTGGTTGGAAGAAAGTCAATGAAAGACGTGCTTCACTCGAAGAGGTGTACCTTGCTGTAATGGGAAAAGATAATGAAAGATAGTGTTAATTCAATTTTTGATATGCGCTCAGAATTGCAGATGTTACGCTTTCATACGAGTATGTTTTTAACGACTCCATTCTTTTTAATAAGTGTTCTTGGATCATGTTTTAGCTTCTCTTTGTTTAAGATTTTTTCAATGATTCAGGGGTCTAGTAATCATTCATTTTGGGTTTATTCATCTATCGCAACTATATGGGCTTCTACAATTCTCTCAACAGGTATTATTGGATATCAGCGTTATCAGGGAACTTTGGATTATTTGTTTATAAGTCCGAAGGGAATTGCTAATATTTTTTATCCAATTATCTTTTCTGCAACTACATTAGGTTTAGTTCTTGGAGTACCGTGCTCTATTCTTCTTAGCTTATTTTTTGGTGTTCCTATTATTCTTTCTATAAATGAGATATTGGCACTATTTTTTTCAACGGTTGCATGCGCCTCTTCATCTTTGGTTTTGTCTTCTTTATATGTTTTAACAAAAAATGCTTCATCATTTGAAAGCCTTATTCTAACTGGTATATGGATAGGGTCTGGTATAGTTTTACCAATAGAAAACTTTCCATTACCAATGCGTATAATCGCATACTTACATCCTTTGACTCCAGCAGTAAAGTTAATTACCTCAGCTACTGTGCAAGATTTTTTCTTGTATTCGGTTGTTTGTTTAATTTTTTCGATTGCATATGTTTGTTTAGGACGGTTTCTAATTCAATTAGCATTTTCAAATCTTCGCAAGGATGGAGATTGTTCATAATTATGAAAAAAATTACTTCATATATCTATCCTGCAATTTGTATATCATTGACTTCTTTATCCAGCTACGGCTCTATTTTAGCTTTTTGCATTCAATTTTTTATTGAACCTATTTTTTCATATCTATACTTTATTCTGTTTGGTATGCAGCTTTCTGCCTCAAGTATGTCACTGCTTGTAGGAATTTTAACTTTATCGTCATGGCTTTCTGCAATGCAATGTTCGGCCAATATTATTGTTCAAGATCGATTTGCTAAAACAATTTTTATGTATTTGATTTCTCAAAACCGTGCAATGGTATTCTTTTTAATTAGATACATAACAATTACTGTTATTTGTTTTATGAGTTCTCTTGTAACCTCAGTTATTGTTCTTTATATTGCAGCAGCTGATGTTCTGACCCTACTTGTTCCTTTATGTATATCCCTTATTCTTGCTTCTCTTGGTGGCGCTATATTTGGAGTATTTTCTTCAGTAATTGGTTTATTGTTAACTGATGGATTTGCTGTACTAAACTTATTATCAATAAGTATCCCCATACTTTCTGGAGCTGTTATACCACTTTATTTATTTCCAAACCCTTTGATTTCTATCTGCAAGTGCATTCCGATTTCATGGATTGTTGAAAGTGTCGGATTATTTTTGAGTTTTAATACAAGTGATGCGTTTCTATTGTGTGGTTATGCGTTGCTCTTAGAACTTCTATGGATATTGATAACGCTTGCTTTCATCTCTTTTTGCAACAACAGACAGAGAATTACTGGTCAAATAGAGGGAATGCATTTGTAAATACTGTATAAAGATACCCATAAGGGGTAATTTCCTTCGGATATTAATAAACCATAAGGGTATTTGAAGGAGGTTTTATGGGAATCATGGGTAGATAAAAACGGCGGCTTCGGTTGCTGTTTTTTTGTTGCATAAAAATACCTTATGGGGGTATACTGTTTACAGAAACTAATACCCCCTTAGGGTATGCAAAGGAGGACAGATGGCTCAGAAAGACAGCCAACCACAGGAAACTTGTTGTCATTGTGATCACAAGGCTACTCCTCGCTCAAGCGAGCTTAAAAGTGGAGTTTCTCGCCGTATTAACCGTGCAATCGGCCAGCTCAATGGCATTAAAACAATGATCGATGAGGATCGTTATTGCGGAGACGTCCTTATTCAGCTTGCAGCAGTTGAGTCTGCGGTTAAGGCCATCTCAAGAGAAGTAATGCAGGATCACCTGGAGTCTTGCGTGGTTGACCGCATCCAGTCGGGTGATACAGAAGTTATTAATGAGGTCATGGACCTCTTTAAGCGTTTTATGTAAGGTGGCGTTATGGATCAGAAAGTTTTTGATGTACAAGGAATGACGTGTGCAAGTTGTTCTGCGCACGTAGAGAAGGCGGCAAACTCTGTTTCTGGTGTCTCTGAGGCTCGCGTTAATCTGCTTAAGAATTCTATGGAAGTTGATTACGACGGTAATCCAGATACCCTCAAGCAGATTTCTGACGCAGTAAGCAAAGCAGGCTATGAGGCAACACCTCGTAGCGACAAAAAAGATTCTGCTGCAACTACTAAGGCAGATGCTACCAATGCTTCAGAAAAGGCGGTAAAGCAAAAGAGGATTGAACTTATCTCCTCAATGGCGTTTGCCATTCCACTGTTCTATCTTGCCATGGGTGAGATGATGGGAGCACCTGTTCCGCCTGCTGTTTCTGGTATGAATGGCATGATGAACTTGGCTCTTACCGAACTCTTGCTTTGCATTCCTATTCTGTTTATTTGTCGCCACTATTTTGTTGGTGGATTCCGCTCATTGCTGCATGGCGCTCCTAATATGGACTCGCTCATTGCGCTGGGCTCAGCAGCGTCGTTTGCCTACAGTGTTGTCAGTTTGTACCAGATGGCAAACGCTTTTGTTGCAGGAGACATTACTGCAGCTCACCAGGCAATGCACGGCATGTACTTTGAGTCCGCAGGTTTGATTCTTGCTCTGATTACCTTGGGTAAGTTCTTTGAGGCTCGCGCAAAAGGTCATACCACAGGTGCAATTAACGCACTTATGAACCTTGCCCCAAAGACTGCTATTCTCGTCAAAGACGGTGTTGAACAAGAAGTTCCTGCAGAGACCGTTGTGGTGGGAGACATTCTTGTGGTAAGGGCTGGTCAGTCAATTCCTGTTGATGGCCAGCTCATCGAGGGAGAAGGATCTGTCGATGAGTCCGCGATTACCGGAGAGCCCGTTCCTGTAAGTAAGACCGTTGGCGATTCCGTGACAGGTGCTACGGTATCTACCGGCGGCTGGTTTAAGATGCGTGCCACCGCTGTTGGCGATGACACTACACTTGCAGGCATCATTCGCCTGGTTGACGAGGCAACAAGCTCCAAAGCACCTATTGAGCGTCTTGCTGATAGCATTGCTGGCGTCTTTGTCCCCGTTGTTATTGGAATTGCTCTGGTAACGTTTGCAGCATGGTTTGTCTTTGTGGCACCTGGTGACTTTGCGGTTGCTCTCTCGCACGCTGTTGCTGTTCTGGTTATTTCGTGCCCTTGTGCACTTGGTCTGGCAACACCTACTGCCATCATGGTAGGCACTGGTTTGGGCGCTTCAAATGGCATTTTGGTCAAGTCTGCCGAAGCGCTTGAGGGTGCAGTCCGAGCAACCGTGGTTGTTCTTGATAAGACCGGAACGCTCACTGAGGGCAAGCCAAGCGTAACTGACGTACTTTGTGCAGGTGGAACTTCCGAGCAGCAGCTACTTGAGTACGCATATGCGCTTGAGCAAAAGAGCGAGCATCCACTTGCGCAGGCTATTGTTACGTACGTTCAAGAGAAGCTTGGAGAGTCTGCAGGCAGCTCTCTTGATGTACAGGAGTTCTCACAGGTTGCAGGCGGCGGCCTTACAGCAAAGGTTGGCGAGAAACGTCTTGTAGCAGGAAACACTCGTCTTATGGAGCAGGAGGGCATCAGCACACAAGAGCTGACTTCCCAGGCTCAGCAGCTAGCTGAACAGGCAAAAACACCGCTGTACTTTGCACTTGAGGGTAAGCTCCTTGGTGTCATTGCTGTAGCCGACAAGGTTAAGCAAACTAGCGCATCTACCATTGCTCGTCTTCGTGCTATGGGCGTTAAGTCTGTCATGCTTACCGGAGATCAGGCAACAACGGCAAACGTCATTGGTAAAGAGCTTGGTGTTGATCAGGTAATCTCTGACGTCTTGCCAAGCCAAAAAGAGTCCTACATTAGGCAGTTCCAGGACGCTGGAGAAAACGTTGTCATGGTTGGCGATGGCATCAACGATGCTCCAGCACTCGCTCGAGCAAACGTGGGAATTGCAATTGGTGCAGGTACCGATGTTGCTATTGAGTCCGCTGACATTGTCTTGATGAAGTCTGATCCAGCTGATGTTGCAACTTCAATTGAGCTTTCTCGTGCCACTATGACCAACATCAAAGAAAACCTGTTCTGGGCACTGTTCTATAACACCATTTGTATCCCTGTAGCTATGGGCCTGTTGTATCCATTTGGCATTTCGCTGAACCCTATGATTGGTGCAGCCGCCATGGGCTTCTCGTCAGTCTTTGTTGTATGCAATGCACTGCGCCTGCGTACCTGGAAGCCAAAGAATACCAGCTCAGCAACTCGCCAAGACGTTCATGACACAAAACCAGTCATTGACGTTCAAACTAAGTCCATAAACGACGCATCCGCGTCACAGAAGGAGGAATCTTATATGGAGAAGAAACTAAACGTAGAGGGCATGTCTTGCCAGCACTGTGTTGCACACGTCACACAGGCTCTTGAGGCTGTCGAGGGTGTTTCTAAGGCAACCGTCTCACTTGACGAGAAGAGCGCTGTAGTTGAGCTATCTTCTGATGTCGCTGATAGCGCATTGGTTGATGCTGTTGTTCAGGCAGGATATGAGGCTACTATTGCCTAAGGTGGGCAAGTAGACGGTCCTTCTCGCTAGAATCGCCAAATACCGCACGTGCAGCATTTTCAGCAAGCTCACGTGCGGTATTTTTGTCTAGACCGCAGTGCTGCTGTAAAAGCTCAAACTCGTGCGAGAGGGTAGTGTTGGAGACAGTCATGTTGTCCGTGTTGATAGTGACCGTCAGGCCAGCATCAAGCAGTTGCTCAAGAGGGAAGCGCTCTATTGACTCAAAGATGCGCGTTTGAAGGTTACTGGAAGGACAAATCTCAAGCGCAACATTTGCAGCCTTAAGGTCCTGGATAACGCCTGTGTCCTCCAAAGAGCGAACGCCGTGGCCAATACGTCGTGCACCAAGTCGAAGTGCAGCCTGGATGCTTTCTGGACCAGCAGCTTCTCCCGCGTGAATAGTAAAAGGAACATTTTTTCTTTGTGCTTCAGCAAAAAGTGACGAGAAATTCTCTGTGGCAAAGAGCGCTTCTGCTCCTGCTAAGTCTGCTGCTACGACGCCATTTCCAAGGTACGCTGTCGCTAGATCAATTGACTCTTCATTTTTGTGCTTAAGCTCTTCACCTGTGCCACGCATAGCGCAAATAATGTATGCCGTGTGGAGCGCTGACTGTGGATGCTCTGCATAGAAGTCAGCTCTACCAGCAAGAGCAGCCTCAAGAACTTCTTGCTGAGAAAGACCTCCTGCAGTAAGACTTCCTGGTGCAAAGCGGGGTTCAGCGTAGAGAATGCCCTCTGCGTCAAGTTGCTCGTGAAATGCCTTTGCAATCGTACGAATGCCCTGTGCTGACTGCATAAGCTTGAGTGGCAGCTCAAATGTTGCAAGATACTGGTTAAGATCCTGGCAATGAGCTGGGACTTGCATCTTTTCTTGGAGTTCAGCCAAAGAGAAACCAAGTCCCGCTTCTGCTGCAAGTTGAGCTGCGGCAGGAAGTGGGATTGATCCATCAAGGTGGACATGCAAATCGATAAGAGCACAGGAGCTCATGGCGCCTCCTACAAGAAACGTATGCTATGGCGCAAAGAGCGCAAACTAGATAGCTACATCATACGGTAGGGAAGTGGCGTTTTCCAAATCGTTTGCAAGTTTTTCAAACTGGTATCCATTGACGCGCTCGAGTAGATGTACCTCATCAGGCAAAACGTCGTAGTGAATCTGTGAGCAAATAGCGCAGGCAATAGACCCAATGGTGTCCGTGTCTCCACCCATCTCCGCAGCTATTCTCGCTGCTTTAGAGACTTTTCCTTGTGAGAGCTTTACCACTGCAAGAACTGCAGGGATGGTCTCTATGGTTTCGTAACCACAGCCACAGTAGTCGTAGATGTCCCTTGATGCTGCTAGGGGAGCCTCAAGGTTTTTGGCACCCTCGCAGAATTCCAATGCCATGATGCACTTTTGATACATACTAGGCATAGGCATTTGTGTGCCAATTTTTGTGTAGAGAGCTCGGTGTCCGTAACTTAAAGCAGTTTCAAGAGCGTCCTCAACCGTAAACGAGTTTTCAGAAAGACCTCTACTTATGGCGGCCACGATCATTGCTGCGCCCATAATGGCTACGTTGGTTCCGTGCGTAGGAAGCGCAAGCTCAGTAACGCTGTTAATGAGCGCATGTTTGTCTTTCCAGCTCACAATTGAAGCCATCGGCGCACATTTCATGGCACATCCGTTAGTGGTTCCAAGGCGACCACACGTTTTAAGCGAGTGGCCAGAAAGTCGATTGGCTAACGCAGCTCTTGTGGAAGGGCCAACTACCTGAGCAGCGTTTGGCTCTGTTGCCACATAATTTTCTAGCGCATCAAAGTAGCGGGATTGGTTAAAAACTCCCTGGTTATCAATGATGTTTTTAGTCAAAATGATTGCGTTTGCGGTGTCATCTGTAGTTTGACCTGCGGTAAAAGGTCTTCCAAAAAAGTCATTTTTAGGTGGATTTGAAAGACTTTGAACTCCATCAGGAAATGCAAAATCAATTTGGTGTGGTGACATCATCTCTGTTGGCATGCCATAGGCGTCGCCATAGGCAAGGGCCGTAAGCATCCTATAGAGTTTGATTTTTCTTGCCGTATTCATGTTACTCACGCTTCTTTATGTCAGAAGAACGTGATGTTTTGACTCTGCAGAGACTATTTTTACCTGCAGAGATAAGCTTCTCATAGCAGCATGCCATGATTGCTCCCCTCAATTAGATATTCTCTGTCTTTGCAGGTTTTTTCTTTACTGTACCGTAAGGAATGCCTCACTCCTTAGATCCTTACTTTCCCAGCTTGTAGTCGCAATACAAGCTAGATGGCTCAGACAGAAAATATCTCCCCCAAGTATGTTTAAAGATATCAAATATTTAAGTATTACTACAGGGGGTAAGGCGTATTAATCGGTAGGCGGTAGCTGAAGAGAGCTTAGAGGTAACTTGCTCACAATAGTGACTACATGCTGTTTTATATTCTCTCTAACGCACTGAGCCATTGCTGGGTAAAATGGATGGTAGCAATCTGAAAGGAATGGACATGCCCGCAATTTTGACTCATGACTTCTTTGGCAAGGATGCCTTTGATATAGCTGCAGGCAAACTTGGTTTTTCTACGATGGAAGAGCGAGAAGCTTTTCTGTTGGGCAACCAAGGTCCAGATCCGCTGTTTTATTTAGCAGCAGATCCGCTGCTGCATCGCTACGCTAAATATGCGTCGATCATGCATAAAGAAAAAACGCCCGAACTTCTCCTTTCTATGCGAGACGCAATTGCGCCTCTGCCACTTAAAGATGTTGCGGTCGCTCGCGCCTATATTGCGGGATTCCTCTGCCACTATATGCTTGATTCCACTGCTCATCCTTTTGTCTATTACTGGCAAAACATGCTTACCTCTCAAGGTGTTGAGGGCTTGGATGAATCTGCTAAAAATCAAGTGCATGCAGAAATCGAGAAGGACCTTGATGAGGCAATTCTTTACGCCCATCTTGGTAAAACCGTAGCTACCTATAGGCCTTATAGCGAGGTTTTGAAGGCATCGCTGCATACGCTTTACGTTTTGGATAGAGTATTTTTCTTTGCGTTGCTATGGACGTATGAAAAACCTACCGATACCAGGATTTTCTCGTCAGCTGCTGTTGATTTTAGGATTATCCAACATCTGGCATATTCGCCAACAGGTAAGAAGAGAAAGCTACTTGGTAATCTTGAACGCACCTTTGGTACAAATAGGTTCTCTTTGATTGAAGCGCTCTCTCACGGGGCAAGAGAATCTTCTGATTCTGACTTTGATAACAGAGCGGGAAATGAGTGGACTGATCCTTTCACGGGAGAGGTGCGCAAAGAGAGCTTTTGGGATTTGTATGACCATGCGCTGGCAAATGTGCCATATGCACTTGACGTTTTCTTCTCGCCAGACTTTAATCTTGATACTGCAAAAGAGCTTACGCAAAATCTGAACTTTGATGGTCAGACGCTTGCAGATGAAGATTCGACAGAATAGGTTTTTGTGGCAACGTACGTTTTTTCTGATATTCACGGTCATGTGGAGCCGCTTAGGCGTGCTCTAGAGCGTATTAATCCAACCGAGACAGACGTGTTCTATTGTCTTGGCGACATGATTGACCGTGGTCCTAGCTCGCTTGCCACCATAAAGACAATTCGCGAGCTTCCTAACTGTACAGTTTTAATGGGCAATCATGAGCAGCTTGCGCTGCAAGCATTGGATCCAGAAGCCGATATTGAAGCCCAGTTTATGTGGCAGATTAACGGGGGAGACGCAACCCTTGCTGAGCTCAAGACGCTTTCTGAAGAAGAATATAGTGAGCTGATTGACTGGCTGCAGGCGCTTCCTTTGTACGCCATCGTTGAGGTACAAGGTAGAGATTTTGTTCTGGTACATGCGGGCATAAGGTCTAACGGCGTTCCCTTGCCAACTGCCTGGGATAAGACTTCTTTGGAACAGTACTTAAGCAAGCAGTCTGAAAACGATCTTTTGTGGATTCGTGAAGAGTTCTGGCAATATCCAACGGATTTCCGCACGTCAGAAGTAGCGTATCCCGTTGTAATTTGTGGCCATACACCCACTCCTTTGTTAGCAAGCTTTGGTGCAAAAAACTTGAATCGCAGTGCCACCACTCCTGATGGTCTTGCGCAATGGGTCCAGTCAGATGGCGATAAGTGGGGAATAGACACGGGCACTACAGGTGGAGCCGGCTATGGCCAAGTAACTGTACTGCGCCTTGATGATTTGCAGGAGTTTGTTGAGCCGCTGCAAGAAGGTGAGTAATCGTGGCTGCAAACAGACCTCAGCCTGCTGGCGATGCTGCCAAAACTGCGCTTACGCATGTAGAGAACACGCTTGATCCCATTATCTTCCCGGACTCTCGCGTGCTGCTCTTGGGATCAATGCCTAGTCCCAAGTCTCGAGAAATCGGCTTTTACTTTGGCAATCCTCAGAATAGATTCTGGCGCGTAGTTGCCGCGTTATATGGCGAGAAACCCCTCACGTCCATACCTGAAAAAATTGACTTCTGTAAAAGACATCATCTTGCTCTCTGTGATGTTCTTAAGGCTTGTGATATTAAGGGTGCTAGTGATGCTTCTATTGCAAATCCGATTCCACACAATATTGGCGCCCTTATTCAAGATTCATCAATCTGCGCTATTTTTACGCTAGGCGGCACCGCAACAAAATTTTACAGGCGTTATACTGAGCAACAAACTGGTATTTCCGCACGTCAACTCCCCTCCACAAGTCCTGCTAATGCCCGTATGTCAGTTGATGATTTAGTGGAAGAATTTTCCATTATCAAAAAATTTACCAATTGTGAGTTGACAATATCCTAGTAGCGGCTAGGATTATACGCATGCGAATTATGGCTACGACATACACTGCACTTTGTGCATGCACCGCGATGTGTCTGGTGCCCGGGTCACATACGACCAGGGTGTAATTGTCGCTGAGCAAAATTTTCCTGGTACAGACTCGGGCGTAAAGCTATTTTGTAACTCTTGTGTGAGTATTCGCACATCCCGAGAGGATTTATTCGCATGGACTGGAGCTTCATAGGGGAACACCTCCCACTGTATGCAGAAGCTGCAAAAATAACGGTTACTATCTCTTTCTTTGGAGTTCTCTTCTCGCTTATCGTTGGTTTGATAAGTGCTCAGATTTCGCTGACAAAAATTCCTGTTTTAAGTCAGCTTAATGCTGTTTACGTTGAGCTTTCCAGAGGAACACCCCTGCTTATTCAGCTGTTTCTTATCTACTTTGGTCTGACTAAAGTTGGTCTCAAAATGGATGCAGAGGTAGCTGCTGTTGTGGGTCTAACGTTTCTTGGTGGCTCCTATATGGCAGAAGTGTTTCGTGCAGGTTTTGAATCAGTTGCAGCTATTCAGTTTGAATCTGCACAGGTTTTGGGCCTCTCAAAGATTCAAGCTCTCCAGCACGTTATTCTTCCACAGGCACTTTCTGTAGCAATTCCAGGCCTTGTTGCTAACATCATTTTCTTAATCAAGGAATCTTCCGTTGTTTCCGGCATTGCTCTTGCAGATTTGATGTACGTAACCAAGGACATTATTGGCATGCAATACGACACTACAGAAGCCCTCTTTATGCTGGTAATTGCCTATGTGATTATCCTTGTTCCTATTTCTTTGCTTGGCAGCTGGCTGGAGAGGAGGCTTGACTATGCCCGTCGATAACATTTTGCTGCAGGAAGGAGTGATAACGCGCCTTCTTGGAGGTCTTGCAACAACGGTGCACATTGGCCTTATCTCTGTGGCACTTTCCATTCCTCTTGGTATTCTCGTTGGACTTTTTATGACATCCAACAACAAGGTGGTTCGTGCAATTCTTCGCGTTTACCTTGAGGTTGTTCGTGTTATGCCTCAGCTGGTGCTGCTCTTTGTGGTGTTCTTTGGTACTTCTGAATGGTTTGATGTTAATTTTGATGGCGTTGAAGCTTCAATTGTAGTTTTTACCTTCTGGGGAGCAGCCGAGCTTGGAGACCTGGTACGAGGAGCGTTGGAGTCAATTCCAGCATCTCAGTATGACAGTGCGTTTGTACTTGGCCTTTCTCGCCAGCAGACGTTTTTTAAGGTCATCCTACCTCAGGCTTTCAAGCGTCTTTTGCCTCCAGCTATCAACTTGATTACACGCATGATTAAGACAACGTCACTGTGTAATCTGATTGGCGTGGTTGAGCTGCTCAGAGTTGGTAGTCAGATCACCGATTTTTATCGCTTCAAGTTCCCAACCGACGGAGCACTTTGGATTTACGGAGCTATTTTCTTCCTGTATTTTGCTGCCTGCTTCCCACTTTCGTATCTTTCACGCAGGCTTGAGAGGAGCGCCTCACATGAGTAACACCGTTTTAGCAGTTAAGGACCTCACTAAGGTATATCCCTCAAGCCAGAAACCCGTGCTTGATAAGATTTCGCTCTCCATCAATAAAGGCGAGGTAGTCGTGGTGTTGGGACCTTCCGGTTGCGGTAAGTCTACGCTGCTTCGCGCCATTGTTGGCTTGGAAGATATCCAAGGGGGAGAAGTGCTTCTCCACGATCAGGTTATTTCTGGTCAGAAGAGGGAAAGCGCCGCAGCAGGCATTGGTATGGTTTTTCAGAGCTATGACTTATTCCCAAACATGACGGTTTTGAAAAACGTAACCCTGGCTCCTCTGGTAGTGCAGAAGCGCTCAGAGGATGAGGTTTTGGCACAGGCAGAAGAACTGTTGCGTCGTGTGGGACTGTGGGAGAAGAAAGACTCCTATCCATCAGCACTTTCTGGCGGCCAAAAGCAGCGCGTGGCAATTGTTCGTGCTCTTATGACTAACCCTGAAGTTCTTTTGCTGGACGAAATCACTGCAGCTCTTGACCCCGAGATGGTTCACGAGGTTTTGCAGGTAGTTATGGAGCTAGCAGAGCAAGGAATGACCATGCTGGTGGTAACTCACGAGATGCGCTTTGCTCAAGCAGTTGCTGATCGAGTCATCTTGATTGATCAGGGACACATCGTAGAAGAGTCGTCCGATGCACAAGGGTTTTTCTCGGCACCTAAAACAGAAAGGGCACAAGAGTTTTTGCGCACCTTTGAGTTTGAACGTGTGCATAAGTAAACAACGTGTTTTTGCACGTAGATGATGTAGTAATTGATACAACTTGTTAGGATTTGAAATGAACTTCTTTGAAAATACTTCCGCTTCTCTTTCTCGCCGTGCTTTCCTTGGTGCAAGCGCACTTTCTGCTGCAGCTCTTCTGGCAGCTTGCAAGAAAAAGGATTCTGACGGAGCTCAGGGTGGATCTTCTGATACAGACTCAAAGTTTAGAACCCTCGACGATATCAAGAAGGCCGGTACGGTAAATATTGGCGTCTTCAGCGATAAGGCTCCTTTTGGCTACGTTGATGGAAGCGGTAATTACGCTGGTTACGACATTGTTTTTGCTGAGCGTCTTGCAAAGGATATGGGCGTCAAAATCAACTACATTGCTACTGACGGACAAAATCGCGTGCCTTTCTTGCAGTCCAATAAGGCAGATATCATGCTGGCAAACTTTACAGTAACTGACGACCGTAAAGAAAAAGTTGATTTCTCTCTGCCATACATGAAGATCAAGCTGGGTGTTGTTTCTCCCGCTTCTGCGCCAATTACTGATGTTTCCCAGCTTGATGGCAAGAAGCTTATTGTTTCTAAGGGAACCACGGCTGAGGTTTGGTTTGCTAAGAACGCGCCTAAGGTTGAGCTGGTCAAATTTGATAGCTATGCTGATGCGTATAACGCACTGCTCGACGGCCGCGGCGATGCTTTCTCAACCGATAATACCGAGGTACTTGCATGGATTAAGTCTAACCCTGGCTTTGTTGTTGGCATTGATGACCTGGGCGACTCCGATACTATTGCCGCTGCAGTTCACAAGGGTAACTCCTCGGTGTTGGAGTTTATCAACAACGAGATTACCGGCCCTCTTGCAGAGGAGAACTTCTTCCACAAGGCTTATGAAGAGACACTCGCTCCAATTTACGGCGACGAAGTAGATCCAAATACTATGGTTGTCGAGGGCGGCAAAATCTAAGTTCTGGGCTTAGTCCGTCTTTACAGCTCAATACACCCATTTCGCGAGAAGACCTTGCAGTTTGTAAGGTCTTCTCGCGTTTGTAGCCAAATTGTTAATTTGTACAGTACTTTTTAAAAATGATTCTTTGTGCTGATAAAGTAGGTCAACTATTTTTTGACCAACCAGGGCAAAGGAGCTGATAATGGCAGCTGAACAGCAAAAGACAACTCGTAAGATTGGCGTCCCTAGGTTCCCCGGCGATATTATGCTGTATCCGCTTTCTGTAGGCCTACTTCTTCACTCATTTGTTCCTCAGGTTCTAGAAATTGGTAGCTTCACCACTGCTGTTGCTAAGGGCGCTCCTGCTATTGTTGGCATTGTTCTGCTGTTTGTTGGCGCCTCTATTGACCTTAAGACGGTTCCCAAGGTTCTGAAGACTGGCCTGACCATCCTTATTCCAAAACTTGCTATTGCTATTGCCTTTGGTCTCTTTGTTGCTAAATTTATGGGCGACAACTTCTTTGGCCTTAATGCACTTTCCATCATTGGAGGCATTACCTTCTGCAATGTTGCTTTGTACATTGGTATTACTGCTGAGTACGGGACTCCTGATGAGCAGGGCGCGGCTGCAGTTTTGTCTCTTGTTGCGGGTCCTGCGGTTACCATGATTGCCCTAGGTGCAGCAGGTGTTGCGGCAATTTCTCCTACCGCACTTGCGGGTACCCTTCTTCCTCTAGTCCTTGGTGTTGTTCTTGGCAACCTTAGTCCATTTATCAGGGGGCTTTTGGTTCCTGGTATTAACCCCTGTATTGCTGTTGTTGGCTTTGCTCTTGGTTGTGGTATGAGTGTTGAGAATCTTATTACTGGTGGTCCATCAGGCATTCTCTTAGCAGTACTTTGCATCATCACGGGTATTCTTACCATGCTTGTTGAGCGTCTTCTTGGCGGCTCTGGTAAGGCAAGTCTTGCAAGCGCAACTATTGCTGGTACCGCAACAACCACTCCTGCTGCGGTTGCTTCTGTTGATCCAACGTATACAGCTCAGGTTGTTGCAAACGCAAACGCTCAGCTTGCAGCTGCTGTAGTTATTACTGCACTGGTAGCTCCAGCATTTACGGGTTGGCTTGATAAGAAGCTCAAAAAGAAAAATGACACTACTGAGGCTCAGGCTCCAGAAGAAGCACCTGCTACTGAGTAATTAAGTAAGCCTTATATAATGCATATGAAAAACCCTCTTCTGTGCAGGTAGTTCATATGCAGGTGATTATGATTCTGCAGCGTGTTAGCGCCAGCTTTTAGGTCTGGCGCACAAAATAGCGCAGCTTTGGTAGGTTCTGCTGAAGAATCGACATGTTTCTAATCAAGATAGCCAGGCAGCTAGGCGGTCGCACTACCTGATATGCATCTCTATGCATAAACTTCATCTAATATGCTTAAACATGAATAGACTTATATAAGAAATTTAACTA
>JAGZUI010000013.1:0-31422 GCA_018380095.1 Atopobium sp.
CATGGAAATCCTTTCAATGAACGTTGTCGTAAGCGCCATTGTAGACCCATGGGTCACTACCTTGTCTTTTGTTGTTGCACTAGCAATGAGAATTCAAGGCCCAAAAAGGTAAAAAATGCGTTTAGTTGGTGTATTCATTTTGAAAATGAGGTGTTTTGACTCAATTAGTAAAAGAAATAGTTAAAACTTTTTCGCTTATCCTGGGTAAACATTAGTATAAAAAGTTGAACTAAATTTCTTCATTTCCAACTAAACGCATTTTTTACCACTTGAGGCTCCAAAAACAGCAATTTTCTAAGTCCTGTGAAAATTTTGCTTATAAAATGTGTGAAATATGCAATTTCGTGCATAACGGCCTCAATCCGTGCCTACAAACAGTATTCCTTTGGTGTCGGCGCCAGACTATGCCAAGCAAATACACTGAACTACGCGATTAGGCTGTATGTCCGTGAGTTGGCAGCAACAAAAGTGCTGCTCAACGTTAGTCGCTCAGATGCAGGGAACCAGCGTGTCGAGAAAACCGCACGTCCATCATTCAGATAAATTTCCACGGTAGACCCATCAACAATAATGCGCAGGTCAGAAAGCTCCTTTAGCCTAATAGAGCGTTGAGTTCTGCCTGTAGCGGTGTCCTCGTCAATGAATTTCAGGGCAAAAATGCCCTTGGAGTAAGAAAGCACAAGCGCGTCGTTGAGAGTAAGAGTTCCGTCTCCGGATACGCCCGTAATCTCAATATCTGCAGATAGTTGATCTATTTTGACGACGGCGTCGGCGACAAATTCCACACATTCTCGTCGCTTAGCATCAAGCTCTTTAACTGGATGTTGCAGGATAACACCATCATCAGACAACGAAAGTTCTCGGGGCAGAGTAAGGTTGTGGCAGAATTCAATGCCTTCAGGATAACTATGGTAAGTCGGATCGATGATGCCCATCCATCCAATCAAAATGGTTCGGCCAGAATCATCGACGAACGTTTGAGGTGCGTAGAAGTCAAAACCATGATCCCAGAGCACAAAGCTATCGGTGGAAACAGTTTCAACATTGATAAGCTTTTGGCCCTCTGGAAGCGGAAAATATCCCGACTGCCAGATGTTTTGCCACTTGTCGAGAGGCTCGCTTGAAGCACTTTCTTGCAAGTTAGCGGAATCGTTTAAGCACGAACCCTTGGACGTACCGGCGCTTGGCTCCGTACCAGCGCTTGGCTCCGTACCAGCGCCTTCTCTTAGCCCCTGCGGACACATAGATAGAAACTCCTGGCCATCTAGCTGCACCAAAAAAGGGCATTCCCACATGTAGCCAAACGCCTCACGATGACCCAGGTCGTTAGCCCCGCGTATAACCGAGTGGAGCGTCCACGACTTGCCACAATCACTGGAGTCGTAAATCAACGCCGCTCCCGAATCGCAGCGTTCATCTGCGGATTTCGCGGGACCAGCCGCAGTGTCCCTCTCGCGAGCACCTAACAGCATGCGCAGAGCCCCGTCTTGCTCCCAAACCTTCGGATCGCGCACGTGGTTTGTGCAGGTATCGGGGTAGTCACCCGGCTTCAAAACAACGCACTTTGGCGAGAAATTCAGTCCATCTTCAGAGGTCACCATGACCTCATAGGCCTCTCGACCGACGTCAATGCCGTCGGCTTCTGGGTGTGTTTCGTCCATAACGTTGCCGGTGTAGAAGAGTCGCATGACCTCGCGGGCCGCTGCACTGCCGCGGGCGTCGTCGTTGCCGTCGCCGGCTGCCACAACGCCGCCGTGACCGCAGTCGCCGGCCGCCACACTGTCGTGACCACAGCCGCCTGCTGCGTCGTGTGTCTCAATCCAGGCCGAACCCGAAAACACACCGTCCTTATCGCAAGCTGCGTCTGGAGAAATCGCAATAGGTAGCGTCTCCCAAGAGAGCAAATCCTTGCTCACAGCATGTCCCCAGTAACGCAGCTCGTTGGCAGGCCACTCGGGAGTGTACTGGTAAAACGCGTGGTAGACGGACTTAAACTGACAAAGTCCGTTGGGATCATTCATCCAACCCTGAGGTGGGAAGAGATGAAATTGTGGCATCCAAAAGTCGTTTGTCATAACGCTCCGTCTTTCGCATTTCTTGCAATTATTATGGCATGTGCGCGCAAAGTTCGTGCAGGTAGGTTTAATTCTTTTTGAGTTGCGGTACAGTAAATGCATACAACATTCAACGCACACAGCAAGGCTGTTTAACGCCCGCGCCTACGCACCCGCGCCCGCGTTGCCCGCGCTACCTGCGCTGCTCGTACCGCCCGCCGCACCGACCTTGCCCGATCCAGAAAGGATACCTATGTCTGAAACCGCAACTAACCAGCTCCCCGATGTCGCCGAGCGCTTCATGCGCTACGTGCAGGTTGACTCCCAGTCCAACCCCGACAACGACACCGTCACGCCGTCCACGCCTGCTCAGCACGAGATGGCTCGCTACCTGGGCGAAGAGCTCAAGGCGCTGGGCTGCACCGACGTCACTGTCGACGAGCATGCCTACGTAACCGGCACCTTCGCTGCATCCAAGGGCGCCGAGTCGGCTCCCGCGCTGATGCTTTGCTCGCACCTAGACTCCGTCATCGACGCGCCCGCCTCGGGCATTAAGCCACACGTCGTCCACTACGAGGGCGGTGACCTGGTGGCCGGCGTCGTTAACGGCAAGACTATCGCTACCACTCAGGAGCAGGTCCCTGACCTCAAGGATTTTGTGGGCATGGACATCATTTGCTCCGACGGTTCCACGCTGCTTTCCGCTGACGATAAGGCTGGTGTGGCTGAGATTTGCGCGCTGCTCAAGCGCCTGGGCGACAACCCCGAGCTCGCACACCCTACACTCAAGATTGCGTTTGTCCCCGACGAGGAGATCGGTCACGGCGCAAGCCTGCTTGACCTGGATAAACTCGGTGCTGCGTACGGCTATACCGTCGACGGTGAGGCTCTCGGCGAGTTCAACTACGAGTGCTTCAACGCCGCCCATGCCGACGTCTACTTCAAGGGCGTCATGGTTCACCCCGGCAGCGCCAAGGACGTCATGATCAACGCAATTACCGTGGCATCCGAGTTCCAGCAGATGGTCCCGGCCTTCGAGCGTCCTGAGCACACCGAGGGCTATGAGGGCTTCTACCACCCAATCGCCATCGAGGGCTCCGCGTCCGAGGTTAAGCTCAGCTACATCGTCCGCGACCACGATGCCCAGATTTTTGCCAATCGTCAGCAGGTTCTGCAGGATATCGCCGCGTTCTTGAATAAGCGCTATGGCGAGAATACCGTTCGTGTTGAGATTCACCAGGAGTATCGCAACATGGCCGAGAAGTTCGACGGCTACGAGTTCCTGATTGATTATGCGCTTGAGGCAAATCGTGAGGTTGGCATTGAGCCTAAGCCTGTTGCTGCTCGTGGCGGCACCGACGGCGCTCAGCTTACGTTCCGCGGACTGCCATGCCCTAACATTGCTACCGGCGGATACAACGCTCATTCTATTCGCGAGTTTGTTCCCGTGCCAAGCCTTGAGGTTACTGTTGACCTTCTGGAGAAGCTCGTCGCCAAGTTCGCCGCTCGCAGCTAGCGCCGTCGCGCCAACCCGTACCCGCGCACGCCCGCACACCACGTCCGCACCTGCACTGCCCGCGACCCGCGTCGTCGCATCGCGTGCGACTACTTGACGTGCAGCTTTGCCATTCATAGCTAGATTTCTACCGTCTACGCCCCCGCTCAACCTTGTCAACAAAATGGTGAGCAGGGGCGTAGCATAATTATGAAGGGTCATTGTTCTTTTTTCACGGAGTAAGGGAGGTCGCAATGCTCGCAGTGTTTTTTGGAATTGTTGTCGTTGCGGCACCCGTCATAGCTGCGGTTTTAGAGCACTCGGGAAACGTTGGAATTTCCGAGCGTCGCCACAGCCATCACGATACCTACGTGACTCCCGCCGCGCTTACACGTTCGCTCATTATTGACATGGCATTTGTTAGTGCAATCGCAGTTATTCTCGGCTGGCTTTGCTACGTTAATGTATTTACGCCAAACCCAGACATTGTTATGGCATTTTTTGCATCCTTCTCGGTTGTCATGTTTATGGCGTGGTACATCTTGAGTCGTTATAAGGTCTCGCTTTTTGATGACGAGATGGTTGTAGTGCCCTTTTTAGGCTCTGAAATTTCCATCAACTACCAGGACATTAAGCGCATGGAGTGGGTTGGCGGACGTCGGGGTTCCGGGTTTAGAGATCTTCTAATTTTGACTTCGAATGCGTCAAAGGTGCGTCTCTCGGGTATGATTGGATTAGACCAAGTGTTGCTCAAGATTGATCGCTTTGATGTCTTGGCACATAGTTCAACTAGATAGAAGTACAATGCTGCGGCTTAGCTCGTGCCGGCTTAGTTCGTGTCAGCGTAGAGCTTGCCAGCGTAGAGCGTGCCAGCTTGGAGCTGCGTTGACGTAGGGCTGCGTCCGCTTGGGCTGCGACGCGCGTTGCGTTTGCCTAGCTACGCAGCATGCAGTAACGGGGGACGTTTGTGATTAAGCTTGTTTTATCTGATATGGACAATACGCTGGTACCCTTTGGGAACAGACGCGTGTCGGACTTCACACGCAAGGCTATTCACACGCTCCTGGAAGAAACAGATATCGCCTTTGGCCCTTGTACCGGCCGAGATTACGTTGAGCTGATGCGTCTTTTCAGCCTCGACGAGGCGTGCATGCAAACAGGCGTCATGTCTACAGGCAAGCGCGTGCTGTACAAGGGCAAGACTATCTCGCTCTCTATCTTCGATCACAAAACGTTGCAGGGTGTCGCAGATGCTCTTGCTGACGAGAAGAACATGTTCTTGGTCTGCTATCCAGAGAAGACTAACCTCTTTAACCCGGCATATGTTGTCGGTCCGCTTGACAAAGACATTCTCGCCGATTACGAGCGCAAACTGGTATTTGTCTCAGGCATTGTTGATCAAGTCCCGGACGACGTTGATTTTGTCGCCGCAACAATTGCGTGCCCAGGCACGGAGGAGGACATGGAGCGCTGTCGCCAAAAAGTGGCCGCAGCTTGTCCAGACGTGTACACCATGTCGGTGGTCCCTCAATGGTTTGACGTGCTGCCCAAGGGTGTGTCAAAGCTGACTGGCTTTGAAACGCTTCTGGAAAGAACAGGTATTTCTCCAGAAGAGGTGCTTGTTTTTGGAGACGGCGAGAATGACGTTGATATCCTCAGTAAAGTTCCGCACTCAGTGGCGGTGGCAAACGCAATTCCAGAGGTCAAGCAGGTAGCAAAGCACCACGTTGGCGCATCTGCAGATGACGGCGTTGCGCATGCCTTACTTGAGCTGGTACGCGCAACAAAAGCAGGGGAGACTCCCCGTTTTATGATGGAGAACTAGCATGATTAGACTCATTGCATCGGACATGGACGGTACACTGCTGGACCAGAATTCCGAGGTTCCGCCAGAGACATTTGAGCTCATCGAAGAGCTGTATAAGCGCGGCGTTCACTTTGTGGCAAGTTCCGGTCGTCGTTACGATACACTGCGTTGGTTGTTTGAGCCGGTCGCAGATAAGATTGACTACGTGGCCTCTCTTGGCACGCAGGTTTATGTAGAGAACGAGGTCATCGACCGCGAGGTTTTCTCGTCAGCTTCTATTCGTAAGCTGTTTGAGTTGACGTCTGAGTTTGATTGCATTCACCTGGTTGTTTATGACCGCACGCATACGTATCTGCTGGACGATCAGAGTTCGTTTGTGCGTGAGCTGGATAAAGACCTGCCAAACGCCGAGCGCGTGTTTGATCCGCCTTCACCTGACGTTAGTATCATCAAGGCTGCTATTTGCTGCGATTCAAGGGCTCGCTCCATGGATATGGCCATGATTCTTGAGCGCGAGATGGGCGATAGACTTTCGTTCATGCCTTCTGGAGAGACCTGGATTGACGTGGTGCCTCGTGGTGTGAACAAGGCTACAGGACTTGAGCAGATCCGCAGGTACTATGGCATTTCTCGTAACGAGATTGCTGTGTTTGGCGATTCTATGAACGATTACGCTATGCTGCGTTACGCCGGCACTGCGTACGTTATGGACAACGCTCGCTACGCGCTCAAGACGATTGCCTCCAAGGTCATTGCGCCTAACACCGAGCAGGGCGTCCAGAAAGAAATGCGTCGAATTCTGGAAGAGCTGGCGTAAGGGCTTGGCGCCGTTTACCAAATTGTTCAGCATGACCATTTGGCGATAATTTCATACCGTTAGCCCCGTTCCTTTCTAAGTTTGATGGACTTATTTCGAGAGTCGAAATAAGGTAGTACAGACAGAAATGGAGAGGAGGGGACACGTATGTCAATTGTCAGCACTAAAGATATTGCCTATTCCAATAAACGTGCCGTTATTAAAGCATTGTGCGAGAAAAACGCTCTGTCTCGTGTTGAATTGGCTCGTGAATTATCTCTTTCTCCTAGTACCGTTACTACTATTGTTCAAGATTTGCTTCAGTCAAAAATGGTTGAAGAAAGCTCAGAGCGCGTAGTAACCGCTGGTAGATCAAAGACGCTTCTGCAACTTGCTCCAGAGTTTGGTCTCTTGGGACTTGTTCGGGTTTCTCGCCAGAGTCAGGAACTTGTGCTCGTTGACATGGCTCTTAACGAGTACGCTCGTACCACGCTGTCAGAAGAGGCTCCTTCGGGAGAAACTCTACTTGAAGGTATTAAAACTGCTCTTACAAGGCTCATTGTTGACGACGCAATTCTTAAGGGAATTGGAGTTCTGCTTGAGGGCGATGTACTTGAATCAGAGCTTTCCGTCATGTATTCAACGGGTCATGATTCGGCAACAATTTCCCTGGTACAAGCGTTAGAGAGTGCCTTCAGGGTAGTGGTGAAGCAATTTGAGCAGAGTGACTTTGCTCTTTCTCAAGTAGAGGGCTCAAACACTATTGAGGATGTTTCTTCATACTTGCATCTTTCATTTGGAACTCGAGTTGTAGCTCAAGTTGTCAGCAATAACACCCCTCTTCCTATGAAAGAAGGATTAAACGCAGACGTTACTCAGCAACTTGTGAGCGTAGACGGTCTGCAACTTGATAAGTTAATGAACCTTATCAGCACGGTTCAGGGCCTATTTTCTCTTGATGCCGTGGTTGTGTCTGTGCCCGAAGAAGAAATTTCTACCTCTTTGGTTAAGGAAGATACGCTAAATAAAGCGCTGTCTACTCCTGCATTTTTGGTGCAAAAATTTGCTCAGTTTGAAGCATTTCCAAAGCTAATCGTAACAAGAATGACTTCAAGAAACTTATTAATAGATGCTGTTTCTGCTCTAAGGTTTGCTTGTCTTTGTCCAGAAACTGTCCAGCTTTGGAAACGGGCGCTTGTTTCTGGTTGGCATCCAGTAAGTTCTACGTAGTAAATCGGTAAGACTTACGCAGGTTACGTGCAGGAAACCAGCAAGGCTTGCGTAAGAAGCCAGCAAGGTACTTGCAGGGAAGTAGGACGCTATGTGTCGCGCTGGACAAAGGTGTTTCTCGACTTTGTCTGCTCATCAAAGTCGTCAACATGGTGCTGAGGCATCTATAGAAGTACGTGTAGGTTGTTTGAAGGAAAGATAGCTGCACTTGCTATCAAACAATGTGTTCCTAAGGAGGAAACATGGTTCAGGGTATTTTGATCCTCTTGGTCTTTGTGGCTGTAGCTGCATTGATGATGACTAAGAAGATTCCAACTCTGCTTGCCCTGCCACTGATGGCCATTTTGATTTGTGTCATCGCAGGCGTTCCAATGTTTGGAAAAGACGGCGACGGAAAAGAAATTGGCTGGCTGACATCAGTATTTGAGGCTGGCACCGTCCGCATGGGCGCCGCAATCATGGCTGTTATTTTTGGCGCATGGTTGGGTCAGCTTATGAACAAGACTGGTGTTACCGAGACAATTATCAAGAAAAGTGCAGAGCTTGGTGGTGATAAGCCCCTGGTAATCACCTTGATTATGTCTATTGCAGTAGCTGTCCTCTTTACTACACTTTCTGGCTTGGGATCCATCATCATGGTTGGCTCAATCGTCCTGCCAATTTTGATTTCTGTTGGTGTTCCCGCAGCTAGTGCAGCATGTATCTTCTTGATGTCATTTACCACTGGTCTGGCACTCAATATTGCCAACTGGACAACCTTCGCAAAGCTTTTCAATCTAGACATTGCTCAGGTTCAGGGCTTTGAGGTTTATCTTGCTGTTGCAACTGGTATTGCAACTTTGATTATGATTGTTGTTGAGTTCAAGCGTAATGGCATTAAGTTTGCCTTCAGCGCTCCAGTTGCTGAGCAGAGCAACTCCAAGCAGCTCACCGGTGTTGCTGGTGGTCTTGCAATGTTGACTCCACTCATTCCTATTGTGCTTGTTGCTTTCTTGAAGGTTCCTGTTACCCCAGCATTTACCGTTGGTATTCTGTGGTGCCTACTGTTTACCTCCAAGAGCTTTAGCAAGGCAATGAACCTTCTTGCTAAGACTTGCTATGACGGCGTAACCGACGCTGGTCCTGCAATTATCCTGATGGTTGGCATTGGTATCCTTTACCTTGCAGTTACCAACCCAACGGTTAAGGCAGTTCTTAACCCATTCCTGCTTGGCATCATGCCACAGAACCTTATTGCATACATCGTCTTCTTTGCGGTCCTCTCGCCATTGGCTCTGTATCGTGGACCTATGAACATGTTTGGTCTTGGTTCTGGCATCGCAGCTCTTATCATTGGCCTGAACACCCTGAATCCTCTTGCTGTTATGGGCGCATTCCTGGCTGCAGAGCGCATCCAGGCAGGTGGCGACCCAACCAACACTCAGAACGTTTGGACTGCAAACTTCTGCGAGGTTGACGTCAACACCGTTACTCGTAAGATGCTTCCTTACCTCTGGGCAGTTTCCATCTTTGGTGTAATTCTGTCTGGTGTTCTGTACTTCTAAGTTCTGACCTTGGGGCGAGAAGACCCTCTTGTTGTGGTCTTCTCGCCTCGTTTTATCTTTGCAGCTGATGGATTGCTGTAAATCTAGGAGGAAACGTGAAAGTTCGTATTGGAATCGACGTTGGCGGAACATTTACTGATGCTGTTGCCATCGACAATGATACGTACGAAATTATCGGCACGGTTAAAACACCTACTACGCACACCGCTGAAGCAGGTGTTGCAGCAGGTATTGTGCAGGTGCTTCATGGTGTTATGGAGCAGCACAACATTAAGCCTGAAGATGTTGTCTTTATTGCTCACGGTACCACCCAAGCAACAAACGCCCTGCTTGAGGGCGATGTTGCACAGGTTGGTATCGTAACGCTTGGTAGTGGTCTTCAGGGAGCCAAGAGCAAGAGTGACACCAATGTTGGCGATATTGAACTCGCTGCCGGTAAATTCCTGCGTACCAAAAATGCTTTTGTAGACACCTCTTCTGATGTTGAAGCTGGCATTAAGAGCGCAATTGAGCAGCTTTTCTCGGATGGTTCAACTTCTTATGTTGCCGCTGAGGCATTTAGTGTAGACGATCCAACTAACGAGAATGCTGTTATTGCAGAGTGCTCTGATAGAGAAGTTCCTGCTACGGCTACAAATGACATTTCTAAGCTTTACGGCCTGGCTATTCGTACTCGTACAGCAGTTGTTAACGCTTCCATCATGCCAAAGATGCTTGAAGCTGCAAACATGACTGACAAGAGTATTCGCGAGGCAGGCATTGAGTCACCACTTATGGTTATGCGCTGCGACGGCGGTGTTATGACTGTTGATGAGGTCCGTCATCGTCCAATCCTAACCATTCTTTCTGGTCCTGCAGCTGGTGTAGCTGGTGCTTTGATGTATGAGAAGCTTACCGACGGCCTATTCTTTGAGGTTGGTGGCACTTCTACCGATATTTCTTGCGTTAAAGACGGCAAGGTTATGGTCAAATACGCAGAAGTTGGTGGCCACAAGACGTACCTCTCGTCACTAGATGTGAGAACCGTTGGTATTGGCGGTGGTTCTATGGTGCAAATTTCTGATGGCAAGGCCGTTGACGTGGGACCTCGTTCTGCTCACATTGCCAACCTGGATTACGAGGTTTACACCGATGCAGAAAAGATTGTGAACCCTCGTCTAGTTGCTGTTCGTCCTATGGATGGAGACCCTGAATACGCAGCTATTGAGTGTGATGGTGGTCTTCGTGTCTGTTTGACCATGGCTGGCGCTGCAAATATTGCAGGCTTTGTTCCTGAGGGGGATTATGCGCGCGGCTCTGTTGAAGCTGCTCGTGCGGCGTGGGCTCCTCTTGCAGAGAATATGGGCATGAGTGTTGAAGATGCAGCAGCTCAGGTCCTTGCTTTTGCCGCAAAGAAGAACGGCGCTGTAGCAGAACAGCTTATGAAAGACTACGGCATGGACCCTCGTACAACCGTTTACGTTGGCGGTGGCGGAGGTGCTTCTACGGTAGTGCCACACTTGGCAAAGACCATGGGTCATACGTTCCGCATTGCTAAAAACGCACCTGTTATCTCAACTATTGGCGTTGCTCTTGCTATGGTCCGTGACATGGTTGAGCGCAGTGTTACCAACCCAACCGACGATGACATTGTTAGCGTTAGGCGTGAAGCAGAAGCTCGTGCTATTAAGATGGGAGCAGCTCCTGGAACTGTTGAGGTTACGGTTGAGGTTGATACCCAGCGTCATGTTGTCCGCGCGATTGCTGTTGGTGCCACTGAGCTGCGTAGTAAAGACGTTAATGCTACACGTCTGAGTGCAGACGAGCTTAAAAAACTTGTAGTAGAGAACCTTGGCGAGGGTGCAGATAACGTTTCCGAGGTCGCTCACTCTTCTGAGCTCTTTGCTTACACTGCAACCACTACAGAAAAGAAGCTCTTTGGTCTTCTCACCAAGAAACGCACAGCTCTTCGTCTTATTGATTCCGAGGGTGTTATTAGACTTCAGCGTCCTAATGCCGACGTACTCCAAGAGACCATTAGTTCTTGGCGCAAGGGAGTAACAGCCCTGGTAGAGGACTTGACCGTATACAACGACGGTGGAGCCAATCTGCCAAACGTCTATGTGGTAGTTGGCAAGCGCATTATCGATCTGTCTGGAATGACTTCTCTTGAGCAGATTTTGAGCCTTGCAGCAGTGGAGTTGGGCGGTTATCCGTCTGACGAGCCTGTTATCATCGCTGCTACACTTCGTTTAGGCGATTAAACTCACATGCAGAACGCAGATCACACTTTGGCGAGAAAATCGGTGAACCTTGAAGCAGAGTCTACTGTTGGCTCTGCTTCACGGTTTCCGTTTCCAACTCGTGAGCTTGCACGTAAAGAGCTCTCGTGGGATCGCTTTGCTGCTCGAATTCCTGAAGAGGATAAAGAGCGCGTGATTGATTTGGCTTGGTCAAAGGGTGAGCGCGCTGCGCATATGGTGTTTGAAGAATCAAACGGTCAAAGTGATTTCTTTAAAATCTGCAAAGATGCAGGCATGACAATTATAAAAAAAGATATTGATTGTGTGTATGGAAACCAGCGATATTTCAGCGATTATGTTTCTGGTACAAAAGAAATTACGCTCTATGAGCAGTCGTGCGTGCTGTGGGCAAAACAAAATCAACTCGAGCCGCATGAAGCTCAAAATCTCATTCTGATGCATGAGTTTTTTCATGTCTTGGAGACGACGCGACTTGGATTAACCAGCAAAGAATACACCGTTCCGCTTATTACTATTGGTCCTTGTAAGCTGGGAAAAACAGGCATTCACGCACTATCTGAAATTGCAGCACATGCGTTTACCAATACTTACTACGAATTGCTACATAACATTTCTGGCACAGGAGGAAACAATGAATCATAAAGAGATTACCTGGAACAACCTACAGATTCCTGTTGTTGGAAGCTTTGATGTGGTCATTATTGGCGGCGGCGTTTCTGGATCTGCTTGTGGAATTCGCTGCGTCAACGAGGGTCTCTCTACACTTATTGTGGACAAGTCAAATCTGCTTGGGGGCTCTGCTACACGAGCGCTTGTGTGCCCTATGATGCCGTCATATGTGCGCCATCTGCCAGTTCTTTCTACCATCGAGCAGCAGCTCTTGGCTTCAGGTGACGCTACGCGTGACGATTACACTACCATGATCTGGTTTGCTCCTGAGCGTTTGGGAGAAGTGTATGAGCAGCTCTACACCACTAAAGGTGGACAAATCCTCTATGACACGTCTCTCGTAGCTGCGGTTCTATCTGATGCCGGTGACGAGAAAACCATCACATATGCAATTCTTGCTTCAACTGAAGGTTTGATTGCTGTATCAGCTCAAACGTGGATTGATGCTTCAGGCGATGCAGTTTTATCTAGAGCCGCTGGTGTACCAGTTGCAGCTGGTGATGAGGACGGCATCAATCAGGTTTGCAGCTTGCGTTTTACCATGGGTGGAATTGATGTTGAGCGCTATAGAGATTACGTGCTCTCACTTGATGATCACTTCTCGCCATTGGTCGAAGGATATTTCTTTGAGTCCGCGATGGTTGCAGGTAAGAATTTTAAGCTGGAGCCAAAGTTCCGTGAGGGAATTGAAGCAGGCATTCTTGAAGAAGAGGACCTGCGCTATTACCAGATTTTCTCGCTTCCTGGAAAGCCAGGTTGCATGGCGCTAAACTGTCCGCATATTGCAAGCATGCGTACAAACACCTCGGGAGCTGCGCGTTCTAACGCAACAGTTGAGGCGCACGCTCGCATTCGCCGATTAGTTACGTTTTTACAGCGCATGATGCCTGGATTTGAGCAAAGCTACCTTATGGAGCAGGCTTCATTGTTAGGTGTTCGTGAGAGCTGGCGCGTTGAAGGTCAGACAATGCTTACCGAGGAAGATTACGTCAACCAGGCTCGATTTGACGACGGTCTTGTTCGCGGCGATTGGTACATTGACGTTCACTCCAATAAGGGCGGACTCTTCCACAAAAACACCTACGAGCAGGGTGACTATTACGAGATTCCATTCCGGTCGATGGTCACCAAACACATCAATAACCTAGGCGTTATTGGTCGCTGCATCTCTACGACGTTTTTGATGCAGGCAAGTGTTCGCATTATTCCAACGGTCACTGATATGGGAGATGCTATGGGTACGGCATGTGCTCTGGCAAAACAGACGTCAATACCACTCGCTCAGCTAGATGGCGTGGCGGTCCGTGCTGAAGTTGAACAAATGAAACCCGTGAATTCATAATTGCTGTTTAAGAATTGTGGAAGCTGTGATAAACTTCTACAGTCACGGGCGATTGGCGCAGCGGCTAGCGCAGGTGCTTTACACGCACAAGGCCGGGAGTTCAAATCTCTCATCGCCCACCATGGAACCTCACGCGGCGCCCTCGGGTGTCGCGTTTTTTCTTAGGAGTGCAATGAATAACCAGGTAGAAAGCGCGTTTTCTGACGAGAAGCCCGCGCAGGCCGGAGTTGCCGCGCAGGCCGGAGTTGTCGCGGAACCCGGAGCCGTCACGCAGACCGATACAGCTACGCAGGTCGACGCCGTCACGCAGACCGGAGCCGCCATGGAGCCCGTGCGCTCGTTCGACCGCGCGTGGGACCAGATGCGCCCCGTCACCCTCGAGCGCAACGTTATGAAGAACGCAGACGGATCGTGCCTGGTCACGTTTGGCGACACGCGCGTCCTGTGCACCGCCACCGTCGAGGAAGGCGTTCCTGCATGGCGACGCAGTTCTCGCGCGGGTTGGGTCACGGCTGAATATGCCATGTTACCTGCGTCAACCAACCGCCGCACCAAACGAGAGCGCGCCAACCGCAAGGGTCGCTCCATGGAGATTGAGCGCCTGATCGGCCGCTCTCTACGCTCCGTTGTTGACCTCAATCGCTTGGGCGAGTACACCATCACGCTGGACTGCGACGTACTTCAGGCAGACGGCGGCACCAGAACCGCCAGCATCACGGGCGCATGGGTGGCACTCCACGACGCACTCTACTCACTTGTCGAGAAGGACATTCTCCCCAGACTTCCTCTTACAGGCCAGGTAGCTGCGATTTCTATGGGATATGTGAATGGCAAGCCGCTGCTGGACCTTGACTATCCCGAGGATTCTCACGCTGACATTGACATGAACCTTGTCGGAACAGAAACTGGACAGATAATTGAAGTACAAGGAACAGGCGAGGGAGGTCCGTTTGATCGCGAGCAACTCAACCAGCTGCTCGATCTTGGTCAGGCAGGCATCGCTCACCTTGTTGACCTGCAAAATCAAGTGACTGGATTTAGGGAGTAACCATGAGTCAAAATAGTGATAATCAGGGTTCTAACGCTGTGACCTTTGATCCAAATACAACCGTGGTAGTTGCAACGGGCAACGCTCACAAACTTGTTGAGATTGAAGCTATCCTCTCTAAGGTAATGCCTGGTATAAGCTTTGTAGCGCTTGGTCAGCTGGGCGATTTTCCTGATCCAGAGGAGAACGGCCAGACGTTCCGTGACAACGCTCTGATTAAGGCAATGGCTGCGCTTGACGAGGTAGATTGTGTAGCAGCTATTGCGGACGACTCCGGCATTTGCGTTGACGCTCTGGACGGAGCACCTGGAATCTATTCTGCTCGTTATGCTGGCGAGCATGGCAATGATGCTGCAAACAATCAGAAGCTTTTGACTGAGCTTGCTGACGTTGCCGATGAGGACCGCACTGCTCGCTTCCACTCCACCGTTGCTCTGGTCTATAGAGACGGGTCTGTGCTGGTAGGAGAGGGTGACTGTGAGGGCGTTATTGGCCACGAGCCAAAGGGTCACAACGGCTTTGGCTACGACCCACTCTTCTGGCCAGAGGATGCTCCAGGCAAGACCATGGCAGAGCTTGAGCCTGACGAGAAGAACGCTATATCGCATCGTTTCCATGCTCTGCAGAATCTTTCCAACCAGATTCAGGGATAGACACGGCGTAGGTTTCGCGTCAGATTTGCGTCAGGGTCATGTCAGGTTTGCGTCAGATTTCTGACAGATAACTGCCGCTATGTCAGACTCACGTCAGAATCACGACAGATTCCTGACAGAAAACTACCGCCGCGTTAGATTTGCGTCGGCTTCACGTCAGAAACACGTCAGAATCGCAACAGAATAGCGACAGAAACACGCCATATAACAGGTCAAAACCGGTCAGCGAGATATTTGTTCTTCTCGCCGACCGGTTACTTTTTTGCTTGCTTCAAATGTTAAACTAAATGTAACTGTGACTTCTGTCTTGGAGGTAGACATGAGGATTGTTCGCACCCGCGATTACGAGGACATGAGCAGGAAAGCTGCAAATGTCATTTCTGCACAAATTATTCTGAAGCCAAATTGCGTCCTTGGTCTGGCAACTGGTTCAACGCCAATTGGCACCTATGCTCAGCTCGCTGATTGGTGCAAGAGGGGAGACCTGGACTTTTCGCAGGTTTCTACGTATAACCTTGACGAGTACCGCGGTCTTTCTCACGACGATCCTCAGAGCTATCACTATTTCATGCGCAAAAACCTCTTTGACCTGGTAAATATTAATCTTGAGAACACTCATGTGCCCGACGGCTCTAATCCTGACGTCGAGGCAGCTTGCGCCGAGTACGATAGGCTTGTTGCTAAGGCTGGCTATCCTGACCTGCAGCTTCTTGGTATTGGTCACAACGGTCACATTGGCTTCAACGAGCCTGACGACCATTTCTCCAAGGGTACGCACTGCGTTGACCTCACCGAGAGCACCATTCAGGCAAACAGCCGTCTGTTTGAGCGCATGGAGGACGTCCCTCGCCAGGCTTACACCATGGGTACGCAGACCATCATGTTCGCGCGCAGCATTCTGATTGTGGCTAGCGGCGAGGACAAGGCTAAGGCTGTTTATGACATGTGCTTCGGCAACGTTTCGCCTCAGTGCCCAGCCTCTATCCTGCAGCTTCATACTAACTGCACCGTTATTGCTGACGAGGCCGCCCTCTCGCTCTGCCCAGCTGAGTAAAACTTGGTTGGTCCAAAGCATCCAAAAGGCTTCTTAATAGCTTTAAAAGCATTTGTCGAGAAAACAAAACTCCCATTCACGAGAATGGGAGTTTTTTGTTGCGGCTTATTTTGCGCGTTCAGCGACACATGGTCAGTTGTACTCCTTTATTGGAATACCAAAAATTACTTATAATCCTTGAAGTAACTGCTGATAGCCAAAAGGACCTGGTAGTTAAGGCCAAGCACATAGTCTCCCTGATCGGTATGAACCGTGCGAAGCGTAAACTCAAGATTGTCACCAACCGTGATTTTATCGCCATCTTTTTTGCCAGTACGAGACATATCGCCAGTTGTAAGTGGGAAAACTCTACCGGCTGGATTGACCGAAGTAACAAAGAATATAAAAGGCTCGACGGCGTTTTCACCAGGGTTAATGTGCAACTGTTTGAAAATCTGACTGTTTGTTGACACGTAGACTACTTCGTTTTTGTCGAGCAGCTTCTTCAGTTCAGGAAGAGTCGCTGCTACCCAAGGTAGATCATGATGAACAAAAGGATTGTCGCTCGCGAGCGACTGCGAAATAGGCGAGCCGTACTGATAGACGTAAACGATCTTGTTGTAGAGCTCGTTGACATCATTAACAGAGGTCTGAGCTGGTGCGGCCTGGTTTGCCTGAACAAGCTCGATAATGTTCATAGAATTGAGCTGGTCAGATGAAGCACCTTTGGACCGTGCTTCAGAAACAGTCAATCCACCAAATGCGAACGACCCTACGCTAAATACCAGGCAAAGCGCTGATAAAGCAACAAGAGCTTTAGATGATTTCTTTTTGGAAAGGAATGCGATTCCGATAGCAAGAGCAACAAAAATAAGCACGATATACCAGGTCTTGCTAATGGCGTATCCCAGAGTCTCAGTCATTGGACCTCCTTGTGTTTTGAAGTTAGTTACTAATTTTATCAGAGGACCCCTATTTGTCATAAATTTGTTGGGGTTCTGACGCGCTGTCGTTGCAAACCTGACACGATCTTCTCGCGAATCCGACGCAAACCTGACCGATCGACTGATGTTGTTCCCGTGACATTTGTCGTAAAACCTTGAGATTTCATTTTTTACAACGTATAGTGGAGTTTCGGAAATTCTGACTATTGTTTGTCGACCGGTACATATCTCCGACACATCAACGTGTCGCATCGCAAACGTACTGATTGACTTGGAGGATTGATGGAAAACGAGATTCCACCAGTTAATCGTGTAGACGAGATTCACGATAAGCTCAGGGCACTTCAAGGCCAGAAGCTTAAGGTCAAGGCTAACATGGGACGTTCTCGTATTGTTGAGCGCACAGGTACCCTGGTTATGGCCCATCCATCTCTTTTCATCGTTGAGGTTGGCGAGCGCCGCGGTCGCACCGCCCGTCAGTCCTACCAGTATGTCGACGTTCTGACCGGCACCGTTGAGCTTTTTGATTTTGAGACCGGTGAGCGTTTGTTTGACTTCGAGTTTGAAGAATAGTCCAGAAGCGTAATCTTCTCTGGCTAGGCTTACTCTCATGGCTGCCTCGTTGTCTAATTTTGGACGCCAAATCATTCAGATTCCTTGCAAGGTCAACCTTCACCTGGGTATTCATACTCAGAAAGACCAGCGAGGATACCATAAAGTAGATTCACTCATGGTTCCCGTTGCGCTGTACGATACAGTTGTTGTCGATGACGCGCCAGAGCTTACGGTTTCGCATGAGCCGCAGCTCTGCGTGTTGCCCGAGCGCACAACAACCTGGAAGGCTGCGGTTCTTCTCGCCAATAAGCTGGGCGTTTCCCCAGATGTTTCCATTGACGTGCAGGTTCACATTCCCGAGAAGGCCGGCCTAGGCGGATCGTCCGCCGACGCTGCCGCGACGCTCTATCTGTTGGCTCAGCGCTGGGGTGTTGATCCTCTAGATCCTCTGGTAGTTGAGGTAGCCAGGGCTGTTGGTGCAGACGTTGCGTTCTTCTTGGATCCGCGACCATCACTTATGCTTGGCGCTGGGGATACGCTGGTAGAAACCTATGCATCTACCATTGATGCTCCTCTTGCTATTGTCTTACCAGCAGAAACTGGCGTTGTTACCAAAGAAGCGTACGACCAGTTTGATATGTCGCCAATTGCGTCGGAATCCTACGAGAATTTGTCCGCGCTTTTGCGTGACGCTGGCAATTCTGGTGCTGCCTCCGATCACGATACAAGTAAGCAATTCATCCAGCAGGTAGCAGGCCTTCTCTTCAACAATCTTGCACCAGCAGCAAAATCGCTAAAGCCACAGGTGGCCGAGGTAGAGGAGTGGCTAAAAGCGCAACCTGGAGTTCTTGGCGCTCAGGTTTCCGGCTCAGGTAGCAGCTCTTTTGCGCTTTGCGAATCACAGGATGCTGCCGACGCAATTGCAGCCGCAGCTCAAGCAAAAGGTTGGCGAGGCTTCTCCACCACCTGCAAGTTGTAGTGGTAACATAGAGCGGCAAATGTTTGATGGATTTATCCCGTCGGACAAGGTAAAACATAACGGGTTGTGGCTCAGCTTGGTAGAGCGCTCGGTTCGGGACCGAGAGGTCGCTGGTTCAAATCCAGTCAACCCGACCATTTTTCCTAATAATCAGTGAACTTTTGTCATTTTGTGTCGTGAAATAAGCGTTTTGACAGTCAAAGTGGTAAAAAATGCGTTTAGTTGGAATATACAAAAACACATGTATTCTATGCAGGTCATCTACCAGCATAAACTCTCGGTCAATTTTGATTGAAACTTTTATGAGAAAACCCAACTGGGAAAACGCAAGTGCCAAAACGCCGAACTAGAAAATAAATCTCCAACTAAACGGGTTTTTTACCCAAATCAGACCCCACTATTTGTCATATCAATTTCTTGACTAGTTTCCTTGCATATTCGAGACTGTTTATACGTTTTTGGTTAGGCGGACACATAATCGCCCGGACCTTGTATCAACCGTTCCTCAAAAATCTACATGACAGCTCCATGAGTACACTTCTTCACTGTTTTGAGCTCATTTTTCTATCAAATGAACATTGTGAACGTTTAGGCCTACAAAAACATAAATAAATCGACACAAAATAAACACAATTAGGCTACAATCAGACGAAGTGCACTACGTTTAAGGCAACGCGCGCACCGTCGTTCTTACGCGCTTGCACACACGCGTTTTGTTGAAAGGGGTTTTGTATGCCTGTTGTTGAGTTTTTTGTAAACGTGTTATCAACACCAGCCATCCTAGTTGGCCTTGTTGCCCTGCTGGGTTTGGCACTTCAGGGAAAGCCAATTGAGGATCTCATCAAGGGCACCCTCAAGACCATCGTCGGCTTCCTCGTTCTTTCTGCAGGTGCAGGTTTCTTGCAGACCGGATCCCTCCTGGCCTTTGGTGAAATCTTCAACTTCGCTTTTGACATGCAAGGTGTTGTACCAAACAACGAGGCCGTCGTCTCGCTGGCACTTGGCGAGTTTGGTCAAGCAACCGCAATCATCATGTGCGTCGGCATGGTCCTGAACATTGTCCTCGCACGTTTTTCTCGCTTTAACTACATCTTCCTCACTGGCCACCACACCCTCTACATGGCAGCTATGCTCGCCATCATCCTGCACGTCGGCGGCCTTTCCGGTTGGATGCTCTACATCTCCGGCGCATGCCTGCTTGCTCTGATTATGGTTCTGTCTCCTGCATACTGCCAGCCAACCATGCGCAAGGTTACCGGCAGCGATTCCGTTGCACTTGGCCACTTCGGCGGCGCTGGTTACTGGCTTGCTGGTATGGTCGGTAAGCTCTTTGCTTCCGATCGCGAGAATAGCACCGAGAATATCAAGTTCTCTAAGCGCCTCATCTTCCTGCGCGACAACACCGTTTCCATCGGCCTGACCATGATCGTCATGTTTTTGGTTATCACCGGCGTTGCCGTCAGCCGTGGCCTTCTAACCCTGGTACCTGCAGGAACTACCGCTGCAGAGTTTGCTTCTAACCCACAGTATGCTGGGCTTCAGCACCTCGGCGACCTGCTCAACATTGGTACCGAGACCACCACTAACTGGATCGTCTGGGCATTTACCCGCGGCCTCTCCTTCGCTGGCGGCGTTTACATCATTCTGTCCGGTGTCCGTCTGATCATTGGCGAGATTGTTCCTGCATTTAAGGGTATTGCTCAGAAGCTTGTCCCTGGTGCAAAGCCAGCAATCGACTGCCCAATCGCATTTACCTATGCTCCAAACGCCGTTATCATCGGCTTCCTGAGCTCCTTCGTTGGCGGCATCCTGGGCCTGCTTATCCTTGGTGTCATTAACGCACAGGTCGCAGCTATTGCCCTGATCCTCCCAGGCGTTGTTCCTCACTTCTTCTGCGGCGCAACCGCAGGCGTCTTTGGTAACGCAGAGGGCGGCATCAAGGGCTGCATCGCTGGCTCTTTTGTCCACGGTCTGCTCATTACCTTCCTGCCTGCACTGTGCATGCCAGTCTTCACCCTCATGGGCTTCACCTCCGCTACCTTCTCCGACGCCGACTTCTCTATCATGGCGCTGATCTTTGGTAACGTTGCTCTGAACGTCCAGGGCGCAGTCCTTACTGGTATCTGCGTACTTTGCTTCTGCCTCCCAATCATCTTCAACCTTGTTGCTCCTAAGAAGGCAGAGGAGAAGAAGGCCGAGTAGCATCCGCTCACAGAATTGCAGCTATACGTCGAGGCAACTGCAATGAATGAGGGTAATATTTAAGTATCTAGGTCGGGCCTCGTCCTTGGATGGGGTCCGACTTTTAACTCAGAAAACCCACGTAAATCCATAGGTTACGCGTGGTAAATTGAAAGGAGTTCTTATGGCTATCCAGAAGATTCTTTGTTGTTGCGGAAGTGGACTTGGCTCCAGTCTTATGGTTGAGATGCAGATCCAGGACGTCCTGAATGAGCTGGGCGTGAGCGGCGTTGAGGTTGAGCACTCAACCGTTTCTGACGTCACCCCTGGTGCAGCTGACCTCTTCATTGTTGCTCGCGACCTCGAGGATTTTATCGCTGACATTCCAGAGGACGAGAAGATCATTCTCTCCAACATCCTTGATAAGGATGAGATGAAGGAAAAGCTTAGCGAGAAGTTCGGTCTGTAAGCACCGACTCGCACGCAATACGTGAAAGGAAATTACATGGACGTCGACCTTAAACAGGTTGCTCGTGAGGTGCGTAAAAGCATTCTCACGCAGGTCTTTACGGCCAAATCCGGCCATCCCGGTGGCTCGCTTTCTGCAACAGAAATCCTGACATATCTCTACTTCAAGGAGATGCACGTAGACCCCACCAAGCCAAACTGCCCCTGCAGAGACCGCTTTGTGCTCTCAAAGGGACACGTTACTCCTGCACTTTACGGTGTTTTGGCTGAGCGCGGTTTCTTCCCCAAGGAGGAGCTCAAAACCTTCCGCGCGCTCAACTCACGCCTTCAGGGTCACCCAAACATGAACGATACGCCTGGCGTTGACATGAGCACCGGTTCCCTGGGTCAAGGCGTTTCCACCGCTGTTGGCATGGCGCTTGCTGGCAAGAAGTTCAACAAGGACTACCGCGTCTATGCACTTTTAGGCGACGGCGAGATTGAAGAGGGCCAGGTCTGGGAGGCTGCCATGTTTGCGGGCAACCACCAGCTTGATAACCTCACACTTATTGTTGACAACAATAATCTGCAGCTTGATGGCTCGCTTGATCAGATCAACACACCACAGCCAATTGACGAGAAGTTCAAGGCGTTCAAATTCCACGTTATTGATGTATCTGATGGACACGACTTTGAACAGCTTGCAGCTGCATTTGCTGAGGCTCGTACCGTTACGGGTCAGCCAACCGTTATCGTTGCCCACACCGTAAAGGGCAAGGGCGTCTCCTTCATGGAGAATCAG
Organism: Atopobium sp.; assembly: GCA_018380095.1. Taxonomy (GTDB): domain Bacteria; phylum Actinomycetota; class Coriobacteriia; order Coriobacteriales; family Atopobiaceae; genus Lancefieldella. Next base: position 21,823 of record JAGZUI010000013.1, read on the forward strand.
GTAGGCTGGCACGGCAAGGCTCCTAACCAGGAGCAGTACGAGCAGGCTATGAAAGAGCTTGAGGGAGAGGTGGCATAACATGGCAGACGTACAGAAAATTGCCACCAGAGAGGCTTACGGAAAAGCCCTGGTAGAGCTTGGTAAAGAGCATGACGATCTTCTCGTCTTTGATGCTGACTTGGCAGAGGCAACTCGTTCCGGCAAGTACGGCGAGGAGTATCCTGATCGCTTCGTGGACTGCGGTATCGCTGAGGCCAACATGATTGGTATGGCAGCTGGCGTTGCAGCTACTGGTCACAAGGTCTTTGCTACCTCGTTTGCTATGTTCACATCTGGTCGTGCGTTTGAGCAGATCAGAAACTCGGTTGGTTATCCTCACCTGAATGTCAAGATTGGTGCTACTCACGGAGGCCTTTCGGTAGGAGAGGACGGCGCTACTCACCAGTGCAATGAGGATATTGCTGTTATGCGTACCATTCCTGGCATGACGGTTATCATTCCATCCGACGCTGTTGAGGCTGAGGCTGCTGTTAAGGCCGCTTACGACCACGACGGCCCTGTCTACATGCGTTTTGGTCGCCTTCCTGTTCCTGTGTTCAACACCAACCCTGACTATCACTTTGAGCTGGGCAAGGGCATTGTCCTCAAGGAAGGTACTGACGTTACGCTGGTGGTCTGCGGACTTATGGTTCCTGTGGCTCTTGAGGTTGCTGAGCAGCTGGCAGCTGAGGGTGTCAACGCCGAGGTTATCAACATCCACACCATCAAGCCTCTGGATACTGAGCTGATTACCGCTTCTGCAGCAAAGACCGGCAAGGTTGTGACCATTGAGGAGCACTCCGTCATCGGCGGTCTGGGCAGCGCAGTCTGCCAGGCTCTTTCCGAGAACGCCCCTGTTCCTGTCAAGGTCATCGGCGTCCAGGACACCTATGGTGAGTCCGGACCAGCTCTTCAGGTTCTTGCCAAGTACGGCCTGGATACCCCAAGTGTCCTCGCATCCGTCAAGGATTTCTTGAAGTAAGCTCTTCGAGCTCTGGCGCGCTTTAGCGTGCATGGAGCACATCATCGCACGTTACCGTCGCACAAACAAAGCCCTTCTCTCCATCTGGCGAGAAGGGCTTTTTGCTTGCAAAGAAATTGTCGAGTCACCAAATCGTTTACTTTCGTCCCGCCTGAAAAGTACATCATGTCTGAGTAAATTTACTCAGACATGGCGAGAAAAACCGGCAAATAGCTCAGATTTGGTGCACTTTTCCGGCAAAACGTTCAGACATGGCGAGAAAATCAGGCTCCACGAAGAGCGCCCATGAAAAGCAACTTTGAGTTCAAAAAGTCCGCCTGAAATGTGCAAAGAATCTGTATTTGAGCCACCGATTCTTTTGCAAAATCAGGCAAAACCACAGATTCTTTAACGTTTTCAGGCAGAATTTACAGATTCTTTTAAGAAATCAGGAGCCCACTAGATGACAGATACGTTGGTCTTCTCACAGACGGTTCCAATGGAGCATACGGCTACTCGGGGGTTGAGCCTGGCAGAAAAACCAAGAAGGCAGCATGTCAAGCTCTAGCTGAATTCATTTACTGAGGTTGTCATCTGCTTCGTGGCTGGGGCCACGCATAAGATACGCGGCCCCAGCCACTGCGGCATAAAGTGCCCAAGCGCCTACGCAGAAGAGCAGGTTTCCCAGCCAGTCCCCAACGAAAATCTCGTGTGTGTCAGTACTGCGATAGAACGAGTTCGTGACAGCAAGTAGTAATGCTGCTGCCCCGCTTGACAAGAGTCGTGTCCACAGTGCTCTCACTCTCCGTTGTGGCCATCGTTGTGGCGGGTCAACAATCAAAAGAACCAGGCCGGTGAGAAACGCTCCATAAAGTGGAAATACCATCAAAAGAGTGCCAGCTGCGGCGAGCCCCGTGGCGGGGATATAGAAAATCCCGAAGAAGATTCCAATCCATGTCGTGTACGTACGGATCGCATCCCTGTTCGTGAAAGTAGGCGTGGCAAATCGGGCTGAGCTCCTCATGAGCATCCGTCCTGCCATGACCGTGAAGGCAATCCAGCCGAGACCGAGAGATAGGAGCGTCTCACTCCAATGTTGAGATCCATACTGGGTGGAAGCAACTGCATCAAAAGCGACTAACGCGATGGCCGCAACCCCTGTACCCAATACGCGGATCAGTAATGCTCGACAGAGCGGCGTCTCCCATGTTGATGGCCTATCAATGATAAAAAATAGCAGTCCTGCTAGAGGGGCAAGCCACAATGGGGTGCTCACCGGGGCGACTCCACCGATGAAGAGCAGGGAACCGGGCACTATCGCAAAGCCGAGGATGAGCCCTACCCAATACGTGTAGGTCCGAACGAATAGTTTGAAAGACTCAACCACTCACGCCTCCCATGGACTTCAGCACCGAAACTATAACAATTCTACGGCGGGGAGGCGACTCATGACCAGATACACTTCAAAACCCGCCTGAAATGTGCAAAGAATCTGTATTTGAGCCACCGATTCTTTTACAAAATCAGGCAAATCCACAGTTTCTTTGATGCTTTTAGGCAAAACTTACAGATTCTTTGCAGAAATCAGGCGCCCTCAAGGCGCCCTGCTAGGCGTCCGCCAGATGCACGCCGTGCCCGCGCCGCCCTCCCGCCACCTGGCGAGAAACCCCGTCCACTAGCAGCGCTTACGCACAAGAAACCCGGCATCCACACGAAATGGATACCGGGTTGAAATCGCTCGTAACCTGTACACGCCGCGCGCCACTGACCTGCGGTGTTGCGCGTGGTTGCAACCTGCGCATACCGGCGCACCCACGTGCCCGTACGCCGCGCTCGGGCCCTTACTTGTACTCGTAGAAGCCCTTACCTGCGGCAACGCCGGTCTCGCCCTTGTCAATCTTCTCTTTGAGCAGGGCAACAATGCGACCCTGTACGGACTCAGGATCCTTCGCTGCAGGATTCATCAGAGCAACGTTATATGCGGTGACCAGGCCAATGATGTCCAGAATCTGGAACGGACCCTTTGGCGAACCGGTGCCAATGCGCCAAGCCCTGTCGATGTCCTCGACGTCGCCGACGCCGTTTGCCCAGAGCTGCTCAGCGGAGACCAGAAGAGGTACCAGCATGGAGTTTAGCAGGTAGCCAGGCTGCTCCTTCAGAACCTTGACCGGAATCATGCGAATACTTGCCGCAAAAGCGACGACCATGTCAAAGTTCTCCTGAGCGGTACCTGCGTGACCCATGACCTCGCCGATTGGGTTGCGCCAAATCTCGTTAGCAAAGTGGAGAGCCAGATACTTCTCGGGACGACCAGTAGCTGCAGCGAACATGCTTGGAATCATGGTTGAGCTGTTAGTTGCAACAATAGTCTTCTCGGGCAGGTGCTTTGCCAGCTCGGTGTAGAACTCAATCTTCTGCTCTGGATTCTCAGCGACAGACTCGATAACAAAGTCAGCGTCACCAAAAGCCTCATCCCAATCGGAAGTGAGCTTGAGGTTGCTGTATGCGCGCTCTACCTGCTCTTTCAGCTGGTCGAGCTTCTCTGGAGTAATCTCGTCCTGAGCAATGAGGCCGTATGCGTACGCCTTAGGATCGCTCTTCATAGCCTCCAGGGTGTTCAGATACACCTCTCTGAGGTGCTCAATCTTTGGACGAGCGCGTTCAATTGAAGCCTCGGACCTCAGCCAAATGGTGGTCTCGTAGCCGCGATAAGCGGTCTGGAATGCAATCTGGCTGCCCAAAACGCCGCCGCCAGCAACTACAACTTTCTTAACCTGCGAAATGTCCATAGGACGTTCCTTTCTACAAGCGTGGCGAGAAGTGCCGCGCGATTTATCTACCGTTCCTATACCCCAGAAACGCTCTGCCAAACATTCGTTCGGAAAATTTCCAACTTTCATTCAAAACCTACAAATAACCTCTTGGCGAGAAACCACATCTATCCTTCACCATTCTTGGGTAGAATAGAGGCGTACCACCAGCAGCTGGTTTCGCCGCAGTCGTCCAATCGAGCTCCAACAAAGCCATCGGCTGCAACTAACAAAACACCAGGTAAACGCCTGGATAGAATAGAGGCATCATGATCGACGGAACATACAAGATTCAAATGGACTCTCCCGTTGGAGCCAAAGAGGGTACCGCTGTTCTCGTCACCTCTGGCGAGAAACTCACGGGCTCTCTGACCGCCATGGGTATCCAGATTGATATTGAGAACGGCAAGGTTACCGACAACTCATTTACCTTTGGTGGCAAGCTTGACTCTTTTGTAGGTCCCGTTATCTTTGCTGTTGGTGGCTCCGTTGAAGGCGACACCATTCAAGGCATCGCCCACATCGCTAACCGAGACTTTGTGTTTACGGGCACAAGGGAGAGTTAAGATTACATCACGTTAGTAATCCTCACAGAAATACCTCCAAATAATTTTGGATTTTCTTTTCGACGTCAAGTTTACGTGCACACTTAACTAGCTTCTCTACGTCTCTCTTTGGACTTTTGACATAGGTCAGCATCGCCAGAATGACGACTTTCGAGTCCACGTACTTTGATCTCTGACCAGGTCGCAAAGTAATCTGTCTAGATTGTACGCTCTAACGATATTGCTATGCTGAGTAGTCAGCTATACCAGCCCAAGCTCAAGCATCTCGTCGGCACAGGTACGGCAGACTATTTCTACCTTCCTGATAGACGAGGCGTTGTAGCCTTTGTGGAACGTCATGGTGAGGGAGAAGGGTGCGCGTCGGTCATTTCATGAAGGAACAGTGATGTATCGTCGAAGAATATGTCACGCGAGAACCGATGTTGAGCGACGAGGTATGAATCCTCTCATGTCTCTGGAAGAGCATAAAGACCACGTCCAAACCAAATAAGTTCGCCCTTATCAACGGCCTTGATAAGTTTTCTTCTGGGTATGCCATAGGCAATGACCTATGACTCGGACTCGTATCCATTCTGGTCTTTCACAATCTCAATTAAAGCCAGAGCCATTCTCTTTCAAAATCGTACATTTGTACTAAATATTATTTCATATTAAGCACAAATGTTTAGTTCTGCATGATTGAGTCATAAACATGCATAGAGGGGCTTTAATAAGGAAATTAAAGTAATCTTAGATAGAAATCATAGTTACTTAAAAAAGATGGACCCAACAATTGTTGAGTTCATTATAAGGAAATCTAGTTTTACTTCTACATTCACTCTTTCACGCCTGTTAGTGATGGCTCAATTGCAATTTGCTTCAGTTGGTTGTTATCTTAGCCACATCGCCGCTGGATTCCACCTTGCTATAATGATGCATACACATTTGTTTTACATTTCGAGTGATGGGATTGTAGATGCCTAACAGTTATAAAGGCATGATTTCAGTCAAGACTCTCACCGTCCAACTCATAGACGCGAAGCCAGACCGCATCCGCATCTGCCGCATCGACGGAGAGTCGCTTGTCACTGTCGTCATTCCGAGGGAGGACCTCGCCGAAGCGAAGTCGCTGCCGAATATCCCGCAGCGTGGCGTCTACTACTTGCTCGACGAGGATCACGGCAACGTGAGTCGTGTCTACGCTGGCCAAACAACCCAGGGTATCGCCCGGCTCGACACACACAAGGCAAAGAAGGAGTTCTGGAACAAGGCCGTCATGTTCCTCGATGACGACCAGAACATCAGCAAGGATGCGCTGGATGTCCTCGAGGCGAAGGCCATCGACTACGTGCGCACCCACGGTTCGTACGAGACCGACAACTCGGCGACGCCTAAGCCCTACGTCGATCCGTACAAGGAAGAGGCTGTCGAGCGCCTGCACGAGAGGATTCTCTTCAGGATGATGGCCCTGGGGTACGACCTCGACAGGGTCGACCAGGGTCCCGCAGGCGCGCCAGTGGTCTTCCACACGAAGAAGAACAGCATACGCGGAGCGGGGCGCTACGACAAAGCTACCGGGCACTTCATCGTGCTCGCCGGCTCGAAAGTAGACCTCTCTAGGCCCGTGCTGAAGAACTCGGGCGTCGCAGCCGCGCGCAGGGAGATCTTCGGCGATTCGGGCAGAATCGCAGAACTCGCCGAGGATCTCGAGTTCCCGACACCCAGCGCCGCGGCGGTGTTCGTGCTCGGCGGCAGCCAGAACGGCTGGACCGAATGGGTAAGCGACGACGGGGAAACGCTCAACCAAGTCTATAGAAGCGAGGAAAACTAGATGAACAAGCAGCAACTGGCCTCCAAGATATGGGAGTCTGCCAACAAGATGCGATCCAAGATTGAGGCTAACGAGTACAAGGATTACATTCTGGGATTCATCTTCTATAAGTTCCTGTCCGAGACCGAGGTTGCCCGCCTGAAGGCGCGCGACTTCGCCGAGGAGGACTTGCCCAGTCTGGTGGAAGACGACGAGGAGACGGTCGAGTTCGTCAAGGGCGAGTGCGGCTACTTCATCGCCTATGACAACCTCTTCTCCACCTGGGTCGCCAAGGGCGGCGACTTCGAGATATCGAACGTGCGCGACGCTCTCTCCGCCTTTAGCCGCAATATCGACCCTGCCCGCAAACGAGTTTTCGACGGCATCTTCGACACGCTGCAGACGGGCCTCTCCAAGCTGGGCACCGATGCGCGCAGCCAGTCCAAGGCAGCCCGCGACCTCATCTACCTCATCAAGGACATCCCGATGGATGGCCGCCAGGACTATGACGTGCTGGGCTTCATCTACGAGTATCTCATCAGCAACTTCGCCGCCAACGCCGGCAAGAAGGCCGGTGAGTTCTACACCCCGCACGAGGTTTCCATGCTCATGAGCGAGATTGTCTCGTGGCACCTAGCCGGACGCGAGAACATCACCATCTACGACCCCACCAGCGGCTCGGGATCGCTGCTCATCAACATCGGCAAGGCCGTGGCGCGCCGCAACGGCGACCCGGACTCCATCAAGTATTATGCGCAAGAGCTCAAGGAAAACACCTACAACCTCACACGTATGAACCTGGTTATGCGCGGAATACTCCCTGACAATATCGTGGCCAGAAACGGCGACACGCTCGAGGATGACTGGCCGTGGTTCGACACGGTCGAGAATAAGGATGAGACCTACGACCCGCTGTTCGTTGATGCCGTGGTGTCGAACCCTCCGTATTCCCAGAACTGGGATCCGGAAGACAAGGAGCTTGACCCGCGCTTCAAGTTCGGCGTGGCGCCCAAGTCTAAGGCCGACTACGCCTTTTTGCTGCACGACCTATACCACTTGCGCCCCGACGGCATCATGTGCATCGTCTTGCCACACGGCGTGCTGTTCCGTGGCGGCGAGGAGGGTACCATCAGAAAAAACTTGGTGGAGAACCGCCATATTCAGGCAATCATCGGGCTTCCCGCGAACATCTTTTTCGGTACGGGTATCCCGACCATCGTCATGGTGCTTCGCAAGCAACGCGAGAGCAGTGACGTACTGGTTGTGGATGCGTCGAAGCACTTTGTGAAGGAAGGCAAGAACAACAAGCTGCGCGTGAGCGATATACGTCGCATCGTGGACGCAATCATGGCTGGGGCGACCGTCGACAAGTTTAGCCGTTTGGTGACCATCAACGAGATACGCGCCAACGATTACAACCTCAACATTCCGCGTTATGTTGATTCGTCCGAAGCTGCTGAGAACTGGGACGTGTACGCCACCATGTTCGGCGGAGTTCCGAAGGCCGAGGTAGACGCCCTCGACCGCTACTGGAAGGTGTGGCCGAGCCTGAAGGGTCAGCTTTACGGTGAGGGCGGCGGGTCATGCCTTGCTGCCTTGACGGATGACGTGGCGGCAACGGTGGAGGACAACGTCGACGTCGTCTCATTTCTGGGCGGCTATCGGGATACGCTGTCGCACCTGCCTGCGGAACTGCGGAAAAGACTGGTAGACGGCTTGTTGCAGGTCGACGCCGTAGCCGAGGAGGATCATATCGCGGAGCAGCTCCGCGACGCCCTCTCTGGTGTTGCGCTCGTCGACGAGTACGATGCCTACCAGGCTCTCGATGATGCGTGGACGGGCATCTCCGGCGACCTCGAGGTTATTCAAACTGAGGGCAGCGAGGCCGTACGCAAAGTCGATCCGAATATGGTGATAAAAAAGAAAGACGGAAAGGAAACTGAAGTTCAGGACGGCTGGATTGGTCATATACTTCCATTCGAACTAGTGCAAAGTCACATACTCACAGCCGATGTTGCCAAAATTAACTCAATGGAGGAAAGGTTGTCCGTCATATCCTCGTCTTGTTCTGAATTAATCGATTCCCTTGACGCTGAGCAGCTCGACTCTCCAGCGATTAATGACTCAAATGATGCATTCGTCCTCAAAGAAATCAATGCCCATCTTAACAGCGAAATGAAATACATTTCCTCTCCAGAGATTCGTGACCTGGAAGAATATCTGAAACTTCTTGATCAAAAAGCGAAAAAACAAGAAAAGCTAGCTTTCATTGAAAACCACTCTGAGGTTTCCTGGCAGGAAATGGAGTCAAACAAAGACGGAACATACAGTAAAGCAAAGGTTGCGTCCTATATAGGGAAGTTAAAGTTGGCAGTAGGCTTTCCTGTTGATAGCTTTGAATATGTCCTTGCGCAAGCGAAGGAACTCCTCGACGAGGAAAAGTCGCTCAAGACAGCAAGTAGGGAAGCGAAGCATGCGCTTGAGGAGAAGACCAAGGAGGTCGTCGAGGACCTGTCCGACGCCCAGTGCGACGAATTGCTTGCTGCGAAGTGGATTGACCCGCTGATATCTGATTTGCTCGAGCTGTCCAATGCTGTCGTAAGCGATTTCATCGCAAAGGTCGTTGCATTGAACGCAAAGTACGCGACAACCTATTCGGACGTATGCAACCAGATTGCTGAGGCGGAAAATGAGTTGGCGGCGATGCTGGGCCAGCTCACGGGTAACGAGCACGATATGGCGGGCATTGCTGAGCTGCGGAAACTGTTGGGAGGTGAATAGCGTGGTGGAAAAAACCAATGTGCCTGAAATCCGCTTCGCCGGTTTTACTGACCCTTGGGAACAGCGTAAGTTCTCTGATCTAGCCGACAGGATTTCCATTCAGTCAAGCGATTCCGATTTGCCTCAAGTCGAATACGAGGACATCATTCCCGGCGAGGGTACGCTAAACAAAGAATTGCGCGACAAGGAAGGCGGCAAAACAGGAATTAAGTTTTACGCCGGAGATGTTCTATACGGGAAGCTTCGTCCTTATTTGATGAATTATTTATATCCGCAGTTTAATGGCGTGGCTGTAGGTGATTTTTGGGTCCTTAGGGCTGCAGAGTGTGACAGTTCATTTTTGTATCGGTTAGTTCAAATGGGCAGCTTCCAAAGGCTCGCAAATGTATCTTCGGGCTCTAAGATGCCTCGCGCAGATTGGAATCTGATTTCACAATCGTTCTTCGCCGTGCCCGCTAATCATGCCGAACAGAAGGCGATTGCGAAGAGCTTAGCCGACCTCGACAATCTCATCACCCTTCATCAGCGTAAGTACGATAAGCTGTGCGCTGTGAAGAAATCAATGCTCGATAAGATGTTTCCGAAACCCGGCGAGACCGAACCCGAAATCCGCTTCACCGGTTTTACTGACCCTTGGGAACAGCGTAAGTTGGG
>JAGZUI010000014.1:0-26663 GCA_018380095.1 Atopobium sp.
TAGGTGCGGAATTTACCTATAGTTAAATCTTTTATATGACGCTATTCATTTTCTAGCATATTAGGTTAAGTTTATGCATAGATATGCATATCAGGTAGTGTGACCGCCTAGCTGCCTGGCTATCTTGATTAAGAACATGTCGATTCTTCAGCAGGACCTACCAAAGCTGCGCTATTTTGTGCGCCAGGCCTAAAAGCCGACGCTAACACGCTGCAGAATCATAATCACCCGCACAATGAACTGTCTCCCATTGCTTGGACATAAGAAATGGGAGGCAGTTCAATAGCGGGTGGTTTTGTGTTTCGCGCGTTACACACGCTCAACAGGCTAAAGCCTCGAACAAAAAAGACTCAAGTTTTTAACCTTGAGTCTTATCAACGCTTTAACTAATTTACGAAGCCGCTAATTTACTTGACTACTTACTTAAGCACTTTTTAATTTCTTGCTTAAAAACAATGAATCGAGCAAGAAACATAGCGGCCACAGGAATAACCAATAAGGGTGCTACCACAAAAATACCTGCGACAGCCACTCCCTGAGCCGTAACTCTTCTACCAGGTCTTGATAGCATGCTATTCAAAGTATCGGTCATAGTAAATACAAACGAGCCATCGGTAAGTACATACGCAAGTATCAACTCAAGCAAAAATAGAACAACAAAGACAAGCGCCATGACGTTTCCGGTCTTTTTGCAAATAGCAAGTCTCTGGTCAAATGAAAGATCATCTGCCTCGGGGACCTTCTCAAACCATTTAACTGCGCGCTGTTCTGGAGTCATTACGCGTTCTCAATCTCGTTGAGTTTTACATCAACCAATGTTGCACCAAGGGTGTTCTTAAAGTGCGCAAGTGCAAACTGATGGTTCTCTGGCGTCAGCGATGCAACTGCTGGCTCGACAACCTCAATGTGATAACCCAGGTTGTAAGCGTCAACCGCTGTGTGAAGCACGCAGATGTCGGTAAGAACACCAGTCAGGATAACTGTGTTAATGCCGCGCTCCCTCAGACGAATATCAAGATCAGTTCCCGAGAAGGACGAGTAATGGCGTTTGTCCATCCAGAACACATGGCTATCATCTTTATGCTGCTGATAGAAATCATTCAGAGGACCAAATAGGTCTCTACCACTTGTTCCAATAATGTTGTGAGGTGGGAAAAGCTTGGTCTCTGGATGGAAGTTATCCTCTGGGTCGTGAGCATCAATAGCAAAGAAAATATAATCGCCACGATCAAAAGCACACTTTGTTGCCTCATAAATAGCATCTGAAATAGCCTGAGCTGGCTTGCCTGCCGTCAGCTTTCCGTCATCTGCTACAAAATCGTAGGTGTAGTCAATCGAAATCAAAGCCTTCTGCATGATAGATCACGCTTCTTTCTTAAGCTCTACAAGAGCGGTCAGTAAAAGAATAGACGTCACAATTGTACAGGTGACGTCTACATATTCCACGCTTAACACGTAAATGTTTTATGTGTACGTACTTGGCGCATTACGGCAGTCCACTTATTTCTTCTGAGAAATAATCAGGTCAACATTTTCTGACTTAGTGTCTTCCATACTCTTACCGCCTTTGATGTGGTAATACTCAACAACTGCGTCTACCTCGGTCTGATCAGCAAGAGGCTTTTTCTGATTTGCACTATTAACTACAAATGCAAAGACCCTCTCGCCACGCTCAAGATAGTTAGAGTCGTAAGCCCATACAGAATTCTCAGAATTATCTAACTTAAAGGTGCAATTTACCCAGTTTTCAGATCTATTGATAATCTCAAAAACGTAACCTTCAGAGTAACCATCTGGGGATTTAGCAATACCAACATATCTGACATAAAGATCGTCATTATCGATAAGAACCTTGTCCACCTCGGTCTTTAGCTTAAAGCGCATCTTGTCTTCGCCCTTAGTAGAAGAGAAGTTATACGCAATGGTGCCCTTGTCTGCCATTGCATCAAACGGCTTATACTTAAGACTGGAATAATCACCTGAGGTTTTAGTGATTTGCTTCAGAACTGCCTTGGAGCCATCGGAACCCTCAATGGTCATCTGACCTGAGGAATCAACAGTTGCTGTATAGCTTCCGGCATTACCCGCAAGAGTAATAGTGAGCTTACCATCAGCGTCAACAGACCAGGTAAAAGGCTTCTGAGCACCAAAACGGATGAAATTACCCGTGCCGTCATCAGCAAAATCATAGCCATAAATTGACTTCATGGATTCTACTGCCGTTGGATAAACACTCTCGGGGATATCTCCCTGGCTAGGATCGCTAATAGACTTTGCTTCCCAAACACCTACAAACGGAGCGCGCGCAGCCTTCTTCTCTTCTGCTTCCTTCTGAGCGGCAATCTCTTCAGGAGATGGTCCGCCGATGTTAGGAGTGCAAGCAGTAAACATAATGCTGGTAGAAAGCACAAGTGTAAGTACAAGCATAAGAAGTAGTCTACGCTGTTTCATGAAAGTTCCTCCAACACCAAAGCTCTCTAGATTGACAATGTCTTTTCTTGGCGGCACTTTTTTGACGAAGTTCAGTCTGTTCAATCTAGGTATCGTCTGAGTGCATTACTTATTCTGCGAAACCGTCAGATCAAACTGCTCGGTCTTCTCGTCTTCAAGACTGCTTCCATCTGCAACATGGGAATACTTAAAAGTTCCCTTAGATTCAGAAAGCTTAGCCAGAGGTACATCTGCGTTGGAACTATCAACTACAAACTCATAGAATCTCTCACCAGGCTCAAGAACATTAAGAGCAGTTCCAAATACCGTGGAATCCGAATTATCTAGACTAAAGTCATATGAAGCTGTCTTATCGGACTTGTTGATTACCTCAAAAACATAACCTTCGGAAAGACCGCTTGGTGTTGTGGCGATTCCAACATATCTGACGTACATGTCGTCATTATCAACAACAACCCTGTTGACCTCGGTAACAACCTTAAAATTCATGTAGAAGTCGTCGTGAGAGGAGTAATTTCCTCCAATAGTTCCCTTACCGGTAAGCGCATCAAATGGAGCATATTTAAGAGAAGAGTAATCACCTGAGGTTTTAGTTACTTGGGTAAGCACTGCCTTGGAACCGTCAGAGCCCTCAATGGTCATCTGACCCGAGGAATCAACGGTTGCTGTATAGCTTCCGGCGTTGCCAGCAAGGGTGATAGTAATCTTGCCATTAGCATCAGCGGTCCAGGTAAAGGGCTTCTGAGCACCAAAACGGATGAATAGTCCAGTGCCGTCGTCGGAAAAGTCATAGCCGTAAATGGCCTGGAATGTGTCTCTTGCTGTTGGATAGACACTCTCGGGAATCTCGCCTTTCTTTGGATCACTAATAGACTTTGCTTCCCAAACGCCCACAAACGGAGCGAGCGCAGCCTTCTTCTCTTCTGCTTCCTTCTGAGCGGCAATCTCTTCAGGAGATGGTCCACCAATGTTAGGAGTGCAAGCTGTAAACATAACGCCAGCAGAGAGCGCCAAGACAAGCGCAAGAACTGGTAACAGTTTATGTTGTTTCATCAAGTGTCCTTTCAGTGGTAGTGGTGAGTACGCTGAAGATATGCGTTCTTTTGTTATTCAGACTTAGGAGGGATGTTTAGGTCAAGCTGTACTTTCTCCCTTTCCGAAACAGGTGTATAGGTTGTTCCGTTATTGTAACCAATAGAAACCTGGGCTTTTGGATTGGAAAGTGCCACAAGAGATCCAGGTGTCTGCGAGACATTAGGAACAAACAAATAGAACTTCTCACCAGGTTGTAAGGAGGCTTGACCAAAGGCGTTCAGAGGACCAACTCGATCTCCAAGAGAGAACTCTCCATAAAATGAGTCAGGACACTTGTTGATAATCTCAAATACGTAACCTTCTTGAGAGCTTCCCGGTACCTGAGCGATAGCGTACAGACTCATATACAGCTTATCTGTATCGATAAGAACTTTATTGACCTCTCGAGTTATTTCAAAATTTTTAAACTTGAGATCGTTATACCTAACCATGGTTGGTAGGGTACCTTTATTGGTAAGTTGATCAAATGGCTGATAGGTAGCACTTGCATAGTCTCCAGCAGTAGTTGAAATCTGCTTAAGCTCGGCGTCAGTCTCATCGTCACCAGTGCCCTTGAGCCTTAACCTGCCAGTCTCAGCGTCAATCTGTCCCGTAAAATAACCCGCAGTACCCTCAAGGGTAACTGTAATTTTTCCTTCTGCATCAACAGTCCAGGTAAAAGGCTTCATTATGCCAAAGCGAGTAAACAGGCCAGTTCCATCCTCAGCAAAGCTGAAAGCATAAATTGCATGGAACTGTTCTTTATAATCGTCGTAGGCAGCTCCCTCACTCAGGTTTCCTAGTCCGGGTTCAAAGATGTCATAAGCTTCCCAAACACCTACGATCTGACCAGCAGACTTTTTGTTTCCTGCGGGACTATTATCCCCAGATGAACAGGCACTGAGCACTGCACTTACAGAAAGCACCAGTGCGAGCAGGCATCCTAACAGCATTTGACGCTTTTTCATAAGACCTTCTTCCATACGTGCAGCGGTATCCAATCAACTCTTAACTGTTACTTGCTCTGCCCAGTAGGCAAATCAAATGTCACGGTTTTCTCGTCATTATGAAGGGCGCCATTGCTAGAGTGGTCATACTCAAGAGTGCCTTTTACATCCGTGACTTCAGAAAGTGACTTATCTCTACGTTGGTCATTAAGAACATATTCATAGACTCTCTCACCTGGCTCTAACACGTTAAATCCATAAGCCCAATAGCCATCGGTTGGATCTTGAATAGTAAATTGATAGCCGGTTGTATAAGGAGTTCTATTAATAACCTCAAAGACATAGCCTTCAAAACCCTTGAGGTCTTTAAGGGAAGCGATGCCAATAAGCCTTACATAGAGCTCATCGGTATCAACAATGACCTGATCAAGCTCAGTGGTGATATTAAAGCGTAGTTTATTTTCATGCGATGACTTGTTTTTAGAAATATTGCCTGTTCCTGTTAGTGGATTAAATGGCTCATACCTAATATGAGAATAATCACCTGAGGTTGTGCTTACCCGAGTAAGGATAGCTTTAGAACCATCAGAGCCTTCAACGGTCATCTGGCCTGAAGAATCAACGGTTGCTGTATAGCTTCCGGCGTTACCATCAAGGGTGATAGTAAGCTTTCCATCGGCATCAACAGACCAGGTAAAGGGCTTCTGAGCGCCGAAGCGAACAAACAAACCAGTGCCATCGTCAGAGAAGTCATAACCATAAATTGCTAGATAAACATCTCTAACATCTTTGTACATGTCTTCAGTGACTGTGCCATTTTTTTCATCCTCAATTGACTTGGCTTCCCAAATGCCTACATAAGGAGCAAGAGCAGCTTTCTTCTCTTCTGCTTCCTTCTGAGCTGCAATTTCTTCAGGTGATGGTAAACCAAAGTTAAAGTTACACGCAGTAAATACAACACCTGATGAAAGCACAAGGACCAGTGCACAAGTCAGTGCTAGTTGGCGTCTTTTCATTAAGCATCCTTTCAGTGGGAGCAGCGCAAAATTAAAAAAATTAAGCCTCTACTATGCAATATGTTACAATAAATCTCTCAAATAGGATAATTATTTATATCCTGAATAGTTCTACCAGCTAAAAGGAGGACGCTTTATGTCACTTCCAACTCCACCAGAAGCACCACAAAAACCCGCTCAAAAACAAGAAACTCTAAGCAACGTTTATCTTTACGATAAAAACGACACCTCCCCAATTCCTCTTACTTACGATGTAATTAATTTTGGTAAACCTCAGGGGGCTGCTAGCCCTCTTGTTGGTTGGGCAGCCGGTGCGTTTTTTGCTGTTGGCGGCCTCTGGAATTTCTTTAATTTAAATGGTGAGGGCACCATTTTTGCAGGAATTCTTTTGTGCGCCATTGGTGGCCTGCTTATTGCAGCTGGTTTCTTTATGAATGGCTATAGCATTATTGCTAATGCAAATGGATTCAGGTCTGGAACAGCCAATAGCGGAGAAGTTACCGAGTGGCCTGTTGATCGTGGTTACTTTACTGTTAAAGTCCGCGTTGGCGCTAACAAGACAGCTCGCATGGCCATGAACAGCGCAACTTTAACTATTACTAGACCAGATAACCTTCCTCTTTCTGTTCAGCAGGTTACCTTCACTGGTTCTAACACCGCTGAACTGAGGCAGCGCTGTGAAGTACAGGCTGACCGCATTTGGAACTGGGCTGTTGCAAAGGGATATATCTTTTAGAGTGTCCTAAAAGCTCGTTTAACCGCGAGCCACAAATTGCTAAAAAGGAACGCTCCTAGGAACTTCTGTTTCTAGGAGCATTTTGTTTTAGTCAAACTTTTATTGCAGCTTACTGCTGCATTTTCTTGCGGAGACCAAAGGCGGTCAGTGCGGCACCTGCTACTGCAACGACGCCTGCTACAGAGCTTGCATCACCCGTGTTAGGTAGAGCGCTCTTCTCGCGCCTTGGTGCTGGCTGCTGGGATGCATCAGAGGCAGGCACAACTGGAGTAGGCTCTGGTTCTGGCTGAGGCTCTGGTTCTGGCTCTGGTTCAGGATTTGGCGACCAAAGCGGAGCAAAAAAGTAATAGTAAGTTGTAGTGTCATCACGAAGGTCATCAGTAACGGACCACGTGGTAATATCAGCAAAATTCACGTGAACAATTCCATTAGCATCAACGGTGTAAGGCATTGACTGGTCAGGAGTTGCGTTATCCCTTTGATTACTGAGAAGTGTTTCTGACGAATAGCCTACCAATGTGTAACCTTCACGCTGAATATTTCCATCAAAAGTGAAGCTCTTATGATCGTCTGAAATCGTTGCAGGGATATAGGCATTTCCGTTGTATTGAGTGC
The DNA here is from genome assembly GCA_018380095.1 of Atopobium sp. Taxonomy (GTDB): domain Bacteria; phylum Actinomycetota; class Coriobacteriia; order Coriobacteriales; family Atopobiaceae; genus Lancefieldella. Next base: position 6,840 of record JAGZUI010000014.1, read on the forward strand.
CGTATGCACCGACAACAAGGTTAATTCTAGTATTCCAACCAACTTCAGGATCATAAAAACGAACAATAGTTGCGCCATTGTCATCTGTTGAAGTGGTGCTAGCAGCAGCTTCAGCTGAAGTGGTTGTCTCAGTTGTCGCAGTCGTCTCAGCTGCGGCGGCTGCTTCAGTTGTAGCAGACAACTCGGTCGAGACGGTTGTCTCAGCTGTAACGGTTGCTTCAGCTGCATCGTTAGTTGCAGTTGTTGCAGTAGTTGCGGTTGCTTCTGTCACCTCAGTACCCTCTGCAAGCGCAAGAGAAGAAAATGTTGGCGAGAAGACCAATGCTCCTGCAAGAACACCAGAAAGAATAAGAAGCTTTGTGTTGTTGTGAAAATATTTAGACATAGGAATGTATTTCTACTAGGAAACGACTATTTACTACTGCAGTTTCTTACGTAGGCCAAGCTCAACAAGAGTAGTGCCGGCTGCTGCAACAATACCTGCTACAGAGCTTGCGTCACCAGTGTTAGGCAGAACGCTCTTCTCGCGCCTTAGTGCAGGAGTTTGAGTTGCATCAGAGGCAGGCACAACTGGGGCGGGCTCTGGTTCTGGCTGAGGCTCTGGCTGAGGCTCTGGTTCTGGCTCAGGATTTGGTGCCCATAAGGTAGTTAAATGATAGCGAAACGTAATAGTGTTTGTATCAATATTGTCGGTAACACTCCAGGCAACAATATCATCAAGATTCATATGAACATTGCCACTCTCATCGATAGTATATGGTTTCGACATATCTGGTGTTGCATTGTTTATTTCATCTTGCGAAAAATAACCTGTTGAAAAACCTACCAGTGTGTATCCCTCACGCGAAACATTGCTACTAAAAGAAACACTCTTAAAATCACCTGAAATAGTTGGTGGAATATAATCATTTCCGTTATAAGTGCCGCCATCTGTTGAGACTGAAACGTGGATTTCACGCATTATGCCATCGGCACCCATATAAGATCCAACTGCCTCTGCATCACTGTCGTCATCTGTAGCAACAACTGCAGCGGTCGTCTCAGTTGTGGCAGTTGTCTCAGTTGTGGCAGTACCCTCAGTTGTGGCACTTGCCTCAGCTACCTCAGTACCCTCAGCAAAAGCCAACGCAGAAAGTACTGGCGAGAAAACCAACACGCCTGCCATAATGCCTGCAATTGCGAGCAGCCTTACGTTGTTGCGCAAATACTTTGACATTTCATATTCCTTAACTCGTGTATTTCAAGAAAAACAATTGTTTTTTAAACATGTTTCAACGGTTTGGTAAGTATATATGAAAAGAAATCGCAGTTATACCGCCAAAACACCCAGTTATAGATATTCTTAAAATATCTATAACTGGGCTATAAAAACGTTTTTGATACAGCAATTACAGCGACTGAATAATTTCTTCTCCGCGAGCATTCTGCGGGATAAAACGAACCTCACGACGAGGCTCAGCGTCGTCAGATCCCAGCTCTTCCTCAGATAGCCTAGAAACATACACATCAAGGGTTCTCTCGCCAATCTGCTCTGCAAATTGCTCTCCCCACTCGATGATAGTTGGACCATCAGACTCAAGTGCATCGTACAGGCCGGTATCTTCAAGCTGGTCGGGATCATTCAAGCGATACAGGTCAAAGTGGTAGAGCGGCATGGTTGTGCCCTCGTAAACCATCTCGATGGTGAACGTTGGGCTGGTCACGTCATCCGTGACGCCCATGCCGGCTGCAATACCTTTAGTGAGCTGCGTCTTTCCTGCGCCCAGGTCTCCCGTGAGCACCAGTACGTCTCCCGCTTGCAGAAGTTTGCCCAGAATCTGACCAAGAGCAATAGTTTGCTCGGTGGTAGTAGAGACATACGTGTCAGCTGCGGTTTTTTCTGGCAGGTTGTTTGTGCCGGTGTTGTTTGCCGCAGTGTCGTTTGTTGCAGCGTTGTTTACGGCAGTATTATTTGCGCTGGTAGAAAGATTAGTCACAAGAGCCTCCTCGAGGGTGTTCCTCAAGCCAATCAGCAAGAAGTCGCAGGTCATCTTTGAGGAATTGTGCCCACTCCTTGCGGTAAATAGTTGATGCGGGATGCATAGTAGGCAGCACGCTAAAGGCGCCTATCTGGTAAAACTTGCCGCGCAGCTCCGTCACACCCTTATCGGTGTGCATGACAAACTGCGTTGCAAAATTTCCCAGGCAGACAATAACGTCTGGCTTAATAGCGCGAATCTGGTCGCGAAGGTACGGAGAGCACTCCTCCACCTCGGCTACCTTGGGATTTCTGTTTGAAGGCGGTCGGCATTTGACCACGTTAGAGATAAAAACATCCTGGCGAGAAAGGCCAACTTCTTCTAACAGTGCATCAAGCTTTTTGCCCGATACGCCTACGAAAGGTTGACCGCTTAGATCCTCGTTTTTACCAGGAGCTTCTCCCACAATCATGATGCGAGCCGTGGGATTTGGACCACCAAACACAATGTTGGTGCGTGTTTCCCAAAGCGGACACTTCTTGCAATCAGCTATCTGCTCACGAATCTCATCAAGCGTGACTGCCATTAGATGTACACCTTATCGAGGCGAGCACCAAAGTTGCAAACTACCTCGTAGTTGATAGTCTCGCGAAGATCAGCCATCTCATCTGCGGTGATTTCTTGGTCGCCGTCTTTGCCGATGAGAGTAACCACGTCACCATAGCGAATCTCGTGCGCAGGCTTATTAGCGTGTGTACCTGCGGTATCAACAGCAATCATGAACTGATCCATGCAGATGTTGCCCACCTGGCGGACACGGTCTCCGCGCGTCAAAACATCCATGCGATTAGAAAGACTGCGTGCAAGACCATCGGCGTAGCCAATAGGCACCGTAGCTACCTGGATGTTATTGCGAGGAACGCGCCACGTCATGCCGTAGCCAACGCCATCGCCAACAGCTGGATACACCACGCGCGTCACTCGACCGTGCACGCTCATAACAGGCTGCAGGTCAATGCGGGGAATAGTGAGCTTGCTAGGATGGAGTCCGTACAGACCAATGCCCACGCGAACCATGTCAAACTGAATGTCTTTGTGCAGAACCGTGCCAGGAGTGTTATCAGCGTGAACCAAGCCCAGCTCATAGCCTGCGTTTTTGAGCGCGGTAACCGCCTCAATAAAGCGATTAACCTGCAGGTCAAAGTCCCAGTTGTCGAGAACGTCGGCCGTAGCAAAATGCGTAAACGTGCCAGCGCATTCAAGACCCCTGTGGAAATCGATAGAACCGCGTACCTCGAGAAGATCTTCTCGCCTGACGCCAATGCGGGTCATGCCGGTGTCAATGGCCAGGTGATAGCGACCAACCTTGTTAGCTGCGGCAGCAGCCTCGCCGTAGGCAAGCGCGAAGTCAACCGTGTAAACAGAAGGCATAATATCAAAGCGGACGAGGTCTGGAATGGAAGTGACTGGAGGCTCGGAAAGCACCAGGATGGGGCTCTCAATGCCGGAACAGCGCAGCTCAACACCCTCATCGACCGTTGCAACGGCAAACTGATCAGCACCCACGGACTGCATGGCTTTAGCGCACTGAGCAGCACCGTGACCATAGGCGTCAGCCTTAACCACACACATCATTTTGACACCGCGGTTAAGCTGGGCCTTAAACGCCTTTACGTTGTGGCGGACGGCAGAAAGATCAATCTCTATCCAAGCCCATCTATCCTGGGGATATGCCGACATCAGGCTCACCTACTCCGCAGTTTCTTCAAAGTCTGCCATAGGGAATGCAATCTGCTCCTCAAGTGCGTCGGAAGCAAGGCCAATAACGTCACAGATGTCGCCAGCCATAGCTCCGCGTACACCGAACTTCTCGGCAGCTAGCTGACCTGCATATGCGTGAACCTCGCAGGCAAGCGAGCAGAAGGTAGGCAGGTCATCAACTTGACCAGCAACCTGAGCCAAGCGGCCAGCAATAGTTCCAGCAAGAACGTCGCCAGAGCCAGCAGTTGCCAGCGTAACGGGACCAGGCTTTGGCAGTACGGCTTTCTGAACGCCCACGCAGCCAGTTGCGGTTCCCTTAGCAACAATGACCAGCTCAGAGCCACCGTCTGCCCAGACAATCTTGCGGGCAGCCTCAAGCTGACCCACCAGGCTTGCAGGAGGATTATCTACCTGGTTAACCAGGCGACCAAGCTCGCGACGATGCGGCGTCATGATGAGCGGAGCGGTACGACGAGTGAGTTCGGGGAAATCTGGGAGATTGTTATTAGTGAGGCGAGCAATGCAGTTGAGCGCGTCGGCGTCAACAATAACGGGCAGCTCAGAGTCAAGCAGCGCGGAGGTAACCTTGACGGTTCCGCCAGAGACGCGCATGCCAGGGCCAACCAGCGTAACGGTGCGCATGGCGGCAAGCTGCAGCACCAGTGGAGCTGCTTCCTCGGTAAACACGCCCTCAGCGTCGCACGGGAGGCCAATAACGGGAACCTCTGGCAGCATCATCTGAACGCAGCTGACAATGGCCTCAGGAACTGCCAGGGTAACGTAGCCAGCACCCGCACGAGCAGCCGCCTTAGCAGCAAAAACAGCAGCTCCGGGGAAGCGGCTTGAACCACCAACCACCAATACGGAGCCACGAGAGTACTTATCGCAGTCGTTGAGCTGAGCAGGCACAGAAGCAAGATAATCTTCCAGGTCAACGCGCCAGGCAACAGGATCTGCCTCAACAACCAAGCGCTCAGTCTGCTCGGCCAGAGGAGCCACAACAATGGAGCCGCAAACGTCGCGGCCTGCGTCTGCAATAAGGCCGGGCTTGAGCGCAATCATGGTAACGGTAACGTCAGCGACAACACACGCGCTTTCTACCTGGCCCTTCTGCGCAGAAAGGCCACTTGGAACGTCAACGGAAAGTACGCGAGCACCAGACTGATTCAGGCACTCAATCCAAATATCAAACGGAGCACGAACCTTGCCGTGGAAGCCGGTGCCCAGCATGCAATCAAGCACCACGTCAGCCGTTGCCAGCAGGTCAATCAGCTCCTGGCGAGAAGGGCCAACAAGCACGGAAACTCCCGCGCGAACGGCGCGCTGCGCCATCTGACGTGCAAGATCACCGGAAATCTGATCAGGCTCAAGCGGAGTGACTACCTTAACGTTACAGTTTCTAGAGCGCAGCGCTTCTGCTGCCACCCAGCCATCTCCACCGTTATTGCCAAGACCTACGAGGATGACAACGTTAGAGATGTCCCCTCCCATGCCAAGGGCCTCTTGAGCAGCAGCGTAACCTGCACGGTGCATGAGCTCGGAAACGCTCACGCCCACGCGTGTCAGCGCAATCTCTACACGCTTGATGTCCTCAACATTTAGTACCGGCTGCATAACTTACTCCTCGGATTTAACAACATCATCAAAGGTTGTCTCAATTATAGGTTCTTGCACGCGCTCAAGCTCATCCAACACAGAACGAGCTTCTTTGAACGAACGTGCCAGCTCTTGGGCAGCATCTTCCTTTTGATCTACCTTGGGTTTTACGGCGTTGGTTACCGCAACCGCATTGGCTACCGCAACATCTCTGGTATACGAGATAGAAAGCGCAATCTCCTGCACGCCCTGCTCAGCCGCAATCTGTGCAGCCTTGCCCGCTAGACGAGCCTGTGGCCTGCCCAACTGATCTCTCTCAACAGAAACATCCTGAAAACCAATACCAGACGAGAAACCCGTTCCTAAGGCTTTGAGCACGGCTTCTCTTGCCGCAAAGCGAGCAGCATAGTGCTCCGCAGGGCGAGCAGTGCGCTCACAATACGCACGCTCAGCATCGGTGAACATACGGCGAATAAAGTGAGGGCGTCTCTCAATTGCCTGCTGCATGCGGGCAATCTCAAGCATATCTACACCTATTCCTGCCAGTGCCATCGCATCCCCTGGATCTATCTGCGCTTAAGCGCTGAGCCTATACTCCTCAAGAGCGTCGAGCACAATCTGATTTGCCTGCTGGCAGAGCTCATCGGTTGGAGCTTCTGCAAGAACGCGCACCAAAGGCTCTGTTCCGGAAGCGCGGACCAACACGCGACCATTGCCCTCAAGGAACTTCTCGGCAGCTGCAACTGCGTCGTTGACCTTAGGAGACTGCATAGCAGCCTCTTTGTCGGTGACGCGAACGTTAACCAACTGCTGTGGATATAGTGTAACGGGACGAGTAAGCTCAGAGAGTTTCTCGCGCTCTGCTCTTAAGACCTCCATAATACGGAGGCTGGTCAGAATGCCGTCACCGGTCTTAGCAAGATCGCCAAAGATGATGTGACCGCTCTGCTCGCCACCCAGGCTGTACTCGTTCTCGTTCATGCAAGCGTAGACGTACTTATCGCCCACGTTGGTCTTCTCGTAAGAGAGGCCAGCGTCGTCAAATGCCTTGAACAGGCCAAAGTTGCTCATGACAGTAGTGACTACGGTCTGCTTAGCCAGGCGACCATACTTGTTGAGGTAGGTGCCGCAGACGTAGAGAATCAAGTCTCCGTCAACTACATGGCCGCGCTCGTCGACTGCCAGGCAGCGGTCAGCGTCGCCGTCGTAGGCAAAGCCCACGTCAAGGCCGTTCTGAACCACAAAGCGCTGTAGCTGGTCAATGTGAGTGGAGCCGCAATCAACGTTGATGTTCAGGCCGTTTGGAGCGTTGTTGATAACGTGAGTCTCGGCGCCCAGAGCGTCAAAAACAGGGCGAGCAACACTAGAAGCTGCACCGTTAGCGCAATCCAGGCCAATCTTCAGGCCCTGCAGACTAAAGCCGCAGCTTGCAATAAGGCTAGAGATGTAGCGGTTGCGGCCCTGCATGTAATCAACCGTGCGGCCAATGGCGTCACCGGTTGCCAGAGGTACGTCAAACTCGCCGTCAATATAGGCCTCTACCTGTTCAAGGACGTCCTCGTCCATCTTGTAGCCCTCTTTGTTGACCAGCTTGATGCCGTTATCGGTAAACGGATTGTGAGATGCGGTAATCATGACACCGCAGTCAAAGCCACCGTCAACTACCTCGTAGCTGACGCCAGGCGTAGGAATAACGTGCAGCATGTACGCGTCAGCGCCAGAAGCAACCAGGCCCGAGACAAGCGCGGACTCAAACATATAGCTTGACCTGCGGGTATCCTTACCAATGATGATACGAGCCTTGCGAGCCTGCTTAGCTCCGTAATACCAGCCAATGAAGCGGCCAATTTTATACGCGTGATCGACGTTCAGACCCTCGTTTGCGCGGCCTCTAAAGCCGTCGGTTCCAAAGTACTTCATAAGCGTCTCCTAGCTGCGAATGTAATGTTGTCGGGTGGAGAGCAACGTGCGCGCGAAGCGCCAGCGAACTACTCGACAGGTGGGGCTTCTCGCCAGATGGCGAGAAAAACGTGCGGACTAAAGCGGTTGCGCAAATATGCAAAATGCAACCATTTAAAAGTATACAAAAAAGAGACCTGCCGATATACAACAGGTCTCTTTGTGAGGACTTTTTTGGGTCCAGCGGCCTTAGCGCTTGGAGAACTGAGGACGCTTACGAGCCTTCTTCAGACCGTACTTCTTACGCTCGACCGCACGAGAATCGCGGGTGAGGTAGCCGGCCTTCTTAAGGTCATCACGATACTCGCCAGCCTCGAGAAGAGCGCGAGCAATGCCCAGGCGGAGAGCACCGGACTGGCCGTTGATGCCGCCGCCATCGCAGTTTGCGAGGACGTCAAAACGACCAAGAGTATCAGTAATGCGGAGAGGTGCGGTTGCGTTGTCTACGAGCTGCTGGCGACCAAAATACTGGACTGCCTCGCGGCCGTTAACGGTAACCTTACCAGTTCCAGGAACAAGACGAACACGAGCGACGGCCTCTTTACGACGGCCGGTGCCGGTGTAAACAGCGGTGTTATCTGCCATCGTTTAGCCCTCCAGCTCAATCTTGACGGGATTCTGTGCAGCATGTGGGTGCTCAGCGCCGGCGTAAACCTTAAGCTTCATACCCTGCTTGCGACCAAGAGTGGTCTTAGGAAGCATGCCCTTAACTGCGTGCTCAACAACACGCTCTGGGTGCTTCTCCATCTCTTCCTTGAAGGAAGTGATCTTCAAGCCACCAAGGTAGCCGGAGTGACGCCAATACTCCTTGTGATCAGCCTTAACACCAGTAAGGACGATCTTGTCTGCATTGATGATGACAACAAAGTCACCAGTATCAGCGTTTGGGGTGTACTGTGGCTTGTTCTTACCACGAAGAATCATGGCAGCCTTTGTAGCCAGACGACCGAGCGTTGCGCCCTCAGCGTCGATGAGCACCCACTTGCGCTCGACTTCGCCAGCCTTGGCGAACTGAGTCGACTTCTTCACTTGACTCCTCCTACGAATTACGAGTTGATAACCCCTGGACGGGTCATCGATGCTTTTTCTTGTCAGAGATTACGGGGCTCTGTGGAAAAGCCTTAAAAGTATACTCCACTCTTTAGCAGTTGTACGCGGGAATTTTTGTTGCTTCACGAATGCAACAATTCGTTCAAATTTGACAGGTTTCTCCACATTGAAAAGCCGTCCACAGCACAAGAACAACCACTTGGCCTGCTGTGCGATACATTTTGTTTCGACTTTTTATTTTATGGAGCGAGAAGTGCTGGCCGGCTCGTATGTTTACACCAAGGTCAAAGCTACAGCGTCAGGAGGAAATGATGCGTGACACAGATTTTGTCGCACGTTTGCACCGGAACTTTGCGTTGCTGGGCGGCCAGCTTAAAACCCGACTCAAAACCCAACTCAAAACCCAACTTAAGAATCATGTTGTACTGGGCACCGCGCTTGCCCTGTTTGCAGCGCTTTTGCTGGTGATTCCATTCTACGGATGCTCGCCAGCCGCTTCTGAAAACACTCAGGGCAGCTCAACCGCTCAAACGGAGGCGCAGAAAGACGAAGCTCCTAAAGGTACGGTTAAGGCGACATCGTTCTACTCGCCAACCCTTGGTCTGGACTGGAACTATGACGTCTACCTGCCTGCAGACTACGAGTCCAATTCCGATAAGACCTATCCTGTTGTATATATGCTGCATGGACTGTATGGCAATCATCGCAATCTGCTGGAGCGCTTTGATTCGTCCGCCATGCTTGACGAGGCTATTCAAACCGCTGGTCAGGGAGCTATCGTAGTCTTTGTCGACGGCTTTAACAGCTTCTATATTGACTCTGCCGACCGCGGCCTCAAGATGGAATCTGCAATTATGAACGACCTGGTACCTTACATTGAGAGCACGTATCGCGTGTCAAAAGATCGCAAAGATCACGCAATCGGCGGCATTTCTATGGGCGGTTATGGTGCGGCACGATTTGTTTTGCACCACTCCGATTACTTTAGCAAGGGCATTTTGCTCTCGCCTTCTGTTTGGACCACACTTGCTGACGACAACTTTATTTACACGTCTCAGCACGCCTTTAGCGACGGAACCACCAGCTGGTCATGGGATCTGTACAAGCAGCTATTCCCAACCCAGTATCTTGGTGAGGTTGATCCAAGTCAGGTTTCGTTCTTTGTGGCAACAACTTCCGACGACGGCGTAGTACCTGTTGCTGACGTCGACGCCTTTGTTGAGCAGCTCAAAAATGCTGGTATCAACGTTGACTACCAGCGCGACTCCGGCGACAACCACAACTGGAAGTACTGGTCCAGGGTTGCTCCAACTGCGTACGCTTGGGCGCTCGACCAGTTCAAGAGCGCTGACAGCAAGTAAGCGCTGACGGCGCGCCGGGCAGCGCGGGGCGGCGCAGGGCGAGCGGCGTGTGCGCCACCGGGCCGCGGGTCCAAGGCGAGCCGCGAGTGCGCCGGGTTTCTCGCCAGAAAAGACCGCGGACATGCGCGTAACAACGCTGTCCGCGGTTACTTTTTTGCCGAAACTGAAGTATTATCAGCGTAGATAACTTGCGCCGCTTGGAAGTGCCGTTCAAGCGCCGATTGCGGCGCCGCAAACCGAGGAGCGACTATGCCCAGCATCTACACCGTCACGCTCAATCCCGCTCTGGACAAGACCGTCCAGGTGCCAAATTTTGCCGTTGACCAGGTGAATCGCATCACGTGGCTCAGGCAGGACGCGGGCGGCAAGGGCATCAATGTCTCCAAAGTTATTGCTAAGCTGGGCGGAGAGTCTACCGCTATCGCCGTTCTTGCAGGTCAAACCGGCAAATGGATCGCCGATACACTTGGCGAGAATAACATCAAGGTCCAGACGATTTCTGTTCCTGGCGAGACGCGCACCAACCTGAAGGTCGTTGATACTGAGGGCGGCACCAATACCGACATCAACGAGCCTGGTCCCGAGGTCACCGACACCATGCTTGACCAGGCACTTGCTGACGTGATTGCCAAGACTTCCGCTGGCGATATTGTGGTTCTTTCCGGCAGCCTCCCCCGCGGAGCTGCTGCTGATACGTATGGCCGCTGGACTCGTGCTTTGCGCGACGCCGGGTTGAAGGTATACCTGGACGCTGACGGCGCAGCGCTCTCAGCTGGTCTTGAGCAGAAGCCGTACTTCACCAAGCCAAACGATCACGAGCTCTCCACCATGCTTGGCCGTGAGCTTGCCGACGTGGACGCGATTGCCGCCGCCGCATCCGAGATTGTTGCTGGTGGCATCGAAACGGTCTGCGTTTCCATGGGCGGCAACGGTGCCGTCTACGCCACGGCCGACGAGGTTTGGTATGCTGGTCCAGTAAAAGTCCAGGTAGGAAGCACTGTCGGTGCTGGTGACTCCGTTGTGGCGGCGCTTGCCTTTGCAGATGCACAGGGTCTCTCGACAGAAGACGCGCTGCGACTGGCCATGGCCACGGGCGCCGCAAACGTCATGGAGAGCGGAACTCAGGCGGCGGAGCGCTCGGTTGTGGATTCGCTTATCGAGAAAGTGCAGCTCACACGCCTGCGCTAGCGTTCGGGGTGCGAGCACGCGGGGAGCTGCGGGTGCACCGGGTTTCTCGCCAGGCGGGCCTGTCTAGCAATGTGCGCCTAAAAAGTGCAAAGAATCTGTATTTGAGGCACAGATTCTTTACAGAAATCAGGCAAATCCACAGATTCTTTGATGATTTTAGGCAAAATTTACAGATTCTTTGACAAAATCAGGCGCGTGAACGATAGGCGCTTTGACCCTAAATTTTGAGCCTGAAAACTGCACCATGTCTGAGTAAATTTACCCAGACATGGTGAGAAAATCAGGCAAATAGCTCAGACATGGAGTACTTTTCCGGCAAATCGTTCAGACATGGCGAGAAAATCAGGCGCGCATAATGTCGTGCGCATAACGTCGCGGGCATAACGTCTCACTCGAAGCGCCGTCGTGCGAAAACGCTCGCGACCTTTCCGCAGTTAATCAGTAGCACCCGCGGTTTTCCTGCGGTTGCATTCGAGCTTCCAGCCAATCATCCAACCAACTGCAAGAACGTAATTCTCGATAGCGCCCACCAAATTTACCGACTCGTGAGCACTCAAAAAATGGATGAAGTGATTGGTTCCAATTCCAATGCCGCCCAGAATCAGCGCGAGCAAAATTGCACGTAGATAGACCCAATCGTAGTGGAAACAAGTGGTGACCAAAATGATGAGCACCGCGAGATTCCAAAAACCAATCTCTCGCTGCCATCCGGTCGAAATGCCATAAGCGGCGTTGCTTCCCATGTACTCGGGGGCGACGATCTGCAGAATTGCCGCACCAGTCATCGCAACGATAACCAGCGCAAACATTACCTTCAAAAACCTGTTCATCGGTGTCTTCAAAACAAACTCTTTTCGTATCAATTTGTGGTTCCTGCACAGGCAACGTGAGCGTCGCTCGCGTCCCTACTCGATAAAACTTTCAATCTCTTCGAGGCGCTCAAGTGCGACTTGGCGACCTGTCAGGTACAGAGACAGCAGGGCTTCACCGGACTTCTCGTTAACTTTAACTTCAACTGGCTCGGGAGGCAGAAGCACCAGCACTCTACCCTCTTCCTCCAGCTCAAAGAGCTGTTTGCGCTGATCCATATAGCGCTCGGCGCGAGAAGCCAATGCGGCTTCAAAGTATGGATACGCGGAGTAGAGCTGTGAGCGGATAGCAATCTGCTCGTTGACGTCGGTTTTTACGAAGTTTCTGTCCTGCGTAACAATGACCAGCGCTTTCTTTGCTGGCGTGTGATCGGGAACGTCAACCGCGTACTCAGCTTTTCCGTCGGGCAGACCAAGAGCTGCCGCAAACGGAATTGAATCGGTTGTTCCGCCGTCCAAATAACGATGCCCGTCCAGCTCAACCATGCGAGAAACCGTTGGCATCGACGCAGACGCTCGGACCATGGTCACGTCTTCCGGGAACTTTTTTACGTGCAGATATGCCGACGTACCAAACGTAACATCGGACGCAACCACGTACATCTGCATGGGATTTTGGTTAAACACCTCGTTATCGCAGGGATCCAGGCGGTTTTGAATCTCGTCAAACATGAAATCCGCACCCGCAATGTCGCCAGTAGTGATCAGCGAGCGGATCGAAAGAAAACGGGGGTCGTCCCTAAATGCCAGCATAATGCGCATGGCACGACCCATCTGCTTAGACCTAAAACTCACAGCGTTGATGGCACCTGCGGAAACTCCCCACACACTCTCAAAGTTGGTGACGCCCTTCTCGCGAAGCACATCAAGGATTCCAGCGGTAAAAATGCCTCGATAACTGCCGCCTTCTAGAACAAGCGCAGTTGAAGATGAGTGCGCCGACTCCTGGCGCGCGCCGCCGTTCTGCGAGAGTTTTTGCTGCTGATCGTCCATAACAACCTCCGAACTTTGTTATTCAGAGTGTACCCAATTTCTGCCCGGCCGCCCGCCCGGTTTTCCACACAAAAAAGCGCCTGTATATCAGGCGCTTTACATGCACGTTATATTTTTCTGGCGAGAAACCCGTCGGCTTTACAACTCGGTCGGCGCCGCAGGCTCTTCCCCTACTTGCGAACCTTACGAGAAGCAGCAACAAAACCAAGGCCGCTTACTGCAAGAACAGAAGCTGGAACTACAACATCTGCGATACCAGTTGCAGGGAGTACGGACTTCTTCGCTGGTGTTGGTGCAGGAGCTGGAGCAGGAGCTGGTGTAGGCTCTGGCTCTGGTGCTGGAGCTGGCTCTGGATCAGGGGTTGGAGCTGGAGTTGGATCTGGAGTAGGAGTGGGTGTAGGCGTTGGATCTGGAATGCGAACAAACTCAACCTCAATGACCTCGTCAAAATCGAGCGCAGGAGTCCAGTGACCCTTAACGGTAACAGTGCCATCGCCGTTGTCGACAATGACTACGCCGTCAGCGTTGCCAACCATAAATCCGTCTGGAATTGGGTTAGTAACATCAGGAAGGAAGTATGCGTCCTCAGGAGCGTATGGATTAACCGTTGGATCCATGAGCTGCTCTCTAGTTGGTGCAGGAATAGGAGTTACGCCAGTAGTAGCAGTAGCACCGGTAGTGCTTGTAGGAGCAGGCGCTGTGCCCTCTGCCAGCGCAAATGCTGGAGCAAGTGCCAATGCGGCTACAAGAGCAGATGAAGCGATGCAGACCTTTAAATTCTTCATGTGACTTTTACGCCAAAATTTATGCGCCGGGCCCAACGCCGAGAAGCACAAAATTTTTAGCGCATTCCTTTCTGATATGGATTATTTAATTTCTCCGTGAGCAGATACTATCATATACATACTGAACAAATGTCGCCTCCGGTCGACATATTCCGCGAACGTACAAAAATTTTAAATGACTTTTAAAACTATTTTTCCAAAATTTGATAACATTTCTGCAGGTAAACTATTACGCAACTCAGAGTTGACAAATTTCCAACTCAACTTGGTGGTGTGCAATCAAGGCAATTTTTAGAGTAATAGCCATCACATGTGAATCCCACCACATCACCAACAGAAAGGAATAGCCGTGTTACTGAGCGAGAAAATCATGAGCCTCAGAAAGCGTAATGGTTGGTCACAAGAAGAGCTTGCACAACAGCTTGGCGTTTCGAGGCAGTCAGTTTCTAAATGGGAGTCTATGGCTTCCATGCCTGATATTCAAAAGATTATGGCTATGAGCGAGCTCTTTGGCGTTTCCACAGACTACCTGCTCAAAGACGAGCTTGAAGAGCTTCCAGCCACTGCCATCGCTGTTGATTATGCGGCCTCTTCGGGGCAGGTTGACTCTTCGGATCCCGCTGCCGCAAGCACCGTAGGCAGCACCACGGACAGCACTGACGGCGGCACCGTTGGCGAATCTTCCACTGACAACGCATCTACCAGCAAAACTGTGGCACCGAAGCTCAGCGTTTCTCTCGACACAGCCACCGAATACCTGGATGCAATCGCACGAACTTCTCGACCCACGGCAGGTGCAATTACCCTCTTTATCCTGGGGCCCGCGCTTCTTGTCTCGCTTGCAACATACAGCGAAGACGCGCTTTACTTTGATCCGATGCACATTTCTCCAGATGCGATGGGTATCGCAGGCATTTGCATCATGATGCTCTTCATTGCTGCGGGCGTTGGCCTGCTGATTCTCCAGGACATGAAGCTCGCGAAGTTTAAGCAGCTCAAGGAGGCCTCTCTCGAGCTCCAGTATGGTGTCGAGGCTGCCGTTCGTAGGCGCGCCGAGTCCACAGAATCGTTGCGATACGTGCAACAGGCTGCCGGCGTCTGCCTTACCATCCTGAGCGCAATCCCCTTCCTTATTGCCTCGTACTATGGGACTGGCCTCACCTTTGCTCTTGGTTTCTTCGTGGCAGCAATTCTCGTCTCTCTTGGCGTTTACCTGCTGGTTTACTCGGGAATTCTTAGAGATGGCTACAGGGTTCTTCTTCAGGAAGGCGATTTCTCTCACGACGAGAAAAGCAACAAGAGAGACTCCAAATCCGCAGCATTGAAGTACAGGCCAATTGCCAGGGCGTATTTTGGCACCATTACCTTGCTGTACGTGGGCTATAGCTTCATCACCAAGGACTGGAAAAGTTCCTGGATTATCTGGCCTGTTTCCGCGCTCCTCTACCACATCATCATCAGCATCCTGAACGCTCTGAAGAAAAAGTAAGTGCTTGCCAGCATGCGGCGGTCAGGTGCGACTCGCAAGAGCGCGGTCTTCTCGACAGGCCGAGCTCTTGCGCGTGCGGTTCGGCGAAGGTTCTTTTGAGCCTGAAAAACGCATCATGTCTGAGTAAAACAGCTCAGACATGGCGGGGAAAACCGGCAAATTGCTCAGACTTGGTGAACTTTTCCGGCCAATCGTTCAGACATGGCGAGAAAATCAGGCTTCACGTAAACGCCCATGAAACCACACCTGGATACAAAGTCACGTCACTAAAAGTCTGCCTGAAAAATGCAAAGAATCTGTGTTTGGGACACAGATTCTTTGTAGAAATCAGGCAGAATCCACCGATTCTTTTATGTTTTCAGGCAAAACCTACAGATTCTTTGCAGAAATCAGGCGCGCGGCGGACAGCGCAGAGTCAGTTGAAACTTTATGCGCGACGAGATGCCTGATACTTCTCGAAAGCAGCCTTATATTTCTGCTCCTCTTTCTTGAATATGGCGTTGAAAATCAAAGTGGTTACCAGAAGAATGACCAGGTACAGCGCAGTAAACGACATCCAAGCCTGAGCCATATTTGGCACCCATCCTCCAATGAGCGCCATCGCTACAAGCGTTGGGAACAGGCAAACGTTGAAGCCAAGAAACCTGTGAAGGTAGCTGAGCTTAGTAATCAGAGGCTGATAGTTGAACCAAATCTGCTGGTAAACCCCCGACAGGACGCCGGCGGCAATCAGCGTAAGAAGTATGATGTTATTTTGCCTGTCACCATAATTGATTGCCAGCGCAATGACGCCATACACAAGCGAGATGCCGGTGAAGCATATCGCGCCACCTGAAATACCTTTGCACATGATTTGACCTACTGTTTTATTGAGTCCCTCATCAAATTCTTGCTGAGTCTCTCGCTCAATTCCTTGCCAGTTTTGTGATTCGTTGCGTTCCATGATGTTCCCTTCTCTGGGATAAAACTGCTGTTAAAGTGTGGTTCGAGTGGTGTTTGGCGCTCGGCACCGGGAGCGATGCGCGAGAAAATCCGCTGGCCCTTACACAATTCCAATGCATCGCTTGATTTCGGCGGCGTACTTTCTTGAAGCAACAAGGGTTTTCTCGCCAAGTGACAGCAGTATGCGGCCAGAACCTGCGGGTTTGATACCCGTAACCTGATCTAAGTTGACCAGTTCCTGTCGAGAAGTGCGCACAAACGCCGTATCCTTGAGAGCGTCCTCGAGCTCAGTCAGACGGCTAGAACTTTCCAGCGTCTCCCCGTTTACCAGGTGAATCAGCGTCAATTTGCTGTCCGTTTGAATCCACGAGACATCCGCGAGAAGAACAACGCGTCTGTTGATGGTCCCGGGAACGTATCCGGCCATCTTTCCGTCAACCATCTGAAGCTGGCGAACAATTCCCGAAACGCGCGGGTCATCAGGACCACTCAAAATAGTCACCTCGATTTGTGCGCGACCTTTTTCTTCAACCACTCGAATTTCCATGGCACATCCAAACAACTTGCTTAACCAAATGTCTTGTTTTCTTGCTGCAGCCGGACTGTGACCCGCTTGCATCCTTGCCTTAAGGCATATTTAGAGTAACTGTTGCGGTTCTTATCTATGGTCTCATATCGCCCAAATGCACTAACTGACGTATGAAGTGCATTCTTTGCGCTCCAAGTATCGCTTTCTGCGCGCCCAAACTTGCACGCGCAAACGCGTTCGCGCGCGCACCCATACAAAAAGCCGCCCTCAAGATGAGAGCGGCTTAAAGTTACTGCGTGCTAAATCTGTGGCTTCCACGCACCATGCCTGCGAGTGTCAGCCTCGCCGCAGCTTAGTTTCTAGCTGCGTGAAGCTTGAGTGTGCCCAGCGCAAAGAGAACTGCTGCGCCGCCTGCAATAGCAAACATAAACGTGTTCTGCAATGCATCGTCGCCGGTATAAGGAGTGCGGGACTTGCGAGGCTTAGGGACAACAGGGTTGGTGGTGGTATTGGTGTCTGTGTCGATAAGACCATCGCTGACGTGGGCAGTGTTTACAACCGTAACGTCCTTCTCGCCCTTGTTGACCTTGACCTGGAAGGTAACGGTGAGTGTGTCGCCCGAAGCAACGTTCTGTGTCCAGGTTACAGTACGCGTAGCTGGGTCGTAGGTGCCCCCGTTATCAGCGGAGCCATCAACGTAGGTCGTGTGCTCTGGGATGACATCGGTGATAGTGACATCGCGAGCAGTGTTGGTGGTGTTGGTGTAAGTTACGGAGTACGTAAGCACCTGACCAGCAGTTACCTTGTTGCCGTCGATGGAGTTGCCCTGATTATCCAGAACATCCTTCTTTGGCTGAGGCAGAACTACCCAAACGCCAATGAAGTGGGCATTCTTGTGGTCAATGACCTCAGAATCGTGATCGTAACCGATGAATACCCAAGTTCCGTCTGGAGTCTCAACACGAGTGACGCCGCCAAGTGGCTGATCAGGGGTAACGGTGGTGCCGTTTGGAATTCTAGTCTGCTTACCAGGAAGCAAATCCAGGACCTCCTGAGGAAGCTCCCTGTTAGGAGTGCCGCTTACAAACTCGTGGGTCTTCTCGTACAGAAGCTCAGTGGTTACCTTATTGGAGTGAGCAACGTTTCCGTCGACAACCTGTGTAAGCTCGTTATCAATGTTGGAGCCGTCTGTCTCTACCTTGCTGTTGGTAACAGTCTTGTAGGTAATAACAAATTTCTTGCCGCCATTTGCCTTGGTGAGCAGGTGATCCTTGATGTTGACCGTAACCTTCTGGCCGTCAACAGCAACAGTGTAATCGGTGCCCTCAGTGAGGGTCTGGCCGTCAAAGCTTACGGTAAGGCTCTGGAAATCAAGGCGCTCGTCAAAGGTGTCAACCATGCTCATCGACTTAATCTTGCCGATGGTATCAATGCCCTGCTTTGGCAGCGTAAAGGTGCCGGTATAGGTAATGGTCTCTCCGGCCTTAGCAGGAGCCTGCTCTGGATCAACGGCCTTTACTGGAGCTGGAGTAATTGCCTCGGTGTATACGCCAAAAAGGCTGCCGCTGGTAGCTGCACTAGTTGACTCAAATGTCATGCTGTTTGACTTGGACTTAACAGCAAAGCCTGCAAGGTTCTTCTCCTGATCAGGACCAGAGGTACCACGAACAGGATTCCAGGTAATATTGTTGCCGCTTGTGCTCTCAACAAGAATGTTCCTGTTATTCATAACAATGCTATCTATGGTGCTATTGGCATTAATGAGCGAGAAGGTCTCGTTTGCACCAGCATCACCGACAACGTCAATATCGCTTGGCTGCATGACAAGCTTGAGGTCACAAGGGGTGCCATCGGTGTATTTAAGCTCTACAGTCACGTTTGCGCTGATTGCATAGGACCTGAACATATCAGCAGTGTAGCTGGGGTGGTTCACGTCAATGTAGTCCATAATCTGGAAGGACTTAGTTCCCCAGTTCTCATCAACAGTCAGAAATGCAACATCAGTCTTATTTGGATTGTTGTAATCTGCGTTGGCATTCTTAAGGGTAAGGTCCAGCGAGTTAATGGTGACATAAACGTCAACGGACTTGCCGTCAACAGTGCCAGCATTAGAGAACTTCAGCGAGAGAGGCTGAGCATACTGCTGGTTAGAGCCGTCCTTAGTTGGCTGAACAACAAAAGCGGTTGAAGGAAGATTGCCTGTGTCAGAAGCAGGAATCTCTATGCGCTTAACGCCAGCTCCCTGCGAGAGAACAGTCATGTTGTCTCTGGTCAGCGTGAACTGGTAAATGTTGATCTGGGTAAGATCACTATCGTCTTTCTGGCGATCAAGTGCCTGAGCTGTGTTAATAGACATAAACAGGCATGCCACAACCATGGTTAGAAAGACTGAGATTCTCTTAAGAAAACCCTTTTTCATGATGGCCCCTCAAAAAGATGTGCATATTACAGCTACATTTTCTTACAAATTGATAGTAAAAACTTAAGAGAAATCAGTATTCACATAAAAAGTGAATTTCGCTGATGAATAGTATAGTTTGTATGGACAATACTATTTTAAAAATAGTTCAATTTTTTGTGTTTGTCCCGCATCTGTTGCTAATGAACATGAATTCAGCTTAGGGCGCTTCAAGGTGCTGCGTCACACGATGCCGAACCAGCCTCCGCGCGAGCCTCAGCCTCTGCTGCAATCCGCGCTTTGGTTTGCCTCGTTAGGGTGAGAAGGTCTACCCGCCTGATACTTATTTGGATCTTGAACTTTCTCTGTCCTAGAGCAAATCCACGCAACGGTATAGCCAATGCAGCCGATAAACAGGCAGGTTAAGCCCAACATAAGCATTTTCTCGCCAACGCCAAAGTCAATTTCATATTGAATTTTGAGCGCCAGCGGAGGATCTTGCAGAGGAAGTCCAGCCTTAGCAAACAGATAGTATGCGCCCATGAGAGCACTTAAAATGCCCGAGATCAGAAAGCCCTGTGAAAGGTTCTTGATAATTTGAGCCGCTTTATTCATGTCGCATCATCTCCTTATGTTGCTATGGTAAAGCAAAATGGCGAGAAACCCAAAAAGAGAGCCGGCGGATGAACTGCCTCCCATTTCTTGGACACCAGAAATAGGAGGCAGTTCAAAACACACCTATGTCAGATAATCTGTCAAAAAGACGTATACATTACGCTGAAAATACCTCAAACGTGCAGATTATCTGACTTAGAAGTGTAATATGCCCGTAATTGAGCAGAATATGTGACTTAAGTGTGTTCCTTAGGTGCGGAATTTACCTATAGTTAAATCTTTTATATGACGCTATTCATTTTCTAGCATATTAGGTTAAGTTTATGCATAG